>CAYYGL010000001.1:0-128039 GCA_964471235.1 uncultured Calditrichaceae bacterium
CTACTATGCTTGCTTCCCGGGTTCTTATTCCTCACTGCCGGGTGTGTGAAATATTCATTTAAAGGAGCCTTGCCTTCTTATTTAAAAACAATTTCCATCCCCCTGTTTGAGGACCGCAGTCCTCAGCACTGGGTAGGATTACAGGAAAAATTAACTGAAGATGTGGTGGACCGATTTGTTCAGGATAACACCCTGAAGGTAATTGATGAAGAAAAGAACGCCGACTTACTGTTGAAAGGGGTCATTCTGAACATCGACACCCGGCGGACCTCCATTACCCGGGAAGAAGTGGTGGAAGAAGAGCAGTTGGTGGTTACCGTGAAAGTGGAGTGTCTTAACCAGCAGACCGACAAACCGCTGTGGAGTGGAAATATCTCCGAATTCGGGGTGGTAAGCGGCAGTGGGGACCTGGCAGCCCGTGATGAAGCAATCAACGAAGCAGTGGAAAAAATTGTCGAAGAAATTTTGACTCGAACGATTGCGGCATGGTAAGCACTTCTCTGTCAGGTGCGTTGGTGAATGAAAATCAGGATTCTTTTGGCATACAACATTTTGTCTGTTGCACTCATCAAAACGTAAGAGGGAATGGGTCCCATGAACACTTTTTTTGATGTAAATGAATTAGAGCGCTATACTTCCGAACATCCTCGCTCTGTTACCTTTGCTTTTTTAGCCTCCCGGTATATTGAATTGGGACAAATTGATAAAGCACTTTCCATAGCGGAAGAGGGTATGCAAAAACATCCCGACTACCCTTTCGGGCATTTTGTGCTGGGATTGTGTTATTACCACCTGGGTGATTTAAATAAAGCCCAGATGCATCTGGAATTATCCCTTGCCGGTGATGAGAAATCTCCAAAAGCCTGGAAGTTATTGGGGGAGATAAAGGAAAAGTTGCAGCAGCCGGGACAGGCAGCAGATTGTTACCGAAACTATTTTTTGTTAGATTCTTTCAACCAGGACGCGGTTGAGAAATATCAACAGGAGGAAATGATTGAATTTGATGCCTTCGAAAAAGAGCAGGGGAGTGGGTATATTGAAACCACAATGCCCGATGAGGTAGAACAACCGTCAGCCGAGGTTTCTTCTGCCGACGCCCCCTCGAACTTTGATGACCTGTTTCCTCCCCAGGGAACTGAAGAGGAAGAAATCAACATCAATGAAAAAGTGGATGAAGTGTTTAAAGAAACGCTGGGTGAGATATCAATTGATGCGGACTGGGGAGAATCCACCGAAACTCCTGAAAGTGAAAAGGGATTTGAGAATATCGATTTGATTGAATTTGATAACATTGAAACGGAGGAATCCGGGGGATCATCGGATGATGAAGATATTAGCGCTGCTCTGGATGAAGTCTTTGCCGCCTTCGAGACGCCCCCGGAAGAAACGAAGGCGGAAGGCAAGCCGCCTGCTGAAGAGGTTCCCGCGGAGTCAAGTTCGGTGGAAGGTCCATTCCCGGAGGCAGAAGTGAAGACAAGCGCAAGCAGTGAAGAACCGGTCTCCGAAGGGGAGCAGAGCAATAGTGACGATCAGGATTTTCTCGATTTCAGCTCGGTAGTTGAAGAAATCATCTCGGAACGACAGGAGGATGTCCTGCCGGAAACGGAAGCCGCGGAAACTCCGGAAAAACCATCGGAGCAAGCAAGTGAGTTCCAACTGAGACATGAAGAAGACGCCGCACCTGAGAAGCCCGAAATGCCAGAACCGGAGCAACCTCGCCAGGCAGAAGATAAAACATCCGGCACGACACTTGGAACCCCACCGATTATTTCCCCGACCCTGGGAGAAATTTACATTGCTCAGGGGCGTTATAAAGAAGCGATGGATGTGTTTCAACAACTTCTGGCAAAGAACCCCAATAACCGCCGTTTCCTGAGAAAGATTCAGGATATTCAATCGATGATAGAGCGGCAGAAAATGTAAAGAAAGTGTATTCGTACCGTTCTATCCATTACCGGTTGTTCTTATCCACAATACCGATGTCATTTCTTCAAAATGCTGAATGGGATTTTGCTCACACCTTCTTAGCTGAATTAGAATATATTCATCCCTCTGGATATACACCCGGCAATATGCTATAGGTGATAAAAGTTTTAAGTGACTCTTGATCATGTTACAATTGAAAAGAAAAAAACTAAAGATGTGGGAAAACCCATCTCTTATGTGGCGCTACATTGGGGTTCTTTTTCTGATGTTTTTGATGATCTTTATAATTCTACTGTTTGTAAATTATAAAATGAGCAAGGATTATCTTGAATCAACGAATCGGTTGGCATTTTTACTAACTCAACAGGTGGAAAGGGTGCTCACTTCCGAACATGTGGATTTAACCCGGCTCCGGAAATCCCGGAAACGAAAGCTGCGCCAAATTTTGCAACAGTTCACCCGGAACGGTTCAAAAGTTCATTACTTGTTTTTAATCAATCCCGAAAACCGTATTGTGGTCTGTAATGAACCGATTTATGAAAACAAAGTTTATACCCGGGAAATTGAACTCCGTCGCTTAAAAACCCGTGAACCGAAAATTGTCGATAGAAGTGTGAATGAGCAGATCGAAGAGTTGGATGTCATCTGGCCTATTTTTATTAAAGGGCAATTTATCGGTCATCTCCGGGCAAAAATCTGGAATGACGACTATTTTCAATTTCGACAGCGGAAAATGTTCTTGCTCTTTAGCCTGGCGGTGCTTGTCTTCCTGGGGATGCTATCGATAGGATGGATTTCCACCCATTTTCGGAAAAGGGAGGCTACCCCCACCGAAACATCGGATTCAGATAGCGAACCGTTCTCGGGAACCACGGGGGAAGAGAAGAAACAACTCCCCAGCATGTTTAGTGATTTAACCCGGATGTACCGGAATGCCGCCGACCTGGACCGCAGCTATCATCAATCCGAAGACAAGCTCCATTCCATGATGCGGGTGCTAAACCAGGGGCTCATGATTATGGATCTGAATATGAACATCCTCACTTACAATGAGTACTTGCTGGATGTTTTTAAGATTCGTTCAACTGTAAATGCAACCCGCCGGGTTTATGAAGTATTGCAAAAGAACCCCCGGCTGCTGGAAATTTACCGCCGGGCAAAAGACCCTTTGACTTACGAAGTAAAACAGCGGCTTGATATGAATTTATTGAATGGCAGACAAATCGATGTGGAAGTGGCTGCCCGTCCCTTCCAAAATGGCGAAGACCTTTTGGGGGTGACCTTTTATATTAAAAATCTACAGGTCCTGGATGAATTGGAGCAGAGTTTACAGCGAAGCATGACCTACGGCGTGATCTCCCAATTAGCCTCCAGTATCGGTCATGAAATTCGGAATCCCTTAAGCTCCCTGGCTATCCATACTGAAATTGTAGAAAATATGGTTGCCAAAACAGTGGAAGATGAAAATCGTCTTATGAAAATCAAGAAATCACTCGATATATTAAACTCAGAGATCGAGCGACTGCAAAAGCTAATTGACCAGTTTTTCACCCTGGCAAAATCGAAGACCTTCGGATTAACCTTTGAGAATATTAACGACGTAATGGGTGAAGTACTGGAACTGGTGCAACAACAATCTTACGAGAAAAATGTTCATATCATGTATGAATTTGCCACCAATCTTCCAATGGTAAAAATCAGTAAAGATCAGATGAAGCAAGTGGTTATCAATTTGATTCTAAACGGATTTGATGCCATGCCGGGTGGGGGCGAGTTAACCCTGAGCACCTACTTTCAGGAAGGGAATGTGGTGATTGCCGTAAAAGACACCGGGCAGGGGATACCGGATGATGTTCGGGACAGCGTCTTCGACCTGTATTTTACGACCAAGGATAGCGGCGGAGGCATTGGGTTGGCAATTTCTCGAAAAATTGTTGAAGCACATGAAGGTAAGATTTATTTTGAGAGTGAACCAGGCGTTGGAACAATATTTTATATCGAGTTACCAACATCGCAAAACTAAGAGAGGATAGCATTGATGGAAAACTATCGAATTCTGATTGTGGATGATGATGAAAATTTGCGGAGTGGAATGGTAGCCATCCTGGAAAACGAGGGATTTAAAGTGGATGAAGCCAATAATGGACGTGTGGGCATCGAGAAGCTTGAGCATGGCATCTATGATTTGATTATCACTGATTATAAAATGAATGAGATGGATGGGCTGCACTTTTTAAAGCAACTCAAAGCCGAGTATCCCTCCATGAAGGTTATCATGGTCACCGGCTATGGGAGCATTGAACATGCAGTGGAAGCGATGAAATTAGGTGCCGTGAATTATATCACCAAGCCAATTACCCCGAAAAAGTTGATTGAACTGGTGCAAAGTATCCTGGATGTAAATGGCGAAAATAATCTTTCTCCTCAGGAAAAACAAAAACGTCTCAAAAAATACTATCATTTTCATCAGTTGGTCGGGCAAAGCAAGCCCATGCAGCAGGTATATCGTAAAATTAAAGAGGTGGTCAATACCGATATTCCGGTATTGCTTCTGGGAGAAAGCGGCACCGGGAAGGAGATGGTCGCCCAGGCGATTCATGAGTTATCCGCTCGCCGGGAGGGTCCGTTTGTTGCTGTAAATACCGGCGCCATTCCCAGGGAATTGATTGCCTCGGAACTGTTCGGGCACTTAAAAGGGGCGTTCACCGGTGCTGTAGCGGATAAAAAAGGAAAATTCGAGGAAGCCCATAAAGGAACGTTGTTTCTGGATGAAATTGGCACTATGGGCACCGAAGTGCAAATTAGTTTACTGCGGGTGCTGGAAACCCATGTGATTGAAAGGGTAGGCGGCAATCGCCCCATTCCGGTGGATGTTCGCATTATCACCGCAACCAACGAAAACCTCAGTTCCTTAATTGAAGAAAACCGTTTCCGGGAAGATTTATATTACCGCTTAAATGTCTATGCAATTGAATTGCCGCCCCTGCGGGAACGAAAGGCGGACATCGCATACCTGGCAAATTATTACCGGGAAATGTTCAACATGGAGCTGAATAAGAAAATCACCGGCATCACTCCCCGGGCAATGGAAGTGCTTAAAAACTATTACTGGCCCGGCAATGTGCGGGAGTTAAGAAATGTGATTCTGCGCGCCACCCTGACTGCCCAGACCCAAATCGACGTCAAACATTTTCCCAGCAATATTATCAAACCCGGGCTGGCTCAGGTGAACATTACTTTTAAACCCGGTATCCCGCTTTCCGAGGTTGAAAAAACGATGATCATTCAAACTCTAAAGGCGGTTCGAGGAAACAAATTGAAAGCGGCATCCATTTTGGGGATTAGCCGTCGTTCCCTCTATAACAAATTGGAGGAATACCAGATTAGCGAAGGCGAATTGTAAAAAACTTTTACAAAATTGAATCCAAAATTGTTGGCAGGAAGCCAAAACCATCCCCCCGAAGTTCTTCAATCTATCACTCCTCGCATGGAAGCGAATCGGTTGCTTGTTGGCAAGTACTTTGCTGTGAAAAGAATTACATGACAATCAGCAAAGAGAAACTTCGGGAAACCTAACATGTTGGCGTTGTTTATGAAAAAAATACTGGTTGCAGAAGATGACCGCAATTTAAGCCGCAGTATGGATACCTGGCTCACCCTGGAAGGGTTTGAGGTCGTTACCGTGTATAACGGCGCAGAGGCATTGAATAAGCTGCTGCATCACAAGTATGATTTGCTGATAACCGATATTGTGATGCCGCAATTGAACGGGGTGGAGTTGATCTCACAGATTCGCCGACTGAATCCGACGCTGCCGATTATGGTGGTTTCCGGAAAATTAAACGGCGAGGTCCTCACGGAGTTGCGAGGGCTGAATGTGAATCATATCCTTCCCAAACCCATAAAACCGGCTGAATTTCGTAAAATGATCGATCAGGTTTTTTTAGATGAATCTCTCACCTCAAATTAAATAACCCTTCATTTCCGTTTTACAGGCTCCCCTTCTTTTCGACCAACAGGAAATTTTTAATCCTATCAGGCCATGTCAGGGAGTGAACCGAGTCCCTTTCCCGATTGATAAGAAAATTTCTCTCGACAAACTTTCTTTTGCGGAAGGAAAGCAATGGTGATTCTTCTGGAGCAATGGAGGTGGAAACATAGCAAGAAAAGCCCGGATGGTATCTCCGGGCTTTTCCTGGCATATCTGTTTTCGCAACAAACTAACCGGCAAACCGTTTGGCAATGGCATCCCAGTTTACCACATTCCACCAGTTCTCAATATATTCTGCCCGGCGGTTCTGATATTTTAAATAATAGGCGTGTTCCCAGACATCAATGCCCATTAACGGGTATTTCCCTTCGGATATCGGGTTATCCTGATTGGGCGTGGAGAGCACTTCCAGGGAACCGTCACCGTTTTTCACCAGCCATGCCCAGCCGCTGCCAAAACGGGTCAGGGCAGCTTTGGAGAACGTATCCTTGAAATTCTGAAAGCTGCCAAATGTGCCGGAGATGGCGTCGCCCAGGCTTCCGGCAGGCTCGCCCCCGCCATTGGGAGACATGATCACCCAGAAAATGCTATGGTTGTAATGACCGCCACCATTGTTCCGAACCGCGGTGCGAATATCTTCCGGCACCTGGTTCAGGGATTTCAAAACCTCTTCGATATCCTTTCCCTGCCACTCGCTATGATTTTCCAACGCTGCATTTACATTCTTCACATAACCACCATGATGCAGATCATGATGGATTTGCATGGTGCGCTGGTCAATATAGGGTTCCAGGGCATCATATCCGTAGGGAAGGGGGGGGAGTTCGTAAGCCATGATAAAACCTCCTTTTTAATTTATGATTAATTTGGTTGATGATAAGCTAAAGACCAGGCTAAAAATAGAGGGAGTTTAGAGGGGAGTCAAGGGAAAATCAAAACGACTTGACACGTTTCTTTTGGAGACGTAAAATTGAAAACTTTATATTGACAGTAGATGCCCAAAATCCATAGCAAAAAGGAGATAAAAATGAGCACTCAGGCAACCGTGACACTGCGAGGAAAACCAATGCAATTAGGTGGAAATGAGGTGAGTGTGGGGGATAAAGCACCGGACAGCACCTTGATTACCATAGATTCCCAGCCAAAGCGGTTATCCGAATTCTCCGGAAAAATTCGGATTCTCTCGGCAGTTCCTTCCCTGGATACATCCGTATGTGATGCCGAAACCCGCCGGTTTAACGAATTGGCATCCGAATTGGGTGATGATGTGGAGATTATTACCGTCAGCATGGATTTACCCCCTGCCCAGAAACGCTGGTGCGGTGCCGCCGGTGTGGACCGGGTTACATTGCTCTCCGACCACAAAGACGCTTCTTTTGGGAAAAACTATGGGGTATTGATTCCGGATATCCGACTTCTGGCGCGCTGTGTTTTTGTGGTGGATAAAGACGATGTGGTGCGCTATAAACAATTAGTGCCGGAAATCGGGCAGGAACCGGATTATGAGGATGTCCTGAATGCCGTGAAGGCACTGCTTTAAACGTTGGAATAGATAATCACTGAATCGTTGATTGGAGCAATGGTATCTTTTAAGAAAGAAGGTGACAGATGATCGACCCGCGCTGGCAAAAATTAGCTGATGTTCTGGTAACGCATTCGACTAAAATTCAGTCCTCTGAGAACGTATTAATTGAAGCCTCCGATATTCCCCCGGAATTTGTTAATGTGCTGGCAAAAACGGTTACAGCACGAGGCGGACTGCCTTTCATCTGGCTTAAGCAAAACACTGTACAGCGCCGCTTGCTAATAGATGCGGTTGAGGAGCAGTTAAAGCTCCTCGGCGAGTTGGAATTGCAATGGATGAAGGAAATGCAGGTATACATCGGGGTGCGGGGCGGTTTAAATGTAAATGAGCTCTCCGATGTTCCCGGCGAAAAGATGCAGCTTTATCAAGCCCACATTCTGAAGCCGGTTCATTTTGAACAGCGCGTCAAACATACCCGCTGGGTGGTGCTGCGCTTCCCCAGCCCTTCTTTTGCCCAACAGGCAGGAATGAGCAGTGACGCCTTTGAAGATTTCTTCTTCGATGTCTGTACCATGGATTACCAGCGGATGGCAGAAGCCATGAAACCGCTGGAAGAACGGATGTCAACAACAGACCGGGTATTGATAACCGGACCCGATACCCGTCTGGAATTCTCCATCAAAGATATTCCGGTAATCGGCTGTGCCGGTGAAAACAATATCCCCGATGGAGAAGTCTTCACCGCACCGGTAAAAGAATCCGTTAACGGCTTTATTCATTTTAATACCCCTACCATTTATCGGGGCATGACATTTAACGACATCTCCCTGAAATTTGAGAACGGTAAAATTGTGGATGCAACGGGAGATAAACCCGATAAGTTGAATGAAATACTGGATACCGATCCGGGTGCCCGATACATCGGGGAATTTGCCCTGGGATTTAACCCCCATGTGACCACGCCCATGCTGGATATCCTGTTTGATGAGAAGATGGCGGGGTCGTTCCATTTTACCCCCGGGCAGGCGTATGAGGATGCCGATAACGGGAACCGCTCTGCAGTTCACTGGGATATGGTCATGCGGCAGACCCCGGACCTGGGCGGCGGGGAAATTTATTTTGACGGTGAGTTGATACGCAAAGACGGATTATTTGTGCCGGAGGACCTTCAGGGGCTGAATCCGGAAAATTTGTTGCAGTAAAAGCCGGCAGAGTTCTGCGTTTTCCGGGGCTAACCCGTATTGTTACAAAAAAGATTTGATTTGCCGATAAAATAATGTAATTTTTATCTTTAATTATGTACGGTAATACATAAAATAACAGAGCCACCGATGCCTAAAACGGAACAACAAATTGCCCTGGTTACCGGCGCCAGCCGGGGGATTGGTCGGGCAATCGCGATAAAACTGGCAGCCAACGGCTATGCCGTTGCGTTAACCGCTCGAAGTCGGGACGGATTGGAGGAAACTGCCCGTGCCATCAAAAAAAGCGGTGGCAGTTCGGCCCTCATCGTTCCGGCGGATTTGCGAAATCCCTCCCGGGTCGAAGAAATGGCAGAACAGGTGCTCACCGAGTGGGGAAAGATAGACGTGTTGATAAATAATGCCGGGGTGATGTACAACAAACCGTTTCTGGAAATCCGCCTGGCAGAGCTTGAAGAAATGCTGGAGGTCAACTTTACCTCGGTCTTTCTTTTGACCCAGAAAGTTTTACCGGCAATGCTGGATCGCCGGGAGGGAACAATTGTCAACATCGCATCGTTAGCCGGAAAACACGGGTTTAAACATGGCAGCGGTTATGCCGCCACCAAATTTGCCCTGCGCGGATTCGCCCAATCCCTGATGCTGGAGGTGCGAGATAAAGGGATTCGGGTCATTACGGTTTTTCCCGGCTCCGTGAATACCGCTTTAAGTGGAAGACATCCCACTTCACCCCGGGCGGAATCTATTCTACAACCCGAAGACGTTGCCCACGCAGTATATGCCGCCATTTCGGTTGATAACCGGGCGATGATGAGCGAAATTGATTTACGTCCCAGTAACCCCCAAAAAAGTTAAAGGAGGCAGTATGTCTTCCGAAGGAATACAAGGGAAAAGTTTTACCACCACACGAGTAGATAAATTTCTGAATTGGGCGCGAAAAAATTCCTTATGGCCCATGCCGTTCGGCACCGCCTGCTGCGCCATCGAATTGATGGCAACACTTGCTTCGCGCTTTGACCTGGCGCGTTTCGGTGCCGAGGCAATTCGCTTTACCCCGCGGCAATGTGATCTGATGATCGTCGCCGGGCGGGTGGCAATTAAAGAACTGCCCATTCTGAAACGGATATGGGATCAGATGCCGGAACCCAAGTGGTGCATTTCTATGGGCGCCTGCGCCTGCTCGGGTGGCATATTCGATACGTATACCCTGGTGCAGGGAATCGATCGCTTTATCCCGGTGGATGTCTATATCCCCGGCTGCCCACCCCGACCGGAAGCGGTGATTGATGCGGTGATGAAGATTCAAAAACTGGTGGAAGAAGATAGCTGGAGCGCCTATAAAAAAGAAAATCTGGAAAGAATGCGCAAAAATAAAATTTTTACCGGACCCAATTTCCCCTGGGAGCCCCGCTAAAATCTTTTACCGGCGCTTTCGTTTTTCCCGGATTCTCTTTGCATTGCCAATACCGATTCCTGTTCGTGAATAATTGGAATGAGTTGTTTGATCTTTTAAAACCCATGTCAATGGTATTCCGGGCATGGGTTTTGTAATACTTAACGAAATTGAGGTGAGTCGTTGTTACCGGAATTTCGACTGCCGTGCATCCAGGGAGAGGAACTCACACCCGCGAAAATTTTGGAAAAACCCTCATCCTTGCTGGTCTTCTTTAAACGAACCTGTGAGACCAGCCTTCTAACCCTGAACTTCATAACAGACCTGGTCTCTCGTGAACCGGCTTTGGGAGAATATCTGTTTCTCATCTCACAGGATAGTGCAGAGGAAACAACTCGTCTGCTTCAAGAAACCGCCATATCTCTGCCGATAGCCGTGGATCATCCGGGATACCTGCTGTCTCAGGCATTTGATTTTCAATTTGTTCCGGCATTGTTTCGGCTGGATTCTTCCGGTAAAACGGTGGAAGAAAGCCAGGGATTTCATAAAGCGGAATTTGAGAAAATTTTCCGAAACCTGATCCGGGAAAATCGTTTAACACAAATCCCCGTGTTTCAGGATTTAGCGAAGGTGCCGATAATGCGTCCTGGCTGAATGGCAAAGCATGTGCATTTCGGGGAAATGTAATTTGAGGCGCTTAATCACGAACGTAAACTCATGATTGACATTCATAACCACATTATTTACAACTTTGATGACGGACCGGCAACCAGGGCTGATGCTCTGGAAATGATTCGGATGGCTTCCGACCAGGGCATCACGGCAATTTTTGCCACCTCTCATTTCAACGAAGTGATCCAACCGGATGTTGAAGCAGATTATTTTGCCAAGTTAAAAAAACTTCGTAAAGAGACGGCAAACAAGGGCATTCCGGTTCAATTGTATTCCGGTTCCGAGATGTTTTACCATCATTTCCTGGAAAAGACAATCAAAAAAACCAAAGTTGGCACATTGTGTGGTTTGGGATTGTATGTGCTGATGGAATTCCCTCTCTATCTGATGCCTGCCGGGATAGAGGAAACCCTGTTTAAATTAAATCTTGATGAAGTCATCCCCATAATTGCTCATCCGGAACGATATTCCGCTATTATCGAAGAACCGGAAAAAGTTGTTAACTTTCTGAAACATGGGGGATTGCTGCAAGTAAATGTGGGCAGTGTATTGGGAAAGTTCGGACGCCGGGTTCAGAAAGTTGCCATGTGGCTGCTGGAAAATCGAGCTGTCCACTTTTTGGGCTCCGATGCCCATTCTCCGAAAGGGCGCACTTTTGAACTGGCAAAGGCAGTACATTATCTCGAAAAACATCTGGAACAGGAATACATTCAGGAACTGGTCAATATCAACCCCCAGAAAATTATTGATAATGAAAAATTGGAAAGAGCAAATTTCACCCTCTCGGAAGAACAATCCGGTTTCCTGCAGCGAATGAAGCGAAAATTGGGTCTTTCCTGAGTGGGCGTGTAGAAGCCTTTGAATAATTATCATTCTTCACTGCACCCATCTCATTTCATCTTCCCCTTTTATCCCGCTTATCTGATCGTCTCAGTATTAAATTCTCTTGTTTTAATCCTTCCTGTCTTCTAAATTTTATTTCGTGGTACGGATTTGCAGCAACTTCCTTATCCGCTGAAAATGCCGAGTTTATTGTTAAGCGATTATCAACCCGTCTCTTTCCAAGGAGGAACTTATGAATGCGACAGCGACACTTCCCGGAAAAATTGTTTTTACCTTGATGCTTCTCACCTCTCTGATCACCTTTATCTGGCTGATGTACCGGCGAATCCGGGTGATGACCCTGGCACAGCCGTTAAACCGATTTAATCGCATTGGTGAACGGCTGAAAGGGGTGCTGGTTTATTTTTTAGGGCAGAAACGTATTTTGGATCGGAAACACCGGGGTGCCGGCATTATGCACGCCTTTATTTTCTGGGGTTTCCTGGCGGTCTCCATTAATTCCCTGCACCTTATCGGCCGCGCTTATTCCCCGGAGTTTCACCTCCCGCTGTTCGGTCCTCACGATATTTTCGGTCTCCCCTACATCTTCATCCGTGATGTATTTGAAGTGCTGGTATTGATCATGGTGCTGGTCGCAGCCTACCGGCGAATTTTCATCAAACCGGAACGCATCACCCTCTCCTGGGATGCGGCTCTCATATTGACTCTGATCGGCACCCTGATGGTCACCGATTTTATCTCTAACGGGGCTGAGACCGCGGTGCATGGTAAAACCGCCGAAGCCGCTTCTTTTATGGCATCGTTTATTGCCGGCTGGTTTCAATCGATGGGACTGTCCGCTGCTGCTCTATCCACCCTCCATGCCGCTGCCTGGTGGATTCACATGGCGGCGCTGCTGTTTTTCCTTGCCTATCTGCCCATCTCCAAACACTTCCATGTGGTAACTGCCCTGTTTAATGTGTTCTTTCGTAATCTGGAACCCAGCGCCTTGCCGGCAATGGATTTGGAAGATGAGAACCTGGCATATTTCGGGGCCTCTCAGATTGAGCATCTGGACTGGAAGGATATCCTGGATATTTATACCTGCACGGAATGCGGGCGCTGCCAGGATGCATGCCCGGCGTATGCCACTGAAAAACCGCTTTCCCCCAAGCGCTTTAATGAAGACCTGAGACACCATCTCTTCGATAAAACACCCTGGTTATTAAAAATGGCGGCACAAATCAATGGCGATTCTCCGGAATACGACGGTCCGGCGATGGTTGGGGAGGTGATACAGGATGCCACCATCTGGTCTTGTACCACCTGTAAAGCCTGCGAAGAAGCCTGCCCAATTTTCATCGAGTTTATTGACCGCTTTGTGGAAATGCGGCGTCATCTGGTACTGGAAGAAAGCCGGTTCCCCCAGGAACTGGTGACCATCTATAAAAACCTGGAAAACAGCGGCAACCCCTGGGGAATAGCGGCGGAAGACCGGGAGAACTGGGCGGAAGGGCTGAATGTGCCCAAAATCAGGGATAACGATGAGGAAGTAGAATACGTTTACTTTGTGGGGTGTGCCGGGGCATTTGATCAACAGGCACAGAAAACCATGCAAGCAATGGTGGAGATATTAAATGCTGCCGGGGTAAATTATGCCATTCTGGGTAAGGAAGAAACCTGCACCGGCGATCCGGCGCGGCGGTCCGGTAATGAATATCTTTACCAGATGTTAGCTGAACAAAACATCGAGACGTTGAATAGCAAAAGTTTTAAAAAGGTAATTACCAGTTGCCCGCACTGCTATAACACCATTCGCAATGAATATCCTCAATTGGGCGGCAAATATGAAGTGGTTCATCATACCGAGCTGCTTGCAGACCTGATTGCTTCCGGGAAAATCAAACCAACTCATCCGGTTTCGGAAACCATCACCTTCCACGATTCCTGTTATTTGGGCAGGCATAACGGCATTTATGATGCTCCCCGGGAAATTTTGAAATCGATTCCGGGAATCACCCTGGAAGAGATGCCGCGCAGCCGGGAGAAGGGGTTTTGCTGCGGCGCCGGCGGCGGGCGAATGTGGCTGGATGAGGACAAACCCCGGGTGAACCAGAACCGGGTGGAAGAAGCCCACAGCCAGACCAACGCCACCTGCATCAGCACTGCCTGCCCGTTCTGTTCGATCATGATTTCCGACGGTATTAAAGAAACCGGGCATGAGGAAGCTCTTAACACCTTGGATGTGGCGCAATTGGTGGCAAAATCCATGGGGAAAGCTTAAAACAAACGTAACGATTTAGCTATATGCCCTGTTTTTTGTGGCGGGAGGGGGTGGGTGAGGTTAAAAAACAACCCCTTAACCACAAATAAGCTCTGAGGCATCTCAACTTCAGCAAGCATCATGGCAATTTTTTGGGGTTGATTTATCAGCGACAATCGACTATATTCTCAACGCTTTTTACGGAGCATGTGCGCCCGTAGCTCAATTGGATAGAGCATCGGACTTCGGATCCGAGGGTTGGGGGTTCGACTCCCTCCGGGCGTGCAATTTTTTTGTACGGCTTTGTGATGCGGTACTCAGTGGCTGAATGGGTTTGGAAAAAGATGCGGTTATCACCTTATTTACCTTTGCTTTCATCATTCCGCTCTTCCTGCCGGTGACGCCCTCACAACCCCGTCAGGTTTAATAATTCAATTATCATCTCAAGTTAACATGAAGGATTTCTCATGAAAAAGTTTATGGTAGCAGTACTGTTGCTGGTATTTGCAGCCTGCCAGCAAAATAATTCAAGTGGTGGCAATGTTAGCCTTGCCAGCCAGAACGACAGCCTGAATTACAGCCTGGGTGTCGAAATCGGGAAAAACTTAAAACCGATTGCCGAAGACATTAAGGTGGAAGTGGTGATGCAGGGGATTCGGGACGGCCTGGCAGGCGGCGATTTGAAATTAACCGACCAGGAAGTGAAAAAAAGTTACCAGGCGTTGCAGCAAAAAATGAATACCAAAATGCAGGAAGAGCGCAAACAATTGGCTGAAAAAAACAAAACCGAAGGCGCTGCGTTTCTGGAAGAGAACAAAAAGAAAGAGGGCGTGGTAACCCTGCCAAGCGGTTTACAGTACAAAGTGCTCAAAGAGGGCAAAGGTCCCAAGCCCAAGGCGGATGATACCGTCATCGCCCATTACGTTGGGAAGCTGTTGGACGGCACCCAGTTTGACAGTTCTTATGACCGCGGAAAACCGCTGACCATCCAGGTGAACCGGGTGATTCCCGGCTGGACAGAAGCCCTGCAACTCATGCCGGTGGGATCCAAATGGGAACTCTATATTCCCTCGAATTTAGCATACGGCGCCCGGGGCGGCGGCTCTGTCATTCCCCCCAATGCCACCCTGATCTTTGATGTGGAGTTGCTGGATATTAAAAAGTAAACATTGATGACACTGATATCGGCGCAGGCGTTTCCCCTGGCATCCTCCATGGGAAACACCTGTGTCTTAGAGAAGACAACCAAAGGATATGTTTCTTGACCTCGTCAATTGTCCCGCTGTTCAAACAGTTCCACCCGATCAAAACAGGTAAAGCCCCCCACGTTTTCTGTTCCACCGCCGGAAATCACTACCGATAAACTATCTCCTTCGTTGATCACCAGTGTATCCCGTAAGGTGTATTTTGTCCAAACAGTATCTGTCACTATCTGTGCTGCGGTTACATCTCTTGTCTGATCTGTTTTGAGAATAAACATTGCCACTCCGTTGATAATATAGAATTTGCCATAAAATGAGAGCTCCAGAATATGCTTACCCGGTGGGAGTGGAACAAAATAAGCCGGGGAGTCCGGCAGGGGGCCAAACCATTCCGCTGGCAGGCAAATTGACCAGTTACCACCACCGGGCGGGGTATCGTTGGAAAAGGAAATGCTATCGTCCTCCTGAACATACCAATAGGATAGGGAAGGATTGCCATTCTCCTCAAACGAGGAATTTTTAATCAGGTTTGCTGAGGTGCCGTGGGGAATCCCCAACGGAGCGGTTTTTTTTTTGCAGCCTGAGTTGCTTAGAAAAATGAATAACACCAAACCCGGGATTAAATAGAACGATTTCATCATTTCTCCTCCCTTTTCAGAAATCTATCCATTAAAAGAGATCATCCAACACATTTGTCACATGGTGTTAAACTCAATTCGTCCCTGATTTCATCAATACCTACTGCAACTATTAAACCATAACTAAGCATCCATAAGAATTTATCCGAACCCATGACCTCTTTTACAGGTTTCGCAATACAAATGGGTATAGAACAGGGATGACTCGGAGGAGACGCGGTATCACTAAAATGACAATTATTTGAAAAAGTACCGAAAATCTGTACGTTCCACTTTTTATTCTTAATGCACTGCTTATCAAGTTTTTACCTGTTTCAGAAACTAAACTTCACCTCCAGGAACGCCCGGGAGTAAGGTTCGTTCCTGCCAAAGGGGCTGCCTGAGGGACCGTGAAAGAGGGTCGCCCCGGCAAAAATGTTCAGCCCGTCTGCCAGACCGTAGGTGAGAATCGGCAGCAGGAAAAAATCACCATCCCTCAAATTGACCACCCCAATTACCTGCACGTCACTGAAATCGGCAAATTGGTAATGGATTCTTCCGGAAAGCGATTGGGCATACTTCTCCGGCGGATTGGGAGATGGATTTCCCACCTGGTGCAAGCGGCGAATTTCCGCGGCCCGGTCATATTTCAGGCGGATGGTCTGGATAAACTGGGCGTTCAGGGAGATGTCATCACTGAGATTGTAATCACTCCCCAGAACATACTGAATATGGGGATTTTCCACAAACACATCCGTTCCCCGGCGGTCGTGGGTCAAAAAATAGGCGCCCTCACCCTTTAAAGAGAACTTCCCGGCAGTGGTCACGAAATCCATCCCGAATACCTGCAAGGGAAAGTAATGAGGCTCAAACACTATCCGTACCGGGAGAAAGTTTTTATCAAATTCCGGGGTGACCAGCACGGAGGGATTTTTATCAAAGCCGTGGTAGTAACTGAAGGAATAATCGATTTGAAATATTTGGGATGCCAGCCGGATGGCATATTCGGAGCTCTCCAGCTCATTCCGGGGGAGAGTCGGATCCAGTAGGATTACCGGCAGATGCCCCATGGAATCGGGCGCGGTCAGGGGGATTTTATGCGGGGTAAAGCGGGGAATCCAGACGCCCTCCACTGTCCAATTATCCCCGAAGTAATAATCCGCTTTCAGGGCAGAAACGGCGATACGGTAATCCTCTATTTCGGCAGCAATGTTCTGGAAATCCCAGGGATTCAGATTATCGGTGGGATTAATCCAATCGGCGGTTCCCCAGAAGATAAACTGTTTGCCAATCCGCAGGTCCAGGTTTTTTAAAAACAGGTCAATGTAGGTTTCCACCGGGTAAATCTCCGTGGTGGCAGCCCGGGATTCATTTAACCTGCCGGTGGAACGGGTTTCTTCCACATTGAAATCAAAGGACGCGAAGAAAGCCGCCTTGCTGCCCAGATTGCGATCCAGCGTAAGCTGCAAGCGAGATCCCAGGCGGTCGAAAGGGAAGGGGCTGTTTAAATTGGGATGGGCAAAAAATTTTAAATAGCCGGAAAGGTCGACCTGTTGTGCGGCTGTCGTTAATGAAACGCTCGGGAGAAGAAATATAAGATATAGGAGAATATGTCGAAATTTCATATTGACCTTACCCGGTTAGTTGTAAGTTTCACAAATCATTTGTCTTACCTGTTTTAATTGACCCGCAACGCACAGCAAAAAAGAATACCTCCTCTCTTTATCTTGCCCGTTGTAAAAAACGCCGGGTAAAGAAATCCGCCGGAATCCCCCGGTTCACTTCCACATTGTAAAATTTCATCTCACTGGAGTGCCCGGTCTGTATATCCTTCATCACCATATCGGTCTGGAACCACACCCCGGCAATATTTTCCACCATCGGCACGTCCAGCGTTTTCCATTCCCGCAACCCCCGGTCGAAGTAAAGAGATTTCACCGTCACCAGCCGTTCCTGGTCGATCCAGCGGATAATTTTTCCATACCCGGTATCGCGGGCGATTTGTTTATCTGCCGGGAGGGATTCGATCCGGTAACACTGCCGCCCGTTCACTGCTTCATCGGGAAGACGTTTGTACGTCCAATCATTCAATTTGGGCTTGCCGATGTCGTAATAGGTAAAATCGGAGGACATAAAATTGCCACCTTTGCCGCTGGAGGCAATTCGCTTTACCCGCCGCAGCGCCGGTAAGTATAAATATCGTTCATCATCGCTGTTTTCATGTTCCTTCAACAGAAAAGCGGTGCCTTTCACATCTGCCGGGGCAGTAAAACGCATCAGCATGTCGCTTTCGTTGGGGGTGCGCTTGCGGCTGTACATTACCATTTTCCGGACCCGACGTTCCCCCCGGGCATTGGTCAAAATCAACTCCACTTCACCCTGCATATCCTGCCAGGTGGTCTTGTTAAGGGAGCGTTTCATAATCTCGTATCCACTTAATTCCTGGGCAGAAACCGAGTAGACGACCAGAAACAGGATCATGAGAATGCCTCCCCAAAAAAATTTTTTCATTTCTTCACCTCCGGTTGTGAGCGAAAAACACTGGGTTTCATCAACAATAAAATGACCGGCAAGATGGAAATTGCCCCGAAGCAGGAGGTTAACATGGCGATGGCAATTAACAAACCCATGTGCTGAACCCCGCCGAATGTGGAAAAGGTAAGCACCGCAAACCCCAGTCCCACGGTCAAGGCGTTGATAACAATCGGAATTCCGGCATCTTTTAAAGCGCTGCGAACCCCCTGGGCTTCATCCTGAGTTTGCAGTTCCAGCCGGTAGCGATAAATGAAATGCACAGCGTAATCCACTCCCACCCCAATGGCGATGGAAGAGGTGAGCATGGTGACGATATTCAGATTGATATGCGCCCAGCCCATGAAACCGAAATTAAATACCATGGCAAAGAAGAGCGGAATTACGTTCAATAAGCCGATACCTACCGAACGAAACAGAATTGAAGTTACCGCAGTAACCAGCAGCAGTGATACCAGGATGCTGTAAAATTGCCCGGAGACCACCAGATCGTTAATGGCTAAAAATAGCTCAGAAGTGCCGGTGAGCGCCATTTTGAGATTCGGGAAATGCTCTCGGATATATTGCCGGGTTTTCCGGTCAATCTCCCGCAATACATTGCTGGATTCGGTATCAATAAAGGCGTTGATGCGGGCAATCCGGTAGTCGTAATTCACCAGGTTGGCTAAGTCTTCCGGTTTACCGGACATCTCATACAACTGCAAATATTGGGAGATTAACTCCCTTCCGGGCACCCGGAATGCCACCTCCTTTTCCACCCATTTACCGTTTACTTCCACCCAATCGATGCCCACCTCCTGAACGGTATCCGCCGGAATGCGGTCATACGCCGGATCATCGGCATGGAGTACTTTGTTCATTCGCCGGATGTAATCCGTTAAAGAGAGGGTGGCACCCACATGGGGTAGCGATTTCAGGTAAGTCTCCAGAGAATCCATTCCCTGCAACATTGCCGGTTCTTTTATCTGGTTGGCGCTGTCACCTTCCACCATCACCGTTAAAAAGGTGGTGCCGGCAAAATGACGGTTAATGTGTTCGTAATCCACCCGCGCCGGGTGATGCCTGGGAAAATTGCTGACGGTGTTATTTTCCAGGTGTATCCGGGGGAAGCCCAGCACCGAGAAAAGGATGATCAAGATGATAAATGCCAGAACATACCACCGCCGGTTCACCACAAAGTCTCCATAAGCTGTTGCCAGACGGTAGAAGCGTCCTTCCATCCGCCGGGTGATTGCCCGCCGGGGAATTTTTAAAAGGCTTAATGTTGCCGGGATGACACTGAGGGAGAAAATCATGGCAATCATCACCCCCAGGGCGGTAAACCAGCCCAACTGCCCGATGGAACCGATATTGGAGGTATTCAGCGCCAGGAACCCGAAGGCGGTGGTTACAGAGGTAATGATGACGGGACCGTTTAATTCCCGCATCACCTCAAGCACTAATTCCGGGGCTTTCTCAAATCCCGGCGCACGGTGGTAATAATGATTCAGGATGTGAATGCCGTCTGCCACCGCGATAGATGCCAGAAGGATGGGCAGCATGTTGGTGGAATGACTGATGGGAACCCCCAGGAGCGCCATGATGCCAATCGTCCAGACAACGCTGGCAAGCACCACCGAAAGGGGCAGCAACACCCCCCGGAAACTGCGGAAGCTGAGCCACAGAATTAAAATAATCAATAAAATGACCAACGAAAAGAGCACCCGGATGTCTCGTGCCATCCCACGCCCCAGGTAAAACGTCAGGATTGGTTTTCCGGTGAGGTAAATGCGGGCATCCGTCTTCAGACTATCGATATATCCTTTGATCTCCCCGGCGGCATCTTCCGGTTTGACAGTGTTCTTTAAAAATACCATGATGCCCGCCATGCGGTGATCTTTGGAGATGATGTTCTCGATGGGGAGATCACTGTGATACAGAATCTGACGGTATTGCGCAATTTCCCGGGGTGTTTCCGGTGGAGCGGAAAGGATTTCCTTCACCTCCATGCCCTCTTCCGTTCCCCGGATCACCTTGATATTAGTAGGGCTCATCACTGAGTAGACATCAGGCAGATCCTGGAGGTGTGTGGTGATATCAAAAATCAGTTTCAGAATTTTGGGAGTGAAGATGGAATCGCTTTCCACGGCTATCAATACAAAATCCCGGCTGGGAAAGATCTCGTTCATCCGATCATAAATGAGTTTGGCAGGTATTTTTTGGGGAAGGGAAGAGGTGATATCCGGATCTACATGTATCAACCGGATGCTATATCCGAAAAAGAGAGTTAATAAGAAAATCAGAATGATGGTGGAACGGGGAAAACGCACCACCAATCGAGTAAATGAAAGCATTGGCATCTCTCCCTTTCACATCAACCGTATACGAGGTTCTGTAAGCCTGTTAACTCATAGAACCCATAACCCATCATCAAAATGTACAGCCATTTTTCAATTCACCTCATCCCCTGGTGAAAAGGAGTAAAACATCTCTCTAAATGTAATCATTTTCCCGGAAAAATATAACTGCAATAAATTTTTCTGAGATGGAATTTTGTAACGACTCAGGTGGTTATACCGCAACGAACGCAACGTTGGCAACGAACAGATGTTTATCTCTTTCATGATGCGGTCCGTCGCGTATCCGCTGCGTTCATTGCGGTACAGAAAAAGTTTTGATGACAAAAAACAGATTTCTAGAGCAACTCTTTCTTTTCTACCTCCTAAATAGCTACTACCTGAGTAGTTGCGTAATTTTAAACAATTTACAGAACTGCGAAAAACGGGCGGTAAATTTTGTTTGTGTCCGGGCAAGATGCTTCCAATAGATGGCATCGTCAAAAGATTACCGGGGGGCATGCCGGGTATCAACTGCAAACAGCCGGATTTTGAAAATCCGGAGTCAATTGAACATCACGAAAGTTTACTCTCTCCGCGCTGGCGGCAAATGCTCCCGGGCGCGGGCTTCCCGTTCCGCCATTTCCTTCACTTTCCACTGCTTTACTTTTACCTGCTCCTTTATTAACTCCAGCGATTGCAGGAAGATATCTTTGGTGATTTGATCCAGTTGAAAGTCTGCTTCTTCGGTTAAAAGCGTTTCCAGGGTGATATCGGTAAAATCGGCTATTACCGGTTTATTGTTGGCAGAGGCAAGGTCCTCGATTGCCCCGTTAATCACATTAAATACGATGTCACTGATGGCTTTTTCCAGGTTGTCGGCAATGATGGACCCGAACACCGGGATCTGGCTGATGGTGTTGATCTCGCGATTTTTATCCACCGCTTCGGCAATGCGCCGGTCCACGTATTTTTTAATGTCTTCATGATAAGCGTGATGGGCATCGGCAGACACCTTTTGCACCCGCCGGGCAATCCATTCCACCAGAAATTCTTTCTGAGGGGAAATCACTTCCCGGAGCACCCGGTTGGTTACCGGGGTGCCGTGCCGAATTTCTTCCTGCACTCCTTCAATGATGTTCACCACTACCCGGTCGGAGATTTCTTCTACCAGAATGTTGTAGTACTTCACTCCCTTTTCAAAAAGGTAGGTTTTGGTCAAATCGATGATTTGCAGTTTATGTAGTCGAATAATGATTGAAATAACCCGCAGAATCCGCAGAAACCGGAAGGAGAGCACCGGAACGCATCCCAACAAATCGTACCAGTGGATGAACGGGTAGAAAAACCAGCGGTGGTAGATATGGCGCCGGGCGGCGAGAACCCAGCGCAGACTGAATTCCAAAAGAAAAATGATGACAAACCCAAGATCGATAATTAAAAAATTCCGGTGGATACGCGTTTCGTAAAAATAATAAAAATCGGGGGTATAGCGGGAAAGGAGATTCTGGAGGGTCTCAGTGATGAATAACCAGTCAAACAGGATTAATCCCAGGTTAATCATCAGCAAACCCAGCATAAATACATCCAAAATGATAATTTCCACGTTGCGATTCTTCAAAATTTTAGATAGCTTCATTTTTTATCCTTGATTAGGGGGTTAAAGGGTTACATATAATTCTATCACAAGTGATAAAAGTAAGTAATCATGTTGATTTCCCTGTCTATCCAAAAATGGTACGGAATATGAAAGAATATCAAAAAGTTTTTGAAGCGCAAAAAGCTTTTTTTCAATCCACCGTGCGGCATTCGACTGCCCGGGAGCGAATCGCCAAATTGCGGCGGATAAAATCGTGGATCTTTGCTCACCAGTCAGAAATTCAGCGGGCGGTATATGAAGATTTCCGAAAAGCCGACGCCGAGGTGGATTTAACGGAGTTGAAACCGGTGCTTACGGAAATTGCCCACGCTTCCGCTCATCTTAAGAAATGGATGCGTCCCAAAAGGGTAAAACCAAACCTGCTGTTACTTGGCACCCAATCCTATATCCTCCCTGAACCAAAAGGAGTGGTGTTAATTTTGGCTCCCTGGAATTTTCCGTTCATGCTAACGGTGGGTCCGTTGGTTTCTGCTATTGCCGCCGGTAATTGTGCAATCCTGAAGCCATCGGAGATGACGCCACATACCGCTGAACTTATCAGGAAGATGGTTAGCGATTTATTTGCCCCACAGGAAGTGACCACGTTCTTAGGCGACCATCTTGTGGCTCAATCCCTACTAAATTTACCTTTTGATCACATCTTTTTTACCGGCAGCCCGGAAGTGGGTAAGAAAGTGATGAAAGCCGCTGCAAACCATTTAAGCTCCGTCACCCTGGAATTAGGCGGGCAAAACCCTACCATCGTGGATGAAAGCGCCGATTTAAAAGATACTGCGGAAAAATTGGTATGGGGAAAATATTTTAATTGCGGGCAATCCTGTATGGCACCCAATTACACTTTCGTACACGAGAAGGTGCATGACCCTTTACTGGAAGAATTGCGGAAGGCATTTTCCCGGTTGTATCCGGAAAATAGTAAAAGCATACGGGAAAATGCGG
The DNA here is from genome assembly GCA_964471235.1 of uncultured Calditrichaceae bacterium. Taxonomy (GTDB): domain Bacteria; phylum Calditrichota; class Calditrichia; order RBG-13-44-9; family J075; genus CAYYGL01. Next base: position 23,060 of record CAYYGL010000001.1, read on the forward strand.
ATTTTGCCCGGGTGGTTAACGATCGCCACTTTCGGCGCTTAAGAAAACTAATCAATCGTTCGGTAAAAAAAGGCGCAGCCGTCATCATGGGTGGGGAAATGGCAGAAGAAGATTGCTTTATCGCCCCGACCATCCTGGATGATGTGCCCCTGGATGCCCCGGTAATGCAGGAAGAAATCTTCGGACCGGTGCTGCCCATCCGAACGTATCAAAATATCGATGAGGTGTTGGAGTTTATCAATCGCGGGGAGAAGCCGCTGGCACTTTACATTTTTAGCCGGAATCGGAAAAATATTCGCAGAATCGTGAACAGCACCTCCTCCGGAACTGTATGCATCAACGATACCACGGTTCCCTTTGTGCATCCCAATTTGCCTTTTGGTGGGACAAATTACAGCGGCATCGGGAAAGCGCACGGATATTATGGGTTTATGGCATTCTCCAATGAAAAAGCGGTGGTGAAACAAAAACGGGGGTTTACCAGCTTAAAATTGGTTTATCCGCCCTATACCAGAACCGTTAAGCGAATGATTCATTGGGTATTAAAATACTTTTAGGAGAAAGAGATGAAATTGGTTGATAATCATACCCGGAACCGGCTGGGCTGTCTCCTGCTGTTCCTGTTGGTTGCTATCGGAATCATCGGTTGTGAACATGGACAGAGCAGCGAGAACCATAATACCCCGGCAGATAATGATGCGTTTAAGGACTATTGGTATGCCGGGCTGGCGGAGTTAAATCATTATTCCCTGGAGCAGGCACGCTACGGTGAAATTCACAAGGGGGATGCCGTGCTGATTTTTGTGACCGAGGACTTTTTGCCGGACCAGCAGGTGAAGTATGAGCATGGTCCAAAACCGGGCAACACCGAATCGGTCTTAAAATTGAATTTTGTCCGCAAATTTTTCACCGGTATCTACCCATACTCTATGATGAGCTCCATCTTTACCCCGATCTCCTCCGCGAATCCCACTCTGAAAGTCAGCACCTCCAGCCAGGAATGGTGCGGGCATACGTACCTGCAATTGAATTACAAAGAACAGCGGTATCAAGGATTTCTCCACTCGTATTTTCAGGATGAGGTGTACCGGGAGTATTCGCTGGATGCCGTGGTGTTAGAAGATGCGCTGTGGAATAAAATCCGGATCAATCCCGGCAGATTGCCGGAAGGGGAGATTCCACTGATTCCCGCCACTCAATTTTTGCGTTTCCGCCATCTGCCTGCAAAAGTTCACCCGGCAATGGCGGTACTAAAGACCGCTGTTCGGAAAGATATCTCAAGCGATTCCCTCTTTGCCTATCATGTCCGCTATTCGGATATTCAACGGGAGTTGACCATCTACTTCACCCGGGAATTTCCGTATGAAATTCTGGGATGGGAAGAAACCTACCCGAGCGGTTTCCGCAACCCCAAATTATTAACCACCCGTGCGGTTCGCACCCACGTGATGCGGCTGGATTACTGGCGTCGACACTCGGTGGCGGATTCTACCTATCGGAAAGAATTTGGCTTTTGAAGCTGGATGAGACGTAATGTACATAAGCGGATGGAATGACGGAAGTTTGAGCAGCAGCATATCTACAGAGGTTCATTCTAAGTATCCGAACAAATAAAAAGGAATTTTACACCCCAATTCCAATTTTGTAAAGTGGGGTTGACAAAAATGTTCATATTTTGTCAACCCCACCTTACACTTTTTCAGTAGAGAACGCTTTTCGGAATTTACATCAGTCGGTTGCGTTTCAATTTCATGTAAAATTGTAAGCCCAATCTGTCATGTCGGTTTGTGCTGCTATCAGGCAGGCGATACTGTCACAGAGTGGCTCCGTTGGAGGCTTCTCATTCCGGAGATTCTTCCAATTTACACAGATTTTCTGATTTTGAGGAAAAGGGAGAAAATTAGGCAACCCCCAGCAGCTCCGGCAATTCCGTCAGCGTGCGAATTTCCGCATCGGCGTGATAAGGGAGTTGTTCCGGGCGCTGCTGAAAGCGGTTCACCCAGACGACTTTTAACCCGTAGGCTTTTGCCCCGGCAACATCCCAGGCATTGCTGGAAAGAAACACAATGTCCCGTTTAAATACCTCAAATTCGTCTTCCGCCAGTTGATATACCCTGGGATGGGGTTTAAACACCCGCACTTTTTCCACGGAGATAATGGCATCCAGCAGGCTGAACAACTGGCTGTTCTTTACTGCCGCTTCCAGCATTTTCGGGGAGCCGTTGGAGAGAATGGCGGTTTTGATATTCTTTTCTTTTAAACGCAGCAGTGCTTCCCGTACATCCGAATAACAGGTTAATTTCATGTATGCCTCCATCAACCGGTCAAACAGCTCCGGATTGGATAACCCGACCGCTCCAAAGGCATATTCCAGTGCTTCTTTGGTGACCTGCCAGAAATCGGCATGCCGCTGCATCAGGCTGCGCAGCCAGGTATATTCCAGTTGTTTGGTACGCCAGAGTACGGAGACCTGTTCAGCGGCTTCCCCCAGTTGTTCTTTATAGGGCGCCACGGCAGAGTGTACATCAAACAGGGTGCCGTAAGCGTCGAAGACACAATATCGGATTCCGAGTAATGTTTTTTGGCTCACAACTCTCTCCTGTGTTTAAAACAATGAAACGTTAACCCTGCCAGATGCCCAGGGCACGGCGCAGGGTAATCAACTGACCGACATGGTAGGCGTTGTGGTCAATCACCAGCAACATCTCCCGTAAATAGGTATACCCTTTGGCGTGGGGTAACTCGGACATGAGGTCAATTTTCGGATTGGCGGCAATTTCCTGGATCACCTGTAAATCCGAGCGTATTTGCTCGATGGTGGCATTCCAGGCAGCCTGGTCCGCTTCCTGACCCGGTTTTGGCCAGTAATCGCGGGGCCAGTCCGGAGTGACATAATCAGGATTGCGCATGAAATCGAGAATATCCCACTGGGCAAGGCGGATGTGTTCCAGGAGCTCCCAGGCAGTGTAGGGAATGCTCTTCACCCGGGCATTATAAAAGTCAGACGGAAAGTCGGCGATAGCCTGCTCAAAGGTCGCGTGGGCATTGGCATCTTTTAAAAAACTAACCAGAAGATTTCGGAGCACCTGATCGCTTTGTGACATCCAAATTTCTCCTTTTTTAAATTTTACTCGGATTTTCTTCCCGCTTTTGTGAAATCCCGGCACCTTTGAGATGTAGCCGCACTCTTTCGGAAACGCATTATGAGGCTTCCTCCAGATCATGGGTTGCCTGATAGGTTAGCCAGTGGTCCAGTTCCTGTTTGAGAAATTTTCCGGTATAAGAGGTCGGGTGAGCTGCCACTTCCTCGGGCGTTCCTTCCGCCACAATTCGCCCGCCATCGTCACCGCCTTCCGGTCCCAGGTCAATAATCCAATCTGCCGTCTTGATCACATCCAGGTTGTGCTCAATAACAATCACCGTGTTGCCCTTTTCCACCAGGCGGTTCAGCACCTCCAGCAGCATCTTGATGTCATCAAAATGCAGCCCGGTGGTCGGTTCATCCAGAATATAAACCGTACGCCCGGTACCCACCAGGGAGAGTTCGGTCGCTAACTTTACCCGCTGTGCTTCTCCGCCGCTCAGGGTGGTTGCCCGCTGACCGAGGTGGATGTAGCCCAGGCCCACATCGTGCAGGGTTTGCAATTTCCGCTTAATGCTGGGGATTTTATCAAAAAACTCCAGGGCTTCATTGACGGTCATTTCCAGCACATCGGAAATGTTTTTTCCCCGGTATTTGATTTCCAGGGTTTCCCGGTTGTAGCGTAATCCGTGACACACCTCGCAGGTAATATAGACATCCGGCAGAAAGTGCATCTCGATTTTCTTCACCCCGTCGCCGTCGCAGGCATCGCACCGCCCGCCCTTCACATTAAAACTGAACCGCCCCGGTTTGTAACCCCTGATTTTCGATTCCGGCAGCCGGGCAAACAGGTCGCGGATAAAGGTAAACACCCCGGTATAAGTCGCCGGATTGGAACGGGGCGTACGCCCGATGGGGGATTGATCAATGGCGATAATTTTGTCAACGTATTCCAATCCCTCTACTTTCCTATATTCCAGGGGGATTTTTTTGCTGTTATGTAGATAGGATGCCAGCAGGGGATAGAGGGTGTAATTCACCAGGGTGCTTTTACCGGAACCGGAGACGCCGGTAATGCAAATGAATTTTCCGAGTGGAAACTTCACCGTGATGTTTTTCAGATTGTTACCCCGGGCACCCTTCAGGGTTAAGAATTGACCGTTCCCTTCCCGCCGAAAGGGCGGCACCGGGATGTATTTTTTATAAGATAGATATTGCCCGGTGATGGAGCGGGGATTACGGGCAATCTGGCGGGGAGTGCCCTCCGCCACCACTTCGCCGCCGTGTTTTCCGGCACCAGGTCCCAAATCGATCACATAATCCGCCGTCTCAATGGTCTCCCGGTCATGTTCCACCACTAAAACGGTGTTGCCAAGGTCTCGCAATTGCAGGAGTGTGTTGATCAGGCGGGTATTATCCCGCTGGTGTAAACCAATCGAGGGTTCATCCAAAACGTAGAGCACCCCCACCAACTGGCTGCCGATCTGGGTTGCCAGGCGTATTCGCTGCGCTTCTCCACCGGATAAGCTGCCGGCAGTGCGATCCAGGGTGAGATATTCCAGACCGACGTTTAGCAAAAATTTTAACCGGGCTTTAATTTCTTTTAGAATTTGATGAGCAATGGTTTTTTCCTGGCGACTCAACTTTAAGGAATCAAAAAATTCAAAGGCGTTTTTGATATTTTTCGCGGTCACTTCTGCGATGTTCAAACCGGCAACTTTTACCCCTAATGCCTCTTTTCGCAGCCGGGCGCCGTGGCATTCCGGGCAGGGGATTTCGTTCATGAATCCTTCTATCCAGGTACGGATATGTTGAGAAGCGGTCTGCCGATACCGCCGGTAAAGATTGTTGATGACCCCTTCAAAATTGGATGAAAATTCGAATTTGGAGCGTTCCCGTTGAAACCGAAAGGTAATTTTTTTACTACCCGTACCATACAGGATGATCTTTTTGATTTCTTCCGGTAATTTTTTCCAGGGAGTATTCAGGCTGAAGCCGAATTCTCGCGAGAGAGCCTCGATCATCTCGAAATACCAACTGGCGCGCTGAACCCCCACCGGTTGGATGGCGCCCTGATTGATGCTGAGATTGGGGTTGGGCACCACAAGCCGGGGATCTATTTCCAGCTTGAAACCCAGCCCGTCGCAGTTGGGGCAGGCGCCGTAAGGGCTGTTAAAGGAAAACATGCGCGGCTCCATCTCCTCATAACTGATATTGCAGCGCTGGCAGGAAAAGTGTTCGCTGAATAACTGTTCCTCGGCTGCGTCAATGTTATCCAGAATCACCAGTCCGCTGCTCATCTTCAGGGCAATTTCTATCGATTCATTGAGCCGCTGACGAATTTTCGGGTGAATCTTCAAACGGTCAACAACCACTTCAATGTTATGTTTGATTTTTTTGTTAAGCCGGATGTCATCCTCGATGCTGAACAATTTGCCGTCCACCCGCACCCGCACAAAACCTTCTCGTTTTATCTCCTCGAACAAATCCCGGTATTCCCCCTTACGCCCCCGAACCACCGGGGCTAAAATTTGCACCCGGGTGTCTTCCGGAAGCTGCAAAATGGTATCGACAATTTGTTGAGGAGTCTGGCGAGAAATGGGGTTTCCGCAATTGTAGCAATGGGGTTTTCCGATGCGGGCATATAGCAAGCGCAGGTAGTCATAGATTTCCGTAACCGTTGCCACCGTGGACCGGGGATTTCGATGGGTGGTTTTTTGCTCAATGGAGATTGCCGGGGACAGCCCATCAATGTAATCCACATCCGGTTTTTCCATTAATCCTAAAAATTGGCGGGCATAGGCGCTTAACGATTCCACATAACGGCGCTGTCCTTCCGCATAAATGGTATCAAACGCCAGACTGGATTTGCCCGACCCCGACAGACCGGTAATCACCACAAACTTCTGCCGGGGTATCCGAACGTCGATATTCTTTAAGTTATGTTCTCTCGCCCCTTTGACGATTAAAAATTCTTTCTTACCCATACTGCCTTTCCATGAGTGTTATCACTTCATTTAAAAATGGACCGGGAGGATGTCACCATCTCTCGCCATCAATTTACCTCCCTCAATTAAAGCGCTATTTGTGTGTGCCTATCGGCACCAGCACATGTGCTGCCTTAGTGAACATTGATGCACGCCAAATATAGAGGATTAATGGGAAAACAGCAACCGCAATTTGAATGAAGATTTTGAGAATCCGACCCCATTTCGGAAAAACCTGTGGTAACTATTCAGAAGGCAGACCATAAAGAGTTCCTGTATAAAGATGCATCTGTAATCAACAGTGTCTTTTTACCGCAATGATAGCAGCGGAGACGCGACGGCGGCCGCAACGGGAAAGAGACAAACATCTGTTCGTTGCGAACGTTGCGGTATAACACCCTGAATCCCTACAACTTGTGAAAAGGGGAGAAGGGTTCCGGTTGGTGCCCATTTTGGGTTCCGGATTAATTTTCTTTTCGATTTTTGATAGCATCTGCTTAACTTGCTCGCAAGGCATGATGTTATCGAATGACTACAGTGGATATTGAGATGACAATTCAGGATGCCTACGACAGGTGGTCAATTACGTACGACAGCGATAGAAACCGCACCCGCGACCTGGATGGCGAGGTTACCCGGAAGGTTTTGGGAAAGATGCGCTTCGAGCGGATTCTGGAAATTGGCTGCGGCACCGGAAAAAACACTGCTTTTCTATCCGGGATCAGCACATCGGTGCTGGCGTTGGATTTTTCGGAGAAAATGCTGAAGAAGGCAAAGCAGAAGAAATTTGCCGGTGAGGTCACATTTGCCAGGGCAGACATTACCCAACCGTGGCAGATAGCGCAAAATATGTTCGATTTGATCTCCTGCAACCTGGTACTGGAACACATCGAAGACCTCACGTTTATCTTCTCCGAGGCAGCCCGGGTTTTAAAAGCCCCGGGATATTTCTTTATTTCCGAATTACATCCATTCCGGCAATACCAGGGCACCCAGGCAAATTTTAAAAACACCCAAGAAACGGTTGTGATACCGGCGTTCGTTCATCATATCTCGGAATTTTTAGGAGCTGCCATCCATGCCGGCTTTACCCTGATCGACTTACAGGAATGGTGGCATGAAGAAGATGCCGGCAAACCGCCCCGACTGTTGACCCTTTTGTTTGATAAATGATATTCCAAATACTCTCCCCCTGTCCCACTGTCTCCCTGTCTTACTGTTCCACTGCCTTACTGCCCCACTGTCTTACTGTCTCCCTGTCGCACTGCCTTACTGCCTCACTGTCTTACTGTCCCACCGCCTCACTATCCCTCTCCCAAATCCCAATTTCACCATTTCCTCCCATCCCCCAATAATCATCCCAACTCCACCGCTTTATCTTCTATAATTCACCTTTGAGAAGATAAAAAATCGAAGTATCTTTAATTTGATGGAAGATATTAAGGAATTTGAAATGCTTTCGGTAAATACCGGGGCTGATATAGAAGCGGCGTACCGGGCATGCCGGAGGATTACCGAGACGCATTATGAGAATTTTCCGGTGGCGTCCCGATTGTTACCGGCGGGGGTACGGAAGCACATCTACCCGATTTATGCGTTTGCCCGCTATGCAGATGACCTGGCAGATGAGTACCGGGATGAAGAAGGGTTATTGCACTGGCGGGAAAAGCTGTATCGCTGTGTGAATGAACCGGTTGACCACCCGATTTTCCTTGCCCTCGCTGACACCATTCACAAGAAAAATATTCCGGTGGCGTTGCTGGATGACCTTCTGTCGGCGTTTCTCCAGGATTTAACCAAAAACCGCTATCAGGATCTCACCGAGTTGCTTCACTACTGCCGGTTTTCCGCCAACCCGGTGGGACGGATTATTTTGCTGCTTCATGGCTATGGGGATGAATCCCTGATGCAACTCTCCGATATCATTTGCTCTGCCCTGCAACTGACCAATTTCTGGCAGGATATCAGCATTGATATTCACAAAGATCGCTTATATATCCCCCTGAGCTATCTGGACAAATATGGGATAACGGAAGGTGAAATTTTTTCCGGGCGAACATCACACAATTTTCGACGTTTAATGTCCGAACTGGTCAGGGAAACCCGGCAAATGTATCGGAAGGGTTCCGGATTGTTGACTCATATCCGGGGAAGGCTGCGCTGGGAGTTGTATTTTACCATTGCCGGCGGGAAGCGGGTACTGGATAAAATTCAGCGGATAGATTACAATGTGTTGGATCAGCGGGTAAAATTGACGAAAAGAGACTGGCTCGTTCTCCTGATCCGTGGAGCGATTAAAAAAAAGAGGCGTTATGAATGAAACAGTTTTAGACCCGGCGCTTACCCGGGAGAGCAAAAGTAGCTTTTTGTACTCCTTTTTTCTGTTACCCAAAGAGAAACGTCGGGCAATCTACACACTTTATGCGTTTTGTCGTCAAACCGATGATATTGTTGACAACAACAACAGTCCCCTGGAAAAACGGCTCTGGTTGTTGAACCGCTGGGAAAAAGAGCTAAAGCGATGCTTTCTGAATCAGGTTTCCAACTACTTCGATTCCCTGCATCAGGTTGCCGAAGTTTTTAAAATCCCATTTGAGTATTTTCTGGAGTTAATCGCCGGGGTACGGATGGATTTGACCGAAATCGGCTTTCGGTCTTTTGAAGACCTGAAACTGTATTGTTACCGGGTGGCTTCCATTGTTGGTTTAATGAGTATTGAAATTTTCGGTTACCGGGACCCCCAGATTAAACAATATGCGGAGAACCTGGGAATTGCCCTGCAGTTGACCAATATCATCCGGGATGTCGGGGCGGATGCCCGGTTGGGGCGAATCTATATTCCCGAGGAAGACCTGGAACGATTTGCAGTGACAAAAGCCGAGATCATGAATAAACGCTATAGCGACCGGTTTTATCAACTGATGAGTTTTCAATCCCGGCGGGCACGCAAGTATTACCAACTGGCAGAAGCGTATCTGCCCGGTTCGGAAAAGCTGAACATGCTGGTTTCCGAAATCATGAAAAACATTTACTGGCGCTTGTTAAACAAAATTGAAGCGGAACAATACAAAGTGCTGGATAGACGACTATCGGTCTCCACCACTTCAAAAGTCTGGATTACCCTCCGCACGGTTTCCAAAATTAAGTTGGATAAAATGTTAGGAGAAGTCAGCTAAGATGGCATCCGGTCGGGTGTTAATAGTCGGGGGAGGCGTTGCCGGCATCAGTGCCGCGGTTGCCGCCATCCGGAAAGGGCTGCAGCCGGTGTTGGTGGAAAAGAATCGTACCCTGGGCGGCAGAGCCCGTTCCCTGTACGCCCGGGATATCCGCCGCACCATTGACAATGGGCAGCATGCCCTCTCCTACAATTATCAGCACACCCGCTGGTTATTGGCCACTCTGAATTCTCTTGAACGGATCCATTTTCAAAAGCGGCTGGAAATCCGTTTTTACCTGTCGCATCACCGTCGAATCCACTTTCGGGTCTGGAATTTACCGGTACCGTTTCATCTGCTCCTTCCGCTGTTTCTTCTTCTCCCCCTGACCCCGGCAGACCGAAAATTTTTGGTGCGCTGGGGGTGGATGAACCGAAATCTGTCTGAATATCAACTGAAATCCATGACGGCAAGGGAATGGCTATACCAGGCAGGAGATGCCCCGGTGTTGGAACAAGTATTCTGGACGCCCCTGACGCTGGCAGCGCTGAACACGCCAATCGAAAACGCCAGCGCCCTTCTGCTGTACCGTGCGTTGCGGCAGGGATTTTTAAGCGGAGCTGCCCGGAGCGGTTTGGGGTTGCCGACAGATATGCTTGGTGAAATTTTTGCCAACCCTGCCGCACAGTTTATCCGCTCCCGGGGCGGATAGGTATTAACCGGCACTGCGATAAAAAAAATAAATTCCGCCAACGGCAGAGTGGTTAGCGCCACAACCGGGCAGGGGAAAGTGCTAAACGCCAGGCACTTCGTTCTGGCAACCTCCCCCTCCGCCCTGGTAAAAATTCTTCACCGGAGTGAGACAGGGGAGGAAAAATGGTGGAAACCGTTTTCTAAATTCCAATATTCCCCGATTATTACCATAAATTTTTGGACCCGGGAGCCGCTTCCCGCCGGACCCCCCATTGCCCTGGTAAATTCGCCATTGCAGTGGATATTTCCAATACCCAACCACGATAAACCCGGAGAAGGATATGGCTATACCGGGGTTATCAGCGCCGCATTCCGTGAAGTAGATTGGGGAAGAGAAACACTATTGGAGATGATAGACCGGGAGTTTGTTCGGTTTTTTAAACGAAGCCTGGTAACGGATTTCCACCTGATCGAGAGCAAAATTATCAAAGAAAAAACCGCCACCATCCTGCAAACACCGGATTCGCTACGATTGCGCCCCGGCGGAGTCACGCCTTATCCCAATCTGGTATTGGCAGGAGATTGGCTGGATACCGGTCTGCCGGCAACTATCGAAAGTGCGGTGCAAAGCGGCAGAGAGGCAATTGATAAATTAACCGCATGATGGATACACCGGATCAAACACAAAAGGGGCACTTGATGCCAATGGTTCAACTTAACATTCGCCTGTATGTCTATTTTATGCTGATGCTGCCTGTTCTTGCGGCATGTGGCAAGGAGCCTCCGGCGGAGACTGTTCCGCTACCGGAAGGGAAACACTACTACCTGGGCGTAATCGCAAAGAATCTTGCCATTCAGATGGAATTATCATTTACCGATTCCACCGTTACCGGTAGTTACTATTATGAAAAGAATGGGACCGCAATACCCTTAACCGGCAAAATTGCAAAAGATGGAACGATTTTGTTGAAAGAATACGGCAAGGCTGACCAAATCACCGGGGAATTTAAGGGCAAGCCGGATGTAGCAACCAGGAAAATTCGCGGTGCCTGGACCGGGAAAGAGAACGGAAAACGGCTAAGGTTTCAGTTAACGGAAGTAGCCGGTTATGTTTCGAGTGAAATGAAAGAGGACAACATCACCGTCACAGCTAGTTATCCCCGGTTTCATTCCACTGCCGAATCCTTTCAACAACTGAACCGTCTGCTGCGAGATTCCGTTTCCCGGGAACAGCAGGATTTTATCAACACCGGAAAAGAATATCTACAGCCGGAAGACCCGATGTATGAGATAGGGTGGCAGAAAGAGATTGATTATTCCATTAAGTATTACTCGGAGACGCTGGTCAGCATATTGGAAACGGTTTCGGAATATACCGGCGGTGCTCATGGAAATTTAACCTATCGGTCTTTCAATTATCACATAACGCAAGATAAACCGGTGCCGGTGAAGTTAACCGATTTGATTGTGCCGGAAGAACGTGGTATGGCGGTATTGTCGGAGAACTGTTTGCAGCAATTGCGAAAAAAAGGAGCCAGTGAAGTTACCGGTGGCAGGATACGGCAATTCAGGCCGGAGGACTTAAGCGCATTTACTTTAAATCCCGCCGGGATCACCATTTATTTTGCCCCTTATTCGGTGGCGTCTTATGCCGAGGGCACCTTTACAGTGCTGATACCTTATCAGGAGCTCAAAGATATCATTAAAACGAAGAGTCCGGTGGATGCTTTTATCAAACGGTGAGTGCGGCCGCTATTCGTTAAAATGTTGCAGCAGCATTATCGAACATTCCGGTTGAAAAATATTTAACGGGGTAAAAAGGATGATGTCGGATTTACGTTTCACGGTTTTACGTCGCTCTAACAACGCATTGTAACGTGGGTCCAAAATTATCATTCGCCAGGCATGTTCAACGGCGGTCAGGTTGATGATGATGTTGTTTTTCAGATAGTCTTCGTAGCGTCTGCCCACTAACCGACGACGTTCCATTTGCGATCTCCTGACATCCTTGATAGCTTTGTTTAACATCCGATTCCGTTCGGATTTGCGGTGGTTAAGTTGTGTCGATACTGCTGAGTGTAACAAATGGTCCTCCCATATAGTTTAGAAATGCCCGACCCCCTAATAAACAATATTTCGGCAGCAAAGAGGTGTTCAATATCAATTTCGGAAGATAAAAATACAAAAAATTGGGGAGAAAAAGAAGATGCCTGACAAGAAAATAACCGATTTTCCATTACAGGAGACTTGTAAGACGGTTTTCCCGAAGGTGTTGCATTTCCGGGAAATGCTGCATCGCTACCCGGAATTGGGCTGGCAGGAGTATGAGACCACCCGGAGAATCCGGGAAATATTGCATGATCACGGCATCGAATCTTTTTCCACTCCCATGGAGACCGGTGGGGTGGTGGACTTTCAATTTCATGAAAACCGACCCTACCTGTTGTTACGAGCGGATATTGATGCCTTGCCGATAACCGATGAGAAACGTGTTTCTTACCAATCGCAGAATTCGGGGGTGTGCCATGCCTGCGGGCATGATGTGCATACCGCGGTTGTCGTTGGGGTTGCCCTGTGTTTGCAGGAGCTGTCGGAAAAACCGCCGTTGAATGTTCGGCTGGTATTCCAGCCGGCGGAAGAACCGATTCCCAGCGGGGCACCGAAAATGGTGGAAGCAGGGGTGCTAAAAAACGTGAAATACGCCCTGGGGATGCATGTGGACCCACGGTTTCCGGTGGGAACAATCGTTTTAACCCCGGGGTGGGTAAATATGCAGAGCATCCGGTTGGATCTGACCCTGAAGGGACCGGGTGGGCACTCGTCACGCCCCCAGGATACCGCCGATTTGCTCTGGATTGCCAGCCGGATTATACAAGATGGATACCAATTGGTATATCGCACCGTCAACCTGCTGGATTCCGATGTAATCCTTACTTTCACGGAAATTGAAGCTCGTCAGGGGTATAACGTCATCCCGCGATGGTTAACCATGTCCGGCACCTTGCGCCTGGCGGATGCCGAAAAGAAACAACGGTTTCTGGATAAATTCCGACGCTACCTTCATTTTTTGGCGGAAGAATCCGGCTGTCAAATTCACCTGAAAATCCAGGAGGGTGCACCAGCGATTTATAATGATCCCAACTTAACCGAAATGCTGCAAAAGAACCTCTCCCGAAATTTCGAGATTCCGGTAACCCTAAATACTACCTACCGTACACCGGGCGCCGATGATTTCAGTTATTACAGCCAGGCTGTTCCCGGTGTTATGGTTCGTTTCGGCACCTCCGGTGAGGAACCGGCTCCCGGTCTGCATGAGGGATTATTTGACGTACCGCAGGAGGTCATTAGAATTGCCATGATGTTTTTTTTACACCAGGTTTATCACCTCAGGTAAGGGAAGAATGGTGGGAAAGTGATTGAGTGCATTTCACAATGTGTCTGCATTGCAACTGTCTCACCGAACACCCTCCCACTGAATGCTGCATTACTGATCACTGATTATCACACCATGCAATCATTGCAGTTTGGTTACGGAACTCACCTATTCCTCACTTTCGTCTAAATATTTTCCCGGGTTGCGATTAAAATCCTCGGATTTGCCTTTTGGAATACTCAACGACTCCCAGGCGTCGCCGGTAAAGTGTTTCGCCAGGAAAACGATTTGTCCCACATGGTAAGCATAGTGAGAGAGCTGTCGAAGCAGCGCCTGGCTAACCAACAGCGGCTCCCCGCGAATGGTGATGGTACGGCTTAAATCCGCTGGCGTCAATGTTTCCAGGGTATTGGTTAGAATTTGCCATCCGGTTTCCCATTGCTTATGGAGGTTGTTAAAATCATCATCTTGGGTAATTTCAAACTCCATATCCCGGTGACGATCCGGCTTCTCACCGTCGGTAGTAAGAAAATCGCGCCAGCGGGATCGCATATTGCCGGCAAGGTGTTTCATGATCACCGCAATCGAATTGGATACCTCCTCATTCAGGGAGTCGAACATCTCTTCAGTGTTTACCTGGGATATCGCTCCATCTGCCAGTTGACGCAGCCGGGAAAATTCCCGACGAATATCGGTTAAGAATTGCTCCAGATTCATATTTTACCTCCGGTTGGTTTGTCGATAACGGGCAGGGATTTCCGTTTGTGCAGGGGCACTCCCTGCGAGTGAAATATCGTTATCTGTTGTGTATTGAATTCCAGCAAATAGTGTTGAATGATTAATTCCGCAAGATGTTGAATTCTTTCCACATCGGAAAAAGTGTTGATAGTCAACTGTTCCGGTAGGGCATAAATTTTTTGCCCGTCGGCTTTTAATATTTTTGGCAAAATCTCCGGATGGATAATGAGATGATACAACTGCTGGGCAGATTTAAAGCGCAGTGTTTCCAGGTAAAGGCGATCCCAATCCACCACATCCCAGATATCTTTGTTGACAGCGACCGGTTTTGCACGGGATACTCCGGAGTTTCCTACTCCCTCTGATGTGATTTGTGAAAAAACCGGACGGATATCAACCCGGAGCTTTTTCAGGATGTTATTGTTCACGGAAACTTCTACTGCCGGTGCGTTCCCGTTTTCTGAAGAAACAGGTGGTGTTATTGCCGGCTCCAAAGCAGGTGTGGAGGATGTGCCGGGTCGATCCGTTCGCTTATCTCTTCCGTTTGTCTGAATCCCTTCTTTGACAATGGCGTTCAAAAAGGCGTTCATATAATCTGCGTTCAGTCCGTAAATATAAAGTGTTTGTAAGCAGGCGATTTCCGGGCGGGCAGTGGCTTCTCTCCTCAGAGAAAAATCTTTTCCTTTCAGGCGAACCCCTCTACCGAATAGCTGAATAATCTGGGGACCTTCTCCTTTTCCCATGTTCATCAATACCATGGTCGAGACCCGCCAGCTATTCCACCCTTCGATAAATTTTTTTGCACCGATAAGCAGGTTGATGGGAGAACGGGCAGTATTGATATCCTCAAACAGGGAGGCGGAAAAGTAATCCGGTTTCACCTCGATTCCATTGCTTGCCAGCAGTTTTTTGAGCGGCGCAACATTTCCAACATGGATAATGCCGAAATAATTCCCGGCTCCGTTGGTTTTCAATCCTAATTCTCCATCGCCATGTAAAATTTCGTAAACTTCAAGTTCCCCGCTCCCATGAAATACCAGCCGGAATAACTTCTCCTGTTGTGCCTGCCGATCATCCGCTGGGGAATTAAGCAAGTCACCCACAGGGAGATTTGCCGGTATCGCCGATAGAATCCATTGGATGTGTTCCCATAATCGCCCCGGATCATGAAGAATTTTTTTCGGGGACATCGTGATTGAGAGGATGTCGGAATCCTGCTTTTTTCCCGCCACCCGGCTGCCCACAAACACCCAGAGAGGTTTCTCAAGCTGGTAAGTGTTTATATCGATTTCTCCGGACTGAAAAAGGGAAAGCTGCCGGTAAAAGGTTGACAGTGCCCCGGACAGCACCCCCTGTTGCACTTCCGGTGTGTAGTGATCTTTATGAAGGTTCACCGCCTGGAACGCCTTGCCATACCTGTCTTCATAGAAAAAACGGTAAGAAAAATCAAAAATAATGGATTTGGCATATTCCGAGAGTAGAAAGCTATTCTTGCCGATTACCTGGGCAAAAGTAGCACTGTATTCGATAATTATGCCCTGGGTTGCCAGTTTTTCCCGCAGGGTCTTCCAGCGTTTTTCCTCGGATTTCTGCCCCTTATGCCCCTCATCGATGAAAATGAGGTTTTTCCCTTCAAAAGCCGCGACATCCACCCTTACCCCGCCGGAAAGTTTTTGGTCCATCAACTTGTGAATGTCGATGACCAATACCTCATTTCGGCGGGTATAAAGGTTGTCCGGGTTGCCGTCATATAACTTTGCTGGTATGCCGCTCAGTTGATACTCCTGCCAGTGTTGACGGGACATACCTTCGTTTGGGGTGATCAGCAAAATATTATCCCAGGTGAAAGGGGTATAGTGCAGCACCTGCCAGTAGTTGATGTGCATAATCAAAGTTTTACCGCTGCCGGTTGCCATCCAGTAGGCAATTTTGTGTAGGTCCGGTTCATGAAATGGCGGAATTGACTGCGAATGACGTCGATTAAATTCTTCTAAAAACAAATTTAAGTCGGATAAAAAGCCGGAGACATCGGTAAACAACCGGTCAAAATAGATTTCGCTGAACAGGGCTGCCAACTGCTGGAAGTATTTCAATCGGAATTGGGGTTGTTGACGATTGGCGCGCAGACGGGATTGGTAGGAGTCAATCGATTGTTGGTAGTTGAATAATTTTTCCGGTGATAGTTTAGAACGCCCGCTTTGTTGTAAAGCATCCCAGAACGTATCATGGAACTTAACGGATGAAACAGGGGAGGGGAGAGGGAGTATTGCTCTCAGGCGAGCAAACTCATCCACCCCGAGTAAATCCAGGAAAAAATGAAACAGGACCAGGTGTTTTTGTAATTTCATCGCAAGCTTATATCATCATTCGGATAATTATAACTTTATGTCAATTCGATATAAAAAAATAGAACGCGGATGGACCCGGATGACCCGGATTTTCGCAGATTTTTTTGATATGATAACCAATCATCCATGTAAATCATCATTTGGGTTCTATGTCAAGTTACGTCGAACTCACGTTAACTTATTTAAAAGCCAATCGCCCAGGAATTTGTCAAGTGTCATTTTGTGCATCTCATTATATCCAAACAAAATTCTCTGTTCCTTGCGATGGGGGTCGAAGAATGCCGGCGAGCGCACCGCTAACTTTCTCTCCTGCATAAAATTGTAAATATAGCAGGTGGTTGTGTCCTGTTCCGGTAAAAACATCAGGTAAAAGCGAAAATTTTTCAGCATCTCCGGGTTAACAATATCCGTAACAATTTCCCGAAACGAAAGATATTGCCCATGCCCGATGCTGCCGCCTCCCTGAGTATAGAGCTTTTCTTCCAGCAATGTCAACCGATTATCGGCTTCGTGAAAAATCAGAAAATCAATGTCAGTGCTGGCAACCCTGCCGTACATATTCAGGCGTAAAAATTTGCTTAATGACGATACCCGGGCACTTTCCCTGATCGTTGCGGTGCTGGGTTGCCACTCTTCTTTGCCATCACACTTTAAGACTTGTAATAAAAATTTTGCCAGATGGTCCGGATTCTCAAATGACTTTTGGGTGGCGGCTTTTAAGCTTCGGATATGGATTCGGTCCTCTTCCCAGAAGATGTTTCCCAGTCGCAATCCAGCGGTAAAAAATGGTGCTATCTGCAGTAAGGCATTGTCCTCAAACTCCCTCTCACTCTTACATTCTTTCAGCAAAATATATCGGGAAGCCGGATTCGGATTAATCCGATGGAGGCAGGTGGCAAAGAACAAATTGCGAAAAATCCGAAAGTCAAAAATTGCATTCAAACGACTGGGACGGGTGCCATAAATTTCATCTTTTACCGGTTTTGCCATGTATTAAGTTGCGTTTGTTGCTGTTAAATAGATTTTGAACACTACATTACTTATGTAAAAATTTTTAAGTTAAATTGGGTACCCAAACTGAAAAATATTTTAGCCTAAAGTCAATATCCATTTTTATTCCGGCATCCACAAGGCAGTTAATACCTAATATGGGGCGCGCTTCTTTCCATTCATTACGGTAAGAATGATTGAAAATAGCTGCTCCACCATTCACATCAATGCGATAAGGATAGTTAGCAAAATTAGGCAAATTACTGCACAACCAGAGCGTTAAATCACGCGTGGGTTTTCGAGTCATGCTGCCATCCGAAAGTTCTACATCCACGAGACCGCCGATAGGACCACTGAGTGAAATACCTACTTTCGAAAGAGTCTCCTTTGTTATAATGGCATGGCTACAACCGGTATCGATCATAAATTCTATTGCCGGGGCTCCCATGGGAGGTGTATCAACAAATGGTTCGGAAATGAGCATCAAAACCCGAATTTCGTTAAAAGATTTAAGGGATTGGTCACTGGATCTGAATTTAGCAAATGGCATTTTATGAATAAACAAGTTCATGATCTTATCCCTCCTGGGTGACAACATTTATGTATCTCCGTAAGTCAAGAGGAGGAGGTAATGGTTCAATTCGTCTTACCAAAATTTCATTCAAATTATAATTTTCTTTTTTTAAGACTTTATATATTTCTTTTTTTGACGGTTCAATAGCTATTCGAGATTCTCCTCGGTAGGCTACCCATTTACCGGGTGCGGTTTCCATAAGCAATGGAAGTTCTTGTTGAAATTTTTCCCATCCGATTGATTGGAATTCAGATAGTAACAACGTATCGAACCGTTTTGTGATACGTTCTATCGTAAAATCGATGAGTCGATCTATCTCCCGGGTTTGAAAAGGGGGAGATTCTTTAACTTGTTTTAATAAGTTCAAATCTTCAACTTCACCACATTCACACATCCACCACAGCGAAGCAATGAAATCTTCTTCTGTTGCCGGAGAAACTAAATCTAACCGGCGAGTGAGCTTCTCATAAGTGAAGGGAATAATATGCCATTCTTTTTCAATTTTTTGCCATTCGTTATTGCTGCAATGTTTGGCGCTGTGAATTATGCCTGAAAGGCAACTTCCGATTAATGTGGCGACCTGGCGTTCGAAGTCCAATTCTTTTTCCGGAAGGATATATTTTTCGCTTACTTGGATTGCCTGATGAAGATTGCTAAAGAGTTCCTGAACTCCCGGGGGGTTATGAAGTGAGATCATTTTTATCTTTTTCCCTTCTCATTTTTGTTTAATATGTTGTTAATCTCTTCAACCAACTCAAACTCTAATAAGTTTATTTTTCTGAAGAACCAACAATTTTTTTCTGTATAAAATTTCTCAGCGATGTTCGGATCAGCTACATGGGTAAAAATAATCACCGGAAGAGTTTTATTAACCTCCCTGATTTTTTCATAAAAACGAATTCCGGTACGAAATCCCATCTGTGTGTCATCCAGGTTAAAGCTCTTTCCTGGCGGCATCATAATATCCAAAATTATTAACTCAATTCTTTTAGAATGTTCTGTAAGAAAATAAAGAGCATCATCCACATCCGTGCATAATTTAACTGAATAACCGGACTCTTCCAATTCCATAATATAGTTCTCCATTCTTCTTTTTTCGTCATCAACGAAAAGTATCATGGGGGAACTCCTTTAATCTTTTGGGAATTAAAACATGAAATTCGGTTGGCTTATACCGGTTTTTTAAAATTAAATCCCCCCCCAACTCCTGCATTGTTTTTTTAGCGATTGGTAATCCCAATCCAGTGCCTGCCACATCTTTATTTATCGCTTCCGGCGTGCGATAACCTTCTTCAAAAATTTTTTCTTCATAACTCTTACGAATCCCAATACCCCAATCTTTAAACTTGATAATATAATACTCCCGGTCTTCATCTAAATCAATTCGGATCGCAAATTTTTCAGGGTCATCTTCTGCGTATTTTATCGCATTTGTCAATAGGTTGTGAACAACAGAATTCAATTTGGAACGATTTACGTAAATTTTTATTTTATGGGCATCTTTTACGTTAAAATAAATTTTTTTGTAATCAAGCCCCTTACCCACTACCAACGGATTGAACTGCTTAATTGACTTGATGATAATATCACGGTAAACAATGGTGCGTTCCTTTTTAGAACTCGGCGATTCACCGCCCAGTAAATGTTGTATCTCCTCTATTTTCAATTTTAATATTTCACAATCTGTCAGTATATCATCAAGCTTGGCTTTATAAAGGTGAGATGGGAGGTTCGGCAACCTTCGTTTTAAGAAAGATGTGTTGCTTCTGATGCCACCAAGTGCAGAATTAAATTCATGTTGAATTTTTTCCAATAATAGTTGTCTGTGTTGCTCCAGTGCTTTTACACTATATTCCACTAATCCTTTTAAGATTTGAACATCTCGTTCATAAATATATTTACGATAACCTTTTTGATAGCCTGCTTCTACCGTTCCCATGACCTGGTTCTTTTTTGCGGTTGCAATCATCGGAATATAGACTCGTAACAAGCGATCATGATGGAACCGCTTATAAATATGAGTATCATATCTTTTGTCATCACTCCCCGGTGCCTCAATTTGTCTATTCCTGACCACATCTGCCTGGATATCGTTACTGTTCAAGGAGTGAATTGCTAATTGTTTGAAGATTTCTTTTTCTTCATCCGGGATCCCAACCACATATTCAGTTTGAATCCTATTTAGCTCTGGAATGACAAACGAAATGTTTACATATTCATATCCCAACGTTTCGGTAATGGCTTTTGAAACAATTTGAACAATTTCAGTTCGGTCACTGGTGCCAACAATCTCCTTCTCAAATTGTGCCATCTGGGTTAATTTCTGGTCGAAATCTAATTTCTCGAACATAATAGCAGCATGACGGGCTAAAGACCACAAAATCACCTCATCGGATTTGGAAAATGCATTGAGGGCAGGGCTTTCAATATTCAACACACCAATCGGTTTTGACCCCCATCGAATTTCTTTTCCCACCCGAACTTCAGCATTGGAAATCACTATCGGAACTGCTAATTCGGAACGGGTATCATCCCAACATTTAACGTAAATATCCTTCCACTCACTGCTATGGACATTTCCCACTCGGATAGGTCGTTCGGCGGACAAAGCCTTCCCGGTAATTCCCCGACCTAATTTAAGAGAATGTTTTCGGGGAGGTGAGCCACTGTATTCAACCAGATGTAATAAGCCGGTTTTAAAATCCAGCCGACTCACCCAACCTCTTTCCGAGTCTACCAATTTTAATCCTTCATCCAAAACCAACCTCAACAGTTCGTTGACATCTCGTGTTTCTGCCATTTGTTTAATAACTTTATTAAGCTTTTGAAACCGGCGTCTGCTGTTTAAATTTTCAATGGCAACCGAGGTCTGTAAAGCCAGGGTTTTGAAAATGTTTTTATGCCATTTGGTAAAATGACGTTCATGTTGGAACGAATATACTTCAATAATGCCAATTACTTTTTTTCCATAGGATAATGGCATTGCCAGCATGGATTTCCAACCTAAATTTTTAACTAATCTGTAATAAGGATGAGTCTCTATGACACTGGCATCTTCCAGATAGTAAGGTTTGTTTTTCAGTAAAAAGCGGGTTAAACATTTACTATCATTTCGTAGTACCAAATCCTTAAGGGGGGCTCCCTGCCCTTCCGGGATACTGTATTCTGAAACTACGAAACCATCTTTATTCTTATCATGTAGCCACACAATACAGATTGGTTCGCTCATCAAATCTTGGGTTAAATTCACCACCTTTTTTAATAATACATCCAATGATTCTAAATGAGTCATCAATTCCGGTAGCTGGAGCAATATATCGTTTAGCATGGCTTGCTCAATCGCCAGAGCTACTTTCTGAAGCACTTTTAGTAGGGATGGAAAATCATCCGAGTTAAAAGCATCCGGTTTACTTTTTCCTACACTCACCGTAGCAATAACAGCATCTCCTGACTTGATAGGAGCACAATAAATTGAATCACCAATATTAAACCCGCCATATTTGGGGTCAGTGGAAGCATTGCGACAGTAATAAGGTTTTTTAGTTTTTGCAACATATCCTGCAATACCCTTTTCTATAGGAAACGAATGTTGAATTTGAGTGCCAATCCGGGGATATATGGCTTTAAGTTCCAGTCGATTGGTGGCTTTATTCCAAATTCTCAAACAACACGAATCGGCGTTGGTTATTTTTGCACAAGTTTCGACAATTCGGCTCAGCTTTTGCTGAAATTCCCCGGCATCTACATTTTCATAAGAGATTTCAGCGGAAGTATCTAACAATTGAGATTGGTATCGTAAAATTTGACTTTCGCGCATTAATTCGGCTTTCTGGATTGAGAATGCAGCGTGATTGGCAAAAATACCGAATAATTCCTTTTCCCAAACTTTAAAATGGCGTTTGGTTTTGGTATATAAATTAAGCATGCCAATTAACTTCTCTTCTCCAAACCACATTGGGGCACTCAAAAGCGATATCCAACCTCTCTGTTTTGCTTCGCGAGGATGACTATACATAGAGTTCGGTTTGGTAACGTCTTCAAGATACCCAACTTTTTTACCGGTTAAATGTTGTTGAATCCCTGGAAAATGAATATCCAATTCCAGTTGTTTATATTCTTCGTCCACTTCTCCAGTGGTTGCAACAATCTTCAATTTGGTTAAGCTGGCATCCAACATCCAAATGATACAGATTGGAACGGAAAGTAATTCGGAGGCTTTTTCAGAAACTATTTGTAAAAATTCATGAGGTGTTAAATTCTGCAATTCACGGGATAATGAATACAATATGCTTAGAGTTCTTTCCAACATTCGTAGATAATCAAACCTTTCAATAGTCAACACAGCATGTCTAGCAAAAGATTCGAGAAGATGAATTTCATCCGGGGGAAATTTCTGTAGTGTGTTGGAAAAATGATTAAAATAGCCGATGAGATGATTGTCACTTTTTAAAGGGTATGATAAAACTGATTGTAAATCATACCTTACGGCTATTTTGGGATTAGCTACACCTTGACCAGATTTTTGTAGATTATACTTCTCTATAATTTCTCCGGAAGCGAATAAATTATAATCAAGAGAAGTCGATTTACCTGATGAACTGTTTGTTCTGGTATTCCTGAACGTGTAATATGCATATTTTTTAAAATGATTATCAAAACCGGCACAGGCGGCAAGTTTCAAAGTCTTGGTTTCTTGATCAATAAGAATGAGTGTGCAGGCGTGGGAATGAAGGGCTTTTTTACCCAATTCTGTTAGTCGATTCAGTGCCGACGCTTTATCTTTATATAGAATCGGTACTTTACTTAACTCATTTATGAGATCTACAAAATCGATTTGTTGAGTAGAGGTCCCCATGCTAGAATCCTCCTTCGGACTGGGGAATAGCTCAAATAAAAAAGTAGTAAAACTGCATTTTCCCCATATCCGACCTATCAGTTACCAGGGAAAATTAAAGGTAGTTCAACATTAAGTTGGTTTGTAGTTGTTGAAAACGTACCAACTTTTATCTTAAGCGAATCAAATTCAAAAAAGACACTTAATCCTTCAGAATCGGTTCCCGTTAAATTCTGATTTGGTATTAATAGATGAAGGGTTAACTTACCCTTTTCGTCAATGGAAAATCGTACAATTTGAAAGTGGATGTCACAGTGTGTAATTTCCGTCACGACACGTACTTTGATATGATGGGGAATAAAACATCTATCATCTAAAATTTTTTCTTTCTGCAAATGATAAATCCTGGCACTTGCTACACGCATTACCGGAAAAGGGGTTGGTTCTACATCAGAGATTGGTTCTACATCAGAGAATAGAGAGCTTGTAGTAGATTCGCATACTAACCATTTATAAACTTCATGTAATATTTCCCTGGCAGATGTGTCATTTTGTTTTGCGCGGTTTATCAAATCGATTAGACTACTTTTTCTTGCTTCGTTTAGTTTTTCAGCCATTTCAATTTGTTCAACTGTTTTTTCCGCAAGTGATTCAATTTCCCTTTGCGAGAAAGTCGGTTCTTTTTCAGATTTAAATGGCTCAAATAATAACTCGCCTGCAACTTCCGTTTGAATCGCCTTTGCAATCTGTTTTCGAAGTTTCGGATACCTACCAAAATAATAATCAATGTTTTTAGATCCACCAGAACGTTTTGCCCTGATGTATTCATCGACGATTTTAGTAATCTTATCAGGTTTATAGACACTATTCCGGCTCATGTTTGTCCTGCTTATTATTTCCGATAATAACTTCCTTCTCTAAAAAATTATAAATTTTACGACGAACTAGATGAGCATTTTTCGTATCCCCGGCTATTTGGGCATACGTCTTCAAATGTAGGAAATGTTGGGTTGCTTTAGCGGAGGCAGAATTCGTTGAGACCGAGGTAAAAGAAATTACAATTTTTCTATTTGAATATGCAGAAAACCATTTTTTTTCAAATTCCAGCGCGTTTTTTAATGCTTGGTGGTTCCCGTCTATTACTGGGAATAAGTCTTTCAAATCATTCATCGACAGAATTTTAGCAGTTCGTAAGGATTGGCAATATTCATCAAGAATATCGGTAATTATAATATCTTGTAATTTTTTTTGAGCTCTCTGTGTCCTTTTGCGAATCGTCGCTGGGTTGATATCTTGAAACACATAAGCGATTTCTTCATAGGTAAATTCTTCACAAAATCGAAGCAATAACAAACTCCTGTCCTGATGAGGAAGACGTTTCAGAAAATTATTTAATTGGATTTTTTTTCTATCTTGTAAATCATTATGTACAGTATATGCAAGGGGTTGATTTTCTAACTCCCCCTCAACCATTTCTTTTTCAATATCCCGATCACGAAAGTTGGGATTATCTAAAGATATTACGATCAGATGTGGTTTTCTTTTTCGGGCGGTAAGGATTTGTTTATTACAAATCCAATACAACCATTTCTTAAAATTAGTACCCAACTCAGTTTCGTCTATATCTTCAGGTATAGTAAAAACCTCACGTGCTTTCCATGCCTGAAGAAAAGTCGCCTGTAATATTTTACTGGTATCAAACTTATCAAATCCTGATCTGGTAATAAAATTCTCCAATTCTGCACCGTATTTTTTAAACAGATAAGCAAAGCACTGTTTGTCACCTTCCTTAAAGCCCCTAATTATCTCAATTAAGGACATAGGCGTTCTCCAATGTTGTATTTTGATCCACTTGCCTGAACCCCACATCCCTATACCGGGAAGGCTGTAAATACGTTATTCCTTCCGTGGAGAGTTATGTTTAAAACTCGGTCTGGAAATTACTCATGAAGTATAATGTTATTGTTTTTTTAAAATACACTCTTCCCAAAGAAAGAAAAAGAAAAAATACTTTTTACAACTACTTTATAACTATCAACTACTTTTTATTATGTGTGACATATTTTGTAGTATTATTTTTTTATTTTCCCTTATTCATCTAATCTTAATCCATTTCTGTGGGAATCAGTCCCATCCGTGAAAAATAAGACTATAATTAATATAGAGTATGTAAAATGGGGAAGGAGCGTATATGTTCTTAGAAGGTTCATTCAGAAGTTTTTTGGCAGGAAATATTTTTGGGTTGCTTTGGGGCTTCTCCGGTGTTATCGGGAGACGACTTTTGCAGATTTTTTTTGCTGTCTGTGTAATTGTGGTTATTGTTTTTATTGTTTTTGAGGGAATGGATGATGTCGTAAGTCTTTTCGAGTGGATGTTTGACCAATTACTAAATTATGTATACTTTGCCATGGGCGTAGTGAATGGTATGTTGATCTCCTATCGGCGCACATGAAAGTTTGTTAGTTCTAGGTGTTATACTGGAGTGTGATGGAAGTGTTTTTGCTATCGTAACCTCTTTTGAAATACAATTTTTTCCATTGAGAAATTCCAGAGTTCCAGTCAACAGTATCGCTGTTCAAAACACAGGCTGACTGCTTTCTTTCATCACTCCTTCAATACTCTCCACACCCGCTAAAGCACAATCGCCATTGATAAAAACACGCCTGTCGGAATATTCCCGGAGAATGTCGGTAAGAAACTGTTTCTCTGCCTCATAATCCAGGTTGTCTGCCACACGCCAGATTGTGACAACCGGCTGTTCTTGCAGTTTCCCGGTTACAAATAAATATCGACGGTTCTGATGGGGGCGAGCAAACACCTGTTCCACCTCTATCCCCAGCCAATTTACAAATGTTTGCACCAGGTCGATTGTGGCGGTTGAGGAACCCCCGGCGCGGAACAAATTCAACTTGTATTCAAACGGATTGCGCATTCGGTTGATATTCAAAAACGTTGGGCTTTGCCGGGTCTCGCTGGAGAGCATATACCGGACGGTGTAGTCCGGCAACTCAGTTAACATGTTCGAAGAATTGCCAAATGTTATGTTTTCAAGCGCATCTTCAAATTGTTCCAATCCCTGGTAACAGAAAAACCCGCCGCCTTCCCATCCTAAATCCCGGGAAATTTTTCCCGGATCGCCATGCAGCACTTTTTTCATTCGCGGTAAGATGACCGAGTAAAAATGCTCTCCCATCTCCACCCCCACCCATTTTCGTTTCATTTTCTGCGCTACGGCAATCGTAGTGCCGGAACCCAGGAAGAAATCCATCACCCATTCCCCGGGCATGGTGGAAGATTCTATCACACGTTGCAGTAAGGCTTCGGCATTTTCGGTGGCAAAATGATGCCGTTGGGCATACCCGGGAATGTCCAACCACTCATTGCCGACCATCTCGCTATCATATAACAACTCCGGCACTCCTTTTATCGTATTCCCGAAGCAATCCACATAACTTTTTTCCGGGTTGATACGCACTTTATTGCGGGCGATCAGCCGGTCGATTCGCTGCTGAGAAAGCGCCCAGCGGCGGTTCCGCGGGGGATAATAGGTTCTTCCCAGTATTTTCCGGGGACGCTCATCCTTGCGGGGAAAATGGAGCAGAGGGTACCAGCGCGGGGGGGTCGGGCGTTCCACCGGGTTCGGCTTAAACCGGGGGGATTTGGCATATAAAAACAGAGTCTCGGTTTTCACGGTAAACTGGGTATCCACCTGCTGTTTTGCCAGGGTGCGATTCACGATAATCTCATTGCGGAAATTATCTTTCCCGAAAAGACGGTCCAACATCAAACGGGCATACATGGTTCCATTGTAGTCGCAACGCAGAAACAAGCAGCCATCGGACCGCAGTGATGAATGAGCCAGACTTACCCGGTTCTCCAACATGGTTATCCAGGTGGAATCTTTATACCCCACTTTATACAGGTAATCCGCTTCCTGTTCTTTATTAAAGGGGGGATCAATATAGATGCATTTGATTTTCTCTTTCAAAAGCGGTGAAATGGTATTTAAGGCAGTCCAGTTTTCACTGTTCCATACGTAACCATCAATGATGTCGGCTAACCGATGGTTTGCTGATAGTCCTTCCAAAAGCTTTACCTTAAACGACTCATCGAAGAAACGGGTATCAATCGGAAGGTGCTGCCATGTTGGTTGATATAGCAACATTTCCAGTGTTTCCCGTACCTCGCTGTCGAAGTGAAAACCGAATAAATCCCGCCATTCCCTTAATTGTGCTGTATTATCGGCAAGCTGTTCTACCACCCACCCCCACAGGTCATTGCCAGCATAGTGTTGAATGTGGCTGAGGCTGATGACATAATCTGTGCTGAGCACGAAACTTCTTTTCTCCCAGACCTGTTTTTGAAAATCCTCGATTTGCCCCAGCATTTCAATGACTTTAGCAGCAATGGTATGTACGATCGTTGCCAGATGAAGTTGATAGCGAAGATTGCTCTCGGTCAGAGTGGGGAAATTGTCAAAATTGAAAATCTCGGATTTGATATAAAAATCCAATTCGGTTATCAGAAAATTTGCCAGATCCTTGTGGATGAAATAATCCTGTTCATTTTTTCGGGTAAAACGGGATAAGTGCTCCGCCAATGTTCTCAGGAAATCATCCGCTACATTGCCGGGTAGGGGGAGTTGGGGGAGTGAGTTTCGAAAAGCTTCCAGAACAGAGGCATTGATGTGTTTCTGGGTGATTTTTCCGAAATGCTCCCTCTCCGCTTCTTTCGGGGATCGAAATTCAAAGTAAAAATGAAGTTGGTTTTCCTGAATTTCCCATGCCGGCCGGGAAAGGAAAAAATATTGTTTATGAGTGCTTTTTATGTTCCCATGAAAAGCCTCTGCCTGCACGATCCGAAATGAGATTTCCCATCCATCGTGGGTAAAGCGGTAGCTCTGGAAAAACGGGCTGGATTTAATAAAATACTGATCGTGATTGATCCAGTAGAAGGCAATTTCTTCCCCGTTATAAGGCAGGATGTACTTATGTTTTTTGCCATAACGCCGTTGGGGAATAAAATCTCCCCCATGATAATAGCGAGAGAAAAAACGAATGAGGTGATTGTAGACCTCGCCCTCCGGTTCAGCAGCTTTCGGGGCGTCCCGGGTGAGTTTCGGTAAATGCTCCTGAATAAATCCAACCAGATCCTGATTGATAAAGCGCAGAATTTCTTCCCGCCGATAGCGGATGATTCGATAGATTCCGAAATCCAGATCCGGTTCATTCAGATAGAAAAGGGATTGCAACAGGTTCAAAAATTGTTCTCGGAGAGGTTCGCTCATACCGGGTCAAGTTTATAGAGTTAACGTAGTTAAAATGCACAAAGGGAAGCCGATGGTGCTAAAACCCAGCGTTATGCCGTAGAATTTTACTCGGAATCGGATGACGTATCAACCAAATTGTTATCCGAATGCCGGTTTTCCGGGGTAACACGCCGTACCGACAGGGATTCCATATTCCCAATTACAATGTGGAAAACACCTTGTTCCTGTAATGCCCTTGCCAGTTGGATAGCCCGATTTTCCAGACGAATGTTCTCTACACCGGCAATAAAGAGCACCGTTTGCCAGTTCTGCCGGAACATTCTGCCCATCCCCCATGCCGTATTGGTAAAATATTCTACCAAAATTTCCTGAGAAAGGGTGCGGGCGTCCGGGAATTTTTTCCGGATTGCCTGAATAACATTTGGGGTAAATCCTTCAAGGGGTTGATCAACATGCAGGATATTGAAATAATAAACCAGTTGATGCCAGGGAGCGTGTTTTATCCAAGTCGTGATCTGATTTTTGTCACAAAATATTCGATTGCTTCCATTGGAAACATCATACAGTAGATAGTAATGCTCCGGTAGGCGCTTTTTCAAGTCTGCTACATCGGAAAAATTAAATCCGATAATCGAATCCCTCTGTACCGCTTTTCCGGCATGAATGACAGGATGCCGGGCAAATTCCTTCCGAAGTTGAGATAATAGAAGGGAGTTATCCTTACCGATAATCAATTCACCGATGATGGAAAGTTTACGAAATTCAGGGGAGGAAATGATCACCCGTTTTTGCATTCGGGAAATTTCTTCACTCAACCGATGAATAAGAGATAACCGCTTCTTTTCTCCACAAAAGGCAATGATCCGGCTGTCAGAGTTCACTAAAATACTTCGGTAAAAAAGCATATTTGAGTAGTTCCTGTTAACTTACATTAACCTGTCCTGCGGGTGTAAAACCAAACTTTTCCGCCTGATGTTTCCTGACGAGAGGTAACCGTTTTAAGCATGCCTTCCTGGCAGCACTTTTAATCCCAGTTCCTGAAAAGAGGCTTTGGTCGTGAATATGTTCCGGATTCGGCGCCGATTCATGAACATATAAGCCGCGTAATCATAGAGGTTCAAATCCAACTCCGGATGCTTTCTCATCAGTCTCACCGCTTCCCGCTGGGTTTTTCTACCTACCCACAGGATATGTAGGTGTGTTCCGGTATACGCTTCTTCAATAGTTTCGTAAAATTTAAAAGCCACCGACAGATTCAGATTGTTTTTCAGGGTGTCAAACGCCATCCCGATAGAAATATTATGGGTAAAAAAACTGTCACCCTGGTTTAGCATTTGTTGAAATGCTTCTTCAAATACATCATGGTGCTCTGCGGCCGGATTTATCAATTGAACCCAGCCGGTGTCGTCAATAAATATCTTCATTCCGATTCTGATTTTTGGAGTTTTCCAGCCAGACCAATTAATTGATAAAGGGGATTTTCCGAGAGGATTAAATCCAGGCGCCCGGATTTAATCTTTTTTATTGACACCTCCACCCGATCCCCCGATTCTAATCGTAATTTTTGCCGCACTTCCTGAGGCAGTATAATGCTTTTATCTTCCTGAATCTGGGTTACAAACGTTGCAAATTTCATAAATTCCCCTTCAGTGTATCCACATGTTCCCCTGATCTGAACATCAGGAGATCTCTCCCTGTCCTGACTTATGAACATTCTGAAAAACAAAAAAAATTAGCAATCTTTACTTCCGGTTACAAGACATTTCTATACTTGCAGTTGAATACCTTGTGGGTTCTCATTCGGAACTCAACCATTCCATGTCCACACGCAAGAAGGTTGTCCTGGTTAATAAATGCAAAAAAGGAGAGATATTTGAGAAATATATCAACAACCTTACTTTGGATTTGTGAACGAGACCAACATACCCCCAGTTGAAAAATGCCTTGGGAATTCATACCAACCGAAGTATCTTCGATAATTAGAAAACAACCACGAGTTTTCCTTGTTTACTCGGAGTGAGAGGAGAGTAATGAGTTGAAAAAAATGTTAAATTCAAAAACAATCCCCGTTCGGGTAGCCATACTGGATTTATATAACAATGAACCGAACCAGGGAATGCGTTGCCTGAAAGAGATCGTCCGCAGCATGGATAAAGCTGTTCATGATATTCCGGTGACATTTTCCGTATATGAAACCCGATACAAGGGAGAAATACCATCGTCTGAGTATGATATCTATATCTCCTCCGGTGGGCCGGGCAGCCCGTTTGATGGAAAGGGAAAGCCGTGGGAAGAAAAATATTTCAGATTTATTGACCGCCTCTGGAATTTCAACCAGCACCCCACCAACGAAAAAAAATATGTCTTTTTCATTTGCCATTCTTTCCAATTGATGGCGCGCTTATTTCAGATAGCCGTTATCCGGAAGCGAGTTCGGCGTTCGTTCGGAATCGTGCCGGTGTACAACACACCGTGCGCCGAATCCGATCCCCTCTTCTCCCGATTGCCGAAAAAATTTTTTGCGGCGGATTTCCGGCAATATGAGGTAATTGAGCCGGATATCAAGCGATTGCACGAATTAGGGGGTAGGGTGCTCTCAATCGAAAGGGAACGCAATGACCCGGGAACGGAGCGGGCAGTGATGGCGATCCGGCTGTCAGAAGAAATGATCGGCACCCAGTTCCATCCCGAGGCAGACCCGAAAAGTATGCTCTACCATTTTCAGCAGCCGGACCGAAAGAAACAGGTAGTAGAAGAATACGGTGAACAGAAATATTACGAGATGATCGCTCGATTGGAGGAGCCGGAGAATATCCTCCTAACGCGCCGAACGGTCCTCCCCGGGTTCCTGAGGAACGCTATCGAGAAATTACGCCTGGGCGAGCGTTCCGGGAGTGAAAAGCAAGTGCCTCCCCAAATTCCTGCTGTAACAGAGAAGAACGATACTTCCAAAATCGTTTGTTAAGGGCTTTCGCCCGTTTCCTGTACCCATAAAAGCCGGTATGTTTCGATCCGTAAAGTTTGTACCGTTTTATAGGTCAACCTTTGTTAGGAGCAACGCTTGAGGGATAATTTTCCGGTCTCAGGAACTCATCCCTCAAAACCCTTTACACGGCGGTACTTTGCGTTCTGCCAAATCCGGCAGGACATATTCCCACAGCGTTTTGAACTTTGCCACCCGGGAAAACATGCCCCGTGGCGGACACCACCGATGTTACATTTCAACCGCTCATTTCCCGATGACAAAGCCATAAAGGTTTCGGGCATGCTCATAAAAAGAATGAATTATTCTTTTGTTATTTAAATTGCAATTTGTAATTTCATTGCGTTGGCAAAAAGATATCTCAATTACATCAAATTGATCGGAAAAATTGCATTCTCCTGAGATGAAGTAGATAGGAAATTGTTGTTTGAGTTAAATAGATATGGCTAAACTTGTCGTTTCATTGGTGTGAGAGGTGAAAAAATGAAGAGAGCGCATTTTCGGAACAAAGGGAAGTTTATCGGTTTACTCCTGATCATCTATGCTTTCGTTTCCTGTGCAGTGAATCCGGTAACCGGCAAGCGAGAACTGATGTTGTTATCAGAAGCGGATGAGATAAAGCTGGGGCAGCAATCCGATCCGGAAATTATCAAAATGTATGGGTTGTATGATAACCCGGCACTCTCTCAATACATCACGAAGCTGGGAACCCGAATGGCAAAAATTTCTCATCGCCCGAATTTGCAATATCAATTTCGCTTGTTGGATACCCCGGTGATCAATGCGTTTGCCGTGCCGGGGGGATATGTCTATATCACCCGGGGAATTTTAGCTTACCTGAACAACGAGGCGGAATTAGCCGGGGTGATGGGGCATGAGATAGGGCACATCGCTGCCCGACATTCTGCCAAACAATACAGTAAAGCCCAACTGGCTCAGGTTGGATTGGGATTAGGGACAATTCTTTCCCGGGATTTTGCCCGTTTTGCCGGGATAGCCCAAACCGGGATGGCGTTATTGTTTTTGAAGTTCAGCCGGGATGCGGAACGGCAGGCGGATCAATTGGGAGTGGAATATTCCACAAAAGTTGGCTACGATGCCCGGGAGATGGCAAATTTCTTCGAAACCCTGGAACGGATGCAGCCATCCGAAGGCGGTGGGCTGCCAGGCTGGCTATCCACCCACCCCAATCCGGCAGACCGGGTGGTTGCAGTCCGGAAACTGGCTGCCGAATGGCGCCAGAAAGTTGGAAACATCCAATTTAAAGTCAACCGAAATTCTTATCTAAAACGTCTGGAAGGACTGGTTTTCGGAGATGATCCCCGGCAGGGATATGTGGAGAACAACACTTTTTATCATCCCGAATTAACGTTTCGCTTCCCGGTTCCCGCTGGCTGGAAGGTGCAAAACACGCCGTCCCAGGTACAAATGATTAGCCGTAAGGAGGATGCCGCCATCTTATTTACCTTATCCTCCCAGGCGTCTCCGGCAGGGGCAGCCAATTCCTTTGTCTCCGAATCCAAAGCCAGGGTGATTGAGGCCACTGCGGTCAAAGTCAATGGTCTGAATGCCCGCCGAATGATTTCCGATATTACCACCCGGCAGGACGTCCTGCGGGTGTTGTCCTATTTTATTCAGTACGGCGGTAACGTGTATGAATTTCACGGCTACAGCAGCCAAAACGATTTTGCTTCACATAAGGCAGTTCTGGAGCAAACCATGAGCGGATTTCGGAAGTTGACCAACCCGGCAAAAATTAATGTAAAGCCGAACCGTGTTCATATCAAAACGGTCTCCCGAACAACTACGGTTCGCAACGCATTAAAATCATTTCATGTAGCGGATGATAAATTGGAGGCGATTGCCCTGTTAAACGGGTTGCACTTAACGGATAAGGTTCGCCAAAATACCCTTTTAAAAGTTATTGGAAAATAAGAGGAAAACGAATGAGCTGCCAGCAATGCCGGGGCATCGAAGCGGAATTTGACCGGAAATATGCCCGGCGATCATTGAAAAGATACCGGAAAAAAGGTCCGGCTAAAACGACCCGGCTGCTGTTACACGCCATCAAAGCACAGGGTGTGGAAGGTGCTTCGTTGATGGATATTGGCGGGGGAGTGGGAACCATCCAACATGAATTACTAAACGCCGGGGTTCGGGAAGTGGTGAATGTGGAAGCCTCACCGGCATTTTCCGAAACCGCCCGGGAGGAGGCACGCCGCCAGGGGCATGAGCAGGCAATCAAATTTTACCTCGGGAATTTTGTGGAGTTGGCTGAGCAACTTCCCGCAAGCGATATCGTTACCCTGGACAGGGTCATTTGCTGTTTCGATGATATGGAAGAGCTGGTGGGCAAATCTTCTCATCTGGCAAAAAAAGTATACGGTGTGGTTTTTCCACAGGATACCTGGTGGGTTCGGATTGGGTTTTATGCTCTTAATTTCTTTTTGAAAATCCTGCGACGTGAATTTCGAACTTTTCTTCATTCCACCCAAAAGGTCGATGAACTCATCCGCAAAGCCGGATTAAGCCCAGCTTATTATCAAACTGCCGGTATCTGGCAGGTTCGGGTGTATTCCCGGTAAGCGTGTACGGCATCTTCCGGTAA
The DNA here is from genome assembly GCA_964471235.1 of uncultured Calditrichaceae bacterium. Classification (GTDB taxonomy): domain Bacteria; phylum Calditrichota; class Calditrichia; order RBG-13-44-9; family J075; genus CAYYGL01. Next base: position 56,694 of record CAYYGL010000001.1, read on the forward strand.
ATATTTTGTTGTATGGACTTCCGTAGAGTAAAATTTCCAGTCTTTAGCCATTGCCTGAACCTCAATAAACCACGATGTTGCATTCATGAAACCCCAACCTGCGGAACAGACAACTCTTAATCACCCCACCAACATCCGGGGAAATGTGTTTTTCCTGGGGCTGGTCAGTTTATTTAATGATATCGCTTCGGAGATGGTGTACCCCATTGTACCATTATTTTTAACCGGTGTGTTGGGGGCGCCGGTCTCCGTGGTGGGTATTATTGAGGGTATTGCCGAAGCTACTGCCAGTGTGCTTAAGGCATTTTCCGGTTGGCTATCGGACCGATTGCGGAGACGGAAATGGTTTGTTGTAGCGGGGTATTCGTTTTCCACTTTATCCCGCATCGGATTGGCGCTTTCCACCCGCTGGCTGCACGTGCTGGCTGCCCGATTTGTTGACCGGTTTGGGAAAGGCACCCGCACCTCTGCCCGGGATGCCCTGATTGCGGATTCCACTGATGCGACTCAGCGCGGCGCTGCCTTCGGGTTCCATCGCGCCATGGACACCGTGGGAGCCATTATCGGGCCCCTGCTGGCAATTTTATTTCTAAAACTCCTACACGAACAATATTCCCTCTTCTTCTGGCTGGCAGCCATTCCCTCGGCAATTGGGGTGCTCATTTTAGTGGCATTTGTTCGGGAACCGGTGCGGCGTTCTACGGTGGTGCAAGCACTGCCAAAATTTTCCCTGTCTCAATTCAATCGCCCCTTCAAACTCTTTTTGGCAGTCAATGTTATCTTTGCCCTGGGCAACAGTTCCGACGCTTTTTTAATCCTGCGCGCCCGAGATAGCGGTTTTTCGGTGATAGGCACGGTAATGCTTTATGTACTATTTAACATTGTATACGCCCTGTTTGCTTTTCCGCTGGGAAAATTAGCGGATCGCTGGGGTGCCAAACCGGTGTTGCTGCTCTCGTTTTTGATGTTCTCGGTGATTTACGCCGGGGTGGGAGTTGCATCCGGCCCGTTTTTATGGGGATGGTTTGCTCTCTACGGGGTATTTATGGCAATGAGTGAAGGAATCGGCAAAGCCTATATTTCGGTGCTGGTGCCCGCGGCGCTTCGGGCGACTGCACTGGGAATATTTTATGCCGTCACCGGAATTGTGATGTTCTTTGCCAGTGTGATTGCCGGGGCACTGTGGGAATTGGTGGGTTCCGGCGCCCCGTTTTTCTACGGGGCTGGGCTATCTCTGCTTGCCGGGATTCTTTTCTGGAGAATGGATTGACAAGAGAAGATACGATAGTGGGGCGGAGATTAACTTTTGAAGGGTCTTTAACGCTGGGTGTTCAAACGCTACCATATTTTTATAGCCTGATACCAATAAGTTCTATAGCTTATCATACAGCTTCTTAGGAAAAAGCGGAAGTAATATTTTGCGAAGTTTTTTTAAGGTTTTTAATGCCAGACGAGATTCCTCAATTGAAGTATCATCGCCGGGATAGCGAAATTGAACCGAATAGGGATTGAGTATTTCCAACCATTCACGATAAAATACAAGTGAAGGAAAATTTTTCTCCAACAAAGTGAGCAGCACCAACAAATCATGTGTTTTGGGGAATGAAATTTCTTGCTGAATAAGTAAAGCTTTCAGGTATTTTTCTGCTGACTGTTGACAATGAAAACAAACCAGATCGGGTAATGGCTTTTTTCTTCGACGCGAGAGATCAATAGCTCCCTGGTAATCGTTTTCCGCTTTTTTTAACCAGGCGATTATTTCATCCGGATCTCGCATATACTACCATCCCTTCCGATAAAACGGCATGCATAAAGGGGTCTACCCGTTTTTCTGCTGCCCTCACCTCCCCAGGTGTTTTTACAATGATGTCAAGAGGGATTTTCCGTGGATATAATCGGCGGGAAATCATTCTTTGGCGCTCTGCCGGTGCTAAGGTAGTCTCCATAATTACCAACAGGTCCAGGTCGCTATCTTTGCTCTGTTTTCGGGTAGCATACGAACCAAATAAAATAATTTTTTCCGGTTCAAAATCATTGATAATCGTCTGAATAACCTGTATAATAAAAGTTGGGAGTCGCCGGTGAATGGAATTCGTCAATTTTATAGTATTTTCAGCCATTGGTTGTACCTGATGAGATGTTTTGTAACCCCACTAAAAAAACATAACAAAATGAAATGGGATTTTCAAGTCATTCTTGATATGCGGAGAAATGCGAATGTCAATCTATTGACTTTCCTTTGATTCCGAAATGTGCCGTATTACCGTGACATTCCCCACCACGGCAGGGTCGCGGTCGCAAAGATAGAGCCTCTTCAAAAACGTTGCGCACGTTGCGTTTGCTTTGCGTTCGTTACAGTTAAGCAAACCGCTGTAAGCCATTGCTCGGGTATCTAAACAACCAGAGTCGTTACAGTTATCCCAACCGATGACAATACCGGAAGGTCCAAACAATCAACCCGGTTTATCAATGGGAGTTTCAGTAAGCAGCGGTATGGGATTTCAAAACAAGTTTTGACGCTCCAATCTTACAACAAATCCAGTGCCGCTTCAGCTACTTTTTCCGCTGTTAAACCGAAGCCGTCGTAGATATCCTGGTAGGGGGCGGAAGCGCCGAAATGGTCTAATCCCACGATTTTCCCCTTTCTGCCCACATATTTATACCATCCCAACGAGACGCCTGCTTCTATTGCCACCCGGGCTTTTACCGAGGATGGGAGCACCTGCTCGCGGTACTCTTCCGGCTGTTGGTCGAACAGCTTCCAGCAGGGGAGGGAAACAACCTGGGCGGCAACCTGTTCTTCTTCCAGCAGTTGCTGGGCTTTCAGGGCGATATGCACTTCGGAGCCGGTTGCCAGAAGCAGCACATCAGGAGTGCTTTGCCGGAGAAGGGCATACCCCCCATGGAGCGCTTCCGAAACCGGGGCATATTCTAATTTCTCCCGTTCCAAGATCGGCAGTTTTTGGCGGGTTAAAATCAAGGCGGTCGGTCCGTTTCGATGCTCCAGAGCAATTTTCCAGGCAATTGCGGTTTCGTTGGCATCTGCCGGACGTACCACCCACAAGTCCGGTATGGCACGCAATGCGGTGAGTTGTTCCACCGGCTGGTGGGTGGGTCCATCTTCTCCCAGACCGATGGAGTCATGCGTGAACACAAAAATCACCGGGAGCTTCATCAATGCAGCCAGGCGAATGCTGGGACGCATGTAATCGGAAAACACCAGAAAGGTGCCGCCATAGGGAATCACCCCACCATGAAGCGCCATCCCGTTTAACATCGCTGCCATCCCATGTTCTCGCACCCCGAAATGGATATACCGCCCGCTGAAATCCTCTGGGGTAATGTCGGTTTCCCCGGCAGGCCGGGTGTTGTTGGAAGGAGTTAAATCTGCCGAGCCACCAATGAACTGGGGGATACGTTTCGAGATGACATTGATGACTGCGCCCGAAGCGGCCCGGGTTGCCAGCGGCTTTTCGTTGGTAAAAACCGAGAGGTCTTTTTCCCATCCCTTCGGCAGCTCCCGTTGAAGGGCAACCGAGAGTTCCTCACTGACTTCGGGAAACTTTTCCCGGTATTCCCGATATTCCTTTTCCCACTCTTCCTGGGCTTGGGCTCCCTGCACCATCGCCTGCCGCATATATTTGAGAACATCTTCCGGTATATAAAACGGTTTATCAACCGGTAATCCCAACTGTTGTTTGGTTAATTTCACCTCTTCCTCTCCCAGGGGCTCCCCGTGTGCTTTGGAAGTACCGGCGCGATGTGGGCTGCCATAACCGATGGTGGTTCGGCAGGCGATAATCGACGGTTGATCGGTAACGGTCCTGGCAAGAGCGATTGCCTGAAAAACTGCCTGCGGATCATGACCATCGACCCGTTGGATATGCCAGCCGTAAGCCTGAAAACGCTTTAATACATCCTCGTTGAAGGCTAAATCAGTGGAACCATCAATGCTGATATGATTATCGTCATAAAGCACGATCAATTTTCCAAGCTTTAGATGCCCTGCCAGGGCGCAACTTTCATGGGAAACGCCTTCCATCAGGTCACCATCGCTGGCAATGGTATAGGTGAAGTGATCAATTACCGGGTAATCGGGGCGGTTATAGCGGTTCGCCAGCCATTTTTCGGTAAATGCCATTCCCACGGCGTTGGAGATTCCCTGTCCCAGGGGACCGGTGGTGGTTTCCACCCCGGGGGTCAATCCGTATTCCGGATGCCCGGGGGTTTTGCTCTGCCATTGACGGAATCTCTTTAATTCCGAGAGCGGGAGGTCGTAACCGGTTAAATGCAGCAATGAATACAGCAGCATGCTGCCATGCCCGGCGGAAAGCACAAACCGATCCCGGTTTGCCCAGTGGGGGTCGGAAGGATTGTGCGTCAGAAATTGGGTCCACAACACTGCCGCCACATCTGCCATCCCCATGGGCATCCCGGGGTGCCCGGAATTCGCTTTCTGCACGGCATCCATGGCTAAGCCGCGAATGATGTTTGCACACCGTTGTAGAAGCGCCTGGGTCTCTTTGTTTAGCCCGGTCCTATTGTTCAGGTCTTTGGTTGCCATTCTTTTTCTCCTGAGTTAAAATGTTGGTTCTCGTTTTTTCAGTAATTCTGTGTTCAGTGTTCCGTTGTAAGCGCAAGGTGATGAAGTTATGTTCATCAGAGGTTCTTGCGCTATAGAAGTGGGGGGACAGAAGGTTGCCCATCTGTTCCTGGGAAGCTTAAACAAACAACGCTTTCAACTCCCCGGCTTCCCGGATATAAAAATCAGCCTTCAATTTTCTCAGAACTTCTGATGGTCTGAAGCCGTATTCCACCGCACAGGTGATGACTCCGGCAGCTTTCCCGGCAAGAATATCGGTATCCCCATCACCAATAATGACGGCTTTTTCCGCCGGAACCGTTAGTTGTTGCAAAATGTGGAGGATGCCATCCGGTTCCGGTTTTAAAGCAATCCCGGAATGTCCACCGATAATCAGATCAAAAAAATGATCCAGGTTCAGTTGTTTTAAAATCGGTTCACTGTATTCAATCGGTTTATTGGTTAGAACGGCTTTCGTTTTTCCGGAGAAATATGCTAACACCTCCGGAATGCCCGGGTAGGGGCGGGTGTGATCCGTCAGATGATCAGCATAATACAGGCGAAACAGGCTTTTTGCTTCCTGCAGTTCTCCATCGGAAGGATTTTGAAGGGCGTATTGGAGGAATTTATTTAACCCTTCTCCCACATACCTCCGTACCTGCGGCAGGGTTAACGTTGGTCTGTTTAACTGCTGTAAAGCAAAATTGACGGCATTGGCAAGGTCCTCAAGGGTATCTACCAGGGTGCCGTCCAGATCGAAAATCAATAATTTGACCGGTATGGGAACAGGCATCGGGGATAGAGCATCCATATATTCTCCTTACATAAGAACAAAAAGCATCGAAAAAGGTGAAGCAGTTAACAGACATCGATCTCTCACAGGTAAAAATAATAAATTAAAACAATCGCAACAACCCCGGTTATAAACTGTAAGGGAACTCCTATTTTCAGAAAATCTTTGAAGCGATACCCACCGGCGCCGTAGACCATTAAGTTGGTCTGGTAGCTGATGGGGGTGGCAAAACTGGCAGCTGCGGCAATCACCACGGTAATGGCGAAGGCATGGGGGTCGGCACCAACGGTTTTAGCTGCCGAGTAGGCAATGGGGAAGAGGAGGGCAGCCGTGGCATTGCTGGTAATCACCACATTGTAGAAGCTGGTCAGGATGTAAATGCCAATCACCACCCCCAGAATACCGGTGCCGGCGCTCATCTCCACTATCAGTCCGGCAAATTCCCGGGCTAAGCCGGATTTTTCCACCGCCCGGGCAATTCCCAGGGAAAGGGCAATGATAATCAGTACTCGCCAATCCACCGTGCTGCGCGCTTCGGAAGGTGTGACGGTTCGGGTGGTGATTAACACCACCACGCCGGCACCAATGGCAGCCAGCAGGGGAAGTACTTTCAGTATTGCCAATGTTAGACTAAGCAGGAACACTCCCAGGGACAAATAGGCTTGCCAGACCGGTTTGGAAGGAATGGATTCTGCGCCGGCAATCAGGTAAAAGTCATTGGAATGATACCAGCGGTTCCGGAAGGATTTATCCGCCAAAACCAGCAGAGTATCTCCGGCTTTTAATACAATATCACCCACTTTCTGTTGAATCCGTTCCCCATGACGGTGAATGGCAATTATCACTGCTTCATATTTTTTACGGAAGTTGCTATCCCGCACCGTTTTCCCCACCAATGGAGAACCGGGTGAGATGACGCATTCAAAGGTCTTGATCTTGGAAGAATCATACTGTTTGAGATCGAAATGAGAATCTTTGGTTAAACGAAGACCGGGGGTTTTCTGCAATTCCAGGATGGTTTCCGGCACTCCGGTAAAAAATAGTCGGTCTCCCAGTCGTATTTCTTCATCCGGGCTGGCTGGAGCAATGATATGCCCGTTGCGTTCAATCTGGAACAAAAATAACCCCTTTAAGTGACGCAATCCGGCTTGTTGGATTGTTTTTCCGATTTGTTCATATTTGGATGTCACTTTCAATTCGATCACAAATTCCCGGGTCTGTTCTCCCAACTCCACCAGGTGTTCCTTCTTCTCCGGCAGCAAACGATATCCAATGAAACTGATAAACAGAATACCGACAATTGCTACCGGAATACCGACTTTGGAAATTTCAAAGAGACTCATCCCTTCCATGCCGTATTCAATCATCAGCCCGTGAACGATCAACGTCGTGCTGGTACCGATCAGGGTACAAACACCGCCTAAAATCGCTGCATAAGAGATGGGAATCAGGTATTTGGACGGGGCATGATTATTTTTGATAGACCAGGAACGGATTGCCGGAATCAACATTGCCACCACCGGCGTGTTGTTCATAAAAGCAGAGATAGCCGAAACCGGGAAAAGAATCCGCAGTAATTTTCGGGAAACGGAGGAATTGTTGGTGCCAAACAGGGCGGAGGTGAGGTTCTTCAGGATACCGGAATTGTGCAGTGCTCCGGCAAAAATAAATAAAAGTGCAATGGTCAACATCCCCGGATTCGAGAAACCGGAGAATGCTTCCTGAACCGTGATGACATTGCCAATTACCAACAGCAGCAGAGTTGAGAACACCACAATTTCAATCTCCAGCCATTCCTTGATTAAAAAAATGCTCATCAACACCAATAATGCTGCTGTAAACCAGAGGTCAAAGTTTGCTGTCATTGCATTGGAAGACCGTTCGTAGTGGTGACGTTGACGTTAGAAAAGCATAGGGGGAGGTAGGGGATAAGGGAAAGTCGGAATGCCTGATTTGATATCCCGAATTCCCTTTTTTCAGATATTCAACACTCCACCATTAGGGACTTCTATAGATTCATCCCCGAATCCCTTCTTATGAATTCCCTATACCCTTATACCTGATCCCCATATACTTCCCCCCCCCTCTTTATGCCCGGTTTTTCATGGCTTCCATCAAAATTTTGGCTACTTCCGGGCGGGTGAATTCTTTCGGAGGCAATTCCCCGCGGCGGAGCATTTCCCGCACCTTGGTGCCGCTCAGAAACACATGGGAGCTGCTGTCATGGGGGCAGGTTTTGGCGCTTGCCATGTTGCCGCAGGTAGTGCAAAAAAAGGCATGTTCAAAGAAGAGGGGAGTAATATCCAATTCTTCCCGGGTAAACTCTTTGAAAATGTGCTGCGCATCGTAGGTGCCGTAATAGCTCCCCACACCGGCATGATCCCGTCCGATAATAATATGGGTGCAACCGTAATTTTTACGCACCAGAGCATGGAAAATAGCTTCCCGGGGACCGGCATAGCGCATGGCAGCCGGAAATACCGATAACATATAACGCCCTTCCGGGTAATAATGCTTGAGCAATTCCAGGTAGCTTTGCATTCGGATTTCCGCCGGGATATCATCGGATTTGGTTCTGCCACCAGCGGGTGAATTAATAAACCGTCCACTATCTCCAGGGCGCATTTCTGAAGGTACTCATGGGCACGATGAATGGGATTGCGGGTTTGAAAGGCAACGATGGTTTCCCAGCCTTTCTTCTCAAATGCTTTCCGGGTAGCTGCCGGCTCCAATCGATAATCCAAAAAATCCTCATGTGCCGGACGATTGAGCATGGTGATTTCCCCGCCTACCAGGTGCTCACCTTGCGAATATACATAAGCGACGCCGGGATGATTTTCATCTGTCGTTCGGTAGACCTTCTCCGCTTCATGTTCTTTGTTGTAAGTGTAGATATCTTCTACCTGCATTGTTGCCAGAATATTCCCCGCCGCATCCTTCAGGGCAATTTCTTCCCGGTTTTGGATGGATTCTTTTGCCGCATCATCAATCGCCAGGGTGATAGGAATGCTCCATGCCAGACCGTTTTTCAGGTGCATGGTATCTACTACCGATTGATAATCATCCTGCTTCATAAAGCCGGTCAGGGGGCTCATTGCGCCGCTGGCAATCATCTCCAGATCGGAGATGTTTTTGTCATCTAACTGCAATGCGGGCAATTGGGATGCTTTCTCCAAAAGCGATTGCCGCTCCGATTCCGCAGCATATTGATTAATTAATGTTCCGCCATGTGGTAATATCACAATATTTCTCCTTTCAAATTTAAAGTAACCCTATGCTGTTAATGTTTGTTTTCGCTCTAAAAGGTTTCGGTAAATTGTATCGGGTACATTGAACTTCCGGTGCTTCCCATATCCAAGTTGAATGTCGGGTTTAACCGTCCCGTGGAAATCGGTTCCGCCGGAAATCACCAGGTCCGCTTCATGTGCCAACTCAATCAGTGCGGTATGAAACTCAGCAGGCATCTCCGGGTAAAATGCCTCCACCCCATCTAATCCCATCTCTTTTAGTTGCAAAATCTTTTTGCGTGTATCGGCAAAGGTGGCAAAGTTCATATAATGGGGATGCGCCAGAATTGCCAGTCCTTCCGCAGAATGGATCAATTGAATCGTTTCCGCCTCACTAAGCTTTACCTTCTCTATATACGCCGGTTTTCCTTTGCTGAGAAACCGATCAAAGGCTTCCTGTACCGAATTGACGACGCGGTGTTTCATTAAGACCCGGGCGACATGAGGTCTTCCAATCGATCCTTCCCCGACTTCTGCCATCAATTCTGACAGGGTTACCGGAATTCCCAGCGAATTCAGGGCATCTACCATCTTGCGCGCCCGTTCACTGCGATGTTTCACCAGAAATGCCAGCTTCTCATTCAGTTCCCGACTCCGGTGATTGATGAATAAACCCAGGATATGAATATGACCATTCCCGGGGAGTTTGCTATCAACACTAATTTCCACTCCGGGAACCGTGGGTACCTGCATCTCCTTTCCGTAACGGATAAACTCATCCAGCCCCCCGGTGGTATCATGGTCAGTAAGGGCGATAGCGCTTAAACCGATTTGAGCCGCGGCTTGAATCAGTTGTAAGGGGCTAAAGGTACCGTCTGAGTATGAACTATGAGTGTGCAGGTCGACCATTCTTTAATCCAGGTAGTGATGTCAAGGAACAGAAAAGTGATTTTTTAACGGACCGGAAAGGTTATACGTTGACTGTGGTTGGTTCCGATTCGTTCTTGCTAATGTTCAAATAACCATGCGATAACAGATAATCCACCACTTTACGAGCATTTTCCCGGGCATCGGTATTCACACCGGTGTTGATTACCAACTCCGGATTGTTCGGGGCTTCATACGGGGCGGATATGCCGGTAAACTCCGGAATTTCACCGGCACGGGCTTTTTTATACAATCCCTTGGGATCGCGCTGTTCACAAACTTCCAGATCACATTCCACATAAACCTCAATAAATTGACCGTCATCCAGCAATTCCCGAACCTTATCCCGGTCTTTCCGGTAGGGAGAAATGAATGCCGTCATTACGATCATTCCGGCATCTACAAACAGTTTGGCAACTTCCCCAATCCGCCGAATGTTCTCTTCTCGATCTTCCGGGGAAAATCCCAGGTCTTTATTCAATCCATGCCGGATATTATCACCATCCAGCACGTAGGTATGTGCGCCCATTTCATAAAGGATATTTTGAGCTTCTACTGCCAGGGTGGATTTGCCGCTGCCGGATAACCCGGTAAACCAGATGCACACCCCACGGTGCTTGTTGAGACGTTCCCGGTCTTCCCGTTTAATATCGCCTTCGTGCCAGTGAATATTGGTTGCCTTCTGTTTCATCAGTCTCATTTCCTTTGTTTGATAAGTGTCTGTTGGATTTAATTTCTAAATCATTGTGAGTTAGGGTTATTTTTTCGTGTCAAGCTTGATAGTTAATGAGAGTCGTGCCCGGGCGTTATGGGGTGATTTGATATTTCTGTCGATACCATTCAATGGTTTTCTTCAATCCTTCTTCAAAAAATACTTTCGGTTGATATCCCAGGGTGGTTTTGAGTCGTTCGATATCGGCAAAAGAATGTTTGATATCGCCCGGGCGCGGATCGGTATAAACCGGTTGAATATTTTTGCCAACAATTTCGTTAATCAGTTTCACCAATTGATTCAGATTGATGCGTTGGTGCACCGCACAATTCATTACAATGCCCGGGGGGCAATCCACTTCGGTTGCCAGGATGTTCGCTTCGATGGTGTTGTCCACATACGTAAAATCCCGGCTCTGTTCGCCGTCTCCGTAGATCACCGGTGATTGATCCAGCAAAATGGCTTTGATGAATTTGGGTATCACTGCGGAATATTGGGAATTGGGATTCTGGCGAGGACCAAATACATTGAAATAACGCAAAGCGATTGTATGAAGTCCATAGATATTGGCAAAAACCTGGGCATATTTTTCTCCGGCGAGCTTGGAAACAGCATAAGGGGAGAGAGGATTAACCGGCATATCTTCTTGTTTCGGTAATTTGGGGCTGTCACCGTAAACCGATGAAGAAGATGCAATGACGACCCGTTTGATACCGGCATCCCTGGCAGCATACAGCACATTCAGGGTACCGGAAACGTTTACTTCATTCGAGGAGATCGGATCTTGAATAGAGCGGGGCACAGAAGGCAGCGCCGCCTGATGAAGCACAAAATCCATTCCCTCGGATGCTTCCCGCACATTATGGTAATTTCTTAAATCTCCTTCGATAATTTCAATTCGATCGGCAATTTCTGCCAAATTCTCCCGGCTGCCAGTGGAAAAATTATCCAATACTCGAACCGTATGACCTCGCTTCAATAATTCAATACAGATGTTGGATCCAATGAACCCCGCACCTCCCGTTACTAAATATTTCATGGATTCACTCCGTGCTCAAATTTAACCATTTCATTCACAGTTCCGCTACGGTTGCTTCGGCTTCAATTTTCTTAACAAAGTATTTATCGACCACAAAGCTGGCAGATTGATAAATTCCATCGATTAAAATAGCTATGCGGGATTCTCCCCGTTTCTCTCTCAGGTATCCCCGTACTCCCTTTAATGGTCCTTCCACCACTTCTACATAATCACCAACCTTCAAATACTCTTCCGGTTGTATCGACGTGCCTTCCTGCAAAATTTTATTTAGCTGCTCAATTTGCCAGTCCGGAATGACGGCCGGAACGCCCCCAAAACTGACCATTCTCACCACTCCATGGGTCTGCAATGCCTGCAGGCGATCCTTCAAATCAATATTGACAAATACATAACCGGAAAACAGAGGCATTTCCACCCATTTTTTACGGTCTTTCCATTTCCGGAGCTGTTTGGTTAATGGCAAAAAGGATTCGACTCGTTTTTCCACTAATTGCTGGTAAACTGTCTTCTCGTGGCGCGGTCGAACATATAAAGCATACCATGCCATATTGTTCCCCTCATGCTAATTGGTTTAGTACATTTTTCGTTTAACAATATATCGGTCATTTTAACCCGGAATCAACCAAAATGATTGAGTTTGAGCAGAGTTTGTTCCATCGGGTGAGCGACAGCTCCTTTATCACCGGCTGTTGTTTGGAGAAACATCCGGGTAAAAATCTCTCCCCTGAAATCCCTCATCCTAAATTAAAAGACCATTCTCACATTAAAGAACACTTAATTTAAGCACAGATTTTCTGAAATCCGTGATAATTAACAAATTTTTGCAAGGAGTAAGTTTTAACCGATTGTCGTTCTACATTTTTTTTACCACAAGCTTTACCAGTTTCAGGTTGCCAGGTGAGAAAATGTTGAAAAAATGACTTGCTATGGAAGCCGTTTTTCTATATACTTGAACAGTTGTTCAAATGTTAAAGTGAGAAAACATGGCAAGTAAAACAAACGACGTCTGTTCGGTAACCGCCGTCAATTACGAAAAAGTGAATGCGGTTCGGAAACAACTTCCGCAAAGTAGCGAAATTCAAGCTCTCTCGGACACATTCAAAGTGTTGGGCGATCCCACTCGCCTGAAGATTGTGCTGGCACTGGCAAAGGAAGAATTATGCGTGTGTGATCTGGCAACGCTGATTGGTCTTTCCGTTTCGGCCATCTCCCATCAACTGCGGTTGCTGCGCAATATGCGGCTGGTGAGATTTCGCAAGGAAGGAAAGATGGTTTATTACGCCCTGGATGATCAACATATTGAGACCATCATCGGGGAAGCTCAAACGCACGTGAGAGAGTGAAATGTAAACCGTGAAGCGTGAAACGTAATAAAATCCTTCACGTTTCACGTTTCATCAGTTTGAGAGCAAAACCGTTAAGTATGAATAGAGAAATCATGTCCGATAAAACCACAACCGAACTCACTGTCACCGGCATGGATTGTGCCGATTGCGCCCTGCATGTGGAAGAAGCAGTTCGGAACCTTCCCGGCGTAGCGCAGGCGCAGGTGGATTTTATAAGTGGAAAGTTGAAGCTGGAATATGAACCGTCTTTGTTTAACATGGAAAAGGTGCAGAAAGCGGTACAATCCGTCGGTTATGGAGTGGAGAAGCCGCCTGAGCGAAAGGAAAGTGTGATAATTGTGAGCGGGATGGACTGTGCTGATGAAGCCCGCCCCATTGAGGAGGCATTGCGAAAAATTGAGGGGGTTTATGATGTTCGTTTTAACCTGGTGGCGAATAAGCTGATTGTGGAACACCGCGTCCCCCTGCAAACGATTCTTCAGGTACTTCAACAGATGGGCTTTGAGGCGGTGTTGGCAGATCAGGCGCGGCGGGAGCGGAAAACATTCTGGCAGCGGCAGGGACTGCTTGTCTTAACCCTGACTGCCGGTTTGTTTGTGGCAATGGGATTGGTATCAGGCTATTTCTCTGCGCCGGAAACATTGACCATCCCATTGTATGTAATTGCTATTCTCAGTGGTGGATACCCGGTGGCACGCAAAGGGCTACAGGAGGCGCGCAACCTTTCCCTGGGGATGAATTTTCTGATGACCCTTGCCGTGGCGGGGGCAATGGTCATTGGCGAATGGTCGGAAGGCGCCATGGTGGTGTTTTTATTCTCCCTGGCGCAATGGCTGGAAGGGCGATCCATGGACCGGGCGCGCCGTTCTATCCAATCCCTGATGGAAATAACCCCCAACACCGCCCTGGTGAAAACGGAACAGGGAACGCAAACCCTACCGGTGGAAGAAATTATCCCCGGTCAACGGGTCCTCATAAAGCCCGGGGAGCGCATTCCCCTGGACGGCAGGGTAGAGGAGGGCACTTCGTTTGTGGATCAATCCCCGATCACCGGGGAGAGCACCCCGGTGGAAAAATTCCCCGGGGAAGAAGTCTTTGCCGGAACCATCAACCAGCGGGGTACATTGGAAGTTCTGGTGGAACGCGGGTTTCGGGACACCACCCTGGCACGGATTATTCACCTGGTAGAGGAGGCGCAGGCACAGAAAGCTCCCACGCAGCGCTTTGTAGAAAAATTTGCCCGTTACTACACCCCGGCTGTGGTGGGGTTGGCGTTGTTGATTACCCTTGTGCCGCCGTTGTTGCTTGGCGCTCCATTTGATGCCTGGTTTTACCGTGCCCTGGTGTTATTGGTAATCGCCTGCCCCTGCGCACTGGTTATCTCAACGCCGGTTACCATTGTCAGCGGTTTAACCAACGCCGCGCGCAATGGAATATTGATCAAAGGCGGCGCTTATCTGGAAAATTTTGAACATATTCGGATGCTGGCTTTTGATAAAACCGGCACCCTGACCGTGGGAAAACCCCGAGTGGAACAGGTGATCCCGTTGAATCATACCACAGAAAAAGAACTGCTTGCCATTGCGGCTTCCATTGAGGTACGCTCGGAACATCCCATTGCACAGGCAATTGTCAACCATGCAAGAGACCAACGCATCTCTCCTGCGCCCATCACCCAATTTCAGGCGCTGGCCGGCAAAGGCGCCCGCGCCGTTTTGCATGAGGAAGCTTATTATGTTGGCAATCATCGTTTGTTTGAGGAGAACGGCTGGTGTGATGAACGGATTCACTCGCACCTGGAGAAATTTCGCAGCCGCCGTCAAACTGTGGTCATTATTGGCAACCACCATCGCATTTTGGGCGTCATCTCCATTGCCGATACCCCGCGCACGGAAGCGTTGACAGCAGTTACCGATTTAAAACGCGCTGGTATCCGCAAAACGGTGATGCTCACTGGTGATAATTTCGCCACTGCGGAAGCGATAGCCGGGGAGTTGAACATTGATGAATTCCATGCGGAACTGCTGCCGGAAGACAAGGTGGCGGTGATTAAAGAATTATCAGCCCTATACGGTCCGGTAGCAATGGTGGGCGACGGCATCAATGATGCGCCGGCGTTAGCGGTTGCGGATATCGGTATCTCCATGGGCGCTTCAGCCACCGATACCGCATTAGAAACGGCTGACATTGCCCTGATGAACGATGACCTGCGGAAGATTGCTTTTTTAAAGCGATTGAGCCGCAAGACATTGCGCATCATCCGGGAAAACATTTTTATCGCCTTGTTTTTGAAAGGGATTTTTGTGATGTTAGCCATCCCCGGGCTGGCAACCCTGTGGATGGCAGTCTTTGCCGATATGGGCGCCAGTTTGCTGGTGGTGTTTAATGGGTTGCGGGTGCTGCGGAAGGGGTGATTTCTAATTTCTTAGGAAGTATTCCAGGGGAATTCTTTTGGGGCAAATTCCAAATCGGGTAAATAAGGTATTGAATCATTTAGTAACGATGAAAAAATAAGTTGTTAAGAATACCTCAATTAGTTGTCATTCCGGTTTTTCCCGTTTTTTGGGAAAATACCGCCGCCCACAAAGTGGTCATTTCGTGAGAAGCGGTTCCGTTGGAAGAATCCCCAGCAGAGATTCCTCCAACGGAGCCACCATGTGGCGGCATTCCGCTCCGCTCCAGCCGGAATGACAGCCACATTAAATTTGACAAGTTGTTCTTTACTTTTTACTTAATTACTGATTTTTAATGTTTTGCTGTTGGATAATATCAAAAAATTCTTTTGGGGAAATGATTTTAATAGTTCGGAAGGGATTTAGTTCAAGTAAATCTGTATCACTGGAAACTATAAAATCTGCACCTGTACTAACAGCAACTTCAAGAAAAATATTATCTTTGGGATCCCGACAGTCAGTTATTTTTTCATTGGGTACAATAGTTTCCGAATAAAAACTCAGTAAATAGAGAAATTCGCTTATGTCTTCTTGTGAAAAGTATTTCCGGAATTTTGGACGTTGCAAAACAAACACCAATTCTTCCAAGGTAGATTCAGAAAATACCAACCGGAATTTCTGTTCCTGTAGAAGTAATATGAACTGTCGAAGGGATTTTCCTATTAATGCACTAACCAAAACACTGGTGTCAACCACGACTCGCGGCAAATTCTTTTCTGGCACGTTCAACCTCTTTCCGTATTTCTTTCTCACTGATTGGATAAGTCGCCAGTTTTTTGTCAATACGGGTCAAAAGCATATTCCATTTTTGGCTGAGGAGTTGGGAACTCAAATAGTCAAAAAGTTCAATTTTTTTCTGAATGTCTAATTGGTCAACTAACTTATAAATTTCTTTTTCGGATATTTGAAGTGTTGGCATTTTTACTCCTAAAAATTTTGTTTTTATAATATAGAACTAACAGAGACATCAATGCAATTAAAAATTGGCGATACCATAAAACACACACTGTTGCTGTTAATTTTTATTTTCCATCTGTTGCCGGGACATATCAGTTTGGCGAACCTGGTGCTATGCATTGGCACCGATGGGCATGTCGCTTATGAATCCGCAACGAAACTGGCGACCTGCGCCGAAGCAATTTCACATCCTTCTCTCCCGGCCGAAACTTCCTTTTCGGCGCTTCACAATGCATTCACTCCAAACCATTGCGGTGAATGTATTGACCTGCCACTCATCATTGAATGTAACGAGTATTCCAAAGTTCAATCGCAGCATTCCTCGCTGCGCTCTCTTCAACCGCTCCTCAAAATAAGTCCTGCGGATGATATAACGGCCTTCAATGTTCAGCATCGGGTCATCGATATCAACCATTCCGTTTTTCAACATACCTCACTGATTTCTCTTCGTACCACCGTCTTATTGATTTAGAATTCCTCACATCAAAATCTACCAAATTCTTTTCACATTAATAGAAACAGATGAGAAAAGGATACGAAGGTTAAATCGTTAATAAGAACCTCCGTATTCACTCCAACTGTTTCCCTGAAGAATAAGTCTATTCATGTATACTCAAGCGGAGGATTTAAATGCTCAGGAAATATTTTTATTTACCTGCATTGATTTTACTATTCGGAATTAGTGGCTGTTCAACTTATCGAACGACAGCGATTTTCCCGGAACCGCGTCCCCTGGCAGAAGAATACCCGGGTTACCGGACTCCGGAAATAATTGAGAAATCCGGAGAAATTGCGAAATCGACAGTTCCGGTAACGAAGGTACTCACCCTACCAGAGGCGCTATCTTTTGCCTTATTGAATAACCCGGAGCTGGCTGCTTTTTCTTACGAAATTCGTGCCGCAGAAGCGCGGGCATTACAAGCCAGCCTCTATCCCAACCCGGGGTTGGATATTGAATTGGAAAACTTTGCCGGCAGCGGGGAGGTGAGTGGTTTCCAGGGAACAGAGTCTACAATTTCCCTGAGCCAGATATTCTTACTGGGAGGGAAACGCAGCAAAGCGGTGCGGGCTGCTGCCCTGGAAGGGGATCTGGCTGCCTGGAATTATGAAAGCAAACGACTGGATGTGTTTACGGCTGTCAGAACAGCATTCCTTGAAGTGCTGAGTACACAGCAGCGGGTTGCCCTGAACGAAGAGTTGGTCAACCTGTCAGAACAGCTTGTTAAGACTATATCCGAGAGGATTAAAGCCGGCAAAGTGTCTCCTGCCGAAGGGTCTCGTGCCCGGGTCATTCTCTCTGCCACAAAGGTAGAGCTGGAGCGCGCCCGGCGTGAATTAGCATCTGCCCGTATCCGCCTGGCAGCGACCTGGGGCAGCACGACACCCACTTTCGAACGGGTTGCCGGGAGAATGGATACCCTCTTCACCATCCCCAACCTGAACCGGTTGCAGCAAAAGCTTCCTCAAAATCCGGATATTGCTCGATTCGCAACAGAGATGGAGCAGCGGCAGGCAGTCATTGCCCTGGAAGACGCCCTTCGGATTCCCGATCCCACGGTTAGTGGCGGATTGCGACGCTTAAACGAAAGCGATGACAATGCCTTTGTGGTTGGTTTATCCATTCCCCTGCCTTTATCGGATCGCAACCAGGGCGCCAGGCAGGAAGCACGGATTCGCTTTGCGCAAACCCTGCGGGAGAAGCATGCCATAGAAGTACAACTCAATGCCGCCCTTAGCGAGGCTTACAATAATTTGATTAGCAACTTCAACGAAGCCACAACTCTGAAAGAACGAATCCTTCCCGAAGCGGAAAATGCTTACCGGGTCATCAAAGAAGGGTACTTACAGGGCAGATTTGATTTCCTGGATGTACTGGATGCCCAGCGTACCCTGTTTGAAGCCCGCGGGCAATATTTGAGAACGCTAACCGATTTCCACCGGTTTGTCGCAAAAGTTGAGCGTTTGATAGCCATGGAGATTAACGCTGTTCAGTAGAGTGGGTATTGATAATCCATAAACAAATTTTGAAGGAGATTTTACAATGAGTAACAAACATAAAATAATTCTGGCAATAACACTGTTTGCCGGAATTATCGTGGGAATGATAATTCATGCGTTGTTTTTTTCTGCCTCCGGTGAACCCCCTGTGGCAAGTGACACCGCTTTTGCGAAAGAGAGCCACAATCCGGAAGGGAGCGATGCCGGCGAACATGAAGAGCACGAAAATGCTGTGGTGAAAATCGACGACCGGGAATTGCGGGAATTCGGCATAGAAATCGCAACTGCCAGTGCGAATACCCTGCAAATTCACACCGATTTAACCGGTGAGATTGTCATCGACCCCGATCGATTGGCGCATATCGTGCCGCGCTTTCCCGGGGTGGTGAAGGAAGTAAGGAAAAAAATCGGCGACCGGGTGAAAAAAGGGGAGGTGATTGCGGTTATCGAAAGCAACGAAAGCCTGGCGCCTTACGAGGTTCGTTCCTTGATTGACGGCACGGTGATCGATATGCACATGACCAGAGGTGAGGTAATTGAAGATGCCGAGCACGCCGTGGTGGTCGCAGATTTGAGCTATGTGTGGGCAAATTTGAGTGTCTATCAAAAAGACCTTCCGCATGTAAAGGTCGGGCAGCCGGTTATTCTCTCTGCCGGTCCGGGAACGAAAGAAGTTAGCGGTACTATTTCCTATGTTTCACCGGTGGTAGATGAGGAAACCCGAACGGCAACTGCCCGGGTGGTGTTGCCCAATCCCAACGGCACCTGGAAGCCCGGGTTGTTTGTGAAAGGGCGAATCATTGTGCAGGAGGTGGAAGCGCCGGTTGTGGTCCCTCGCACGGCAATTGAAATGATAGAAGACCGCCCGGTGGTGTTTGTGAAAACCGACGAAGGGTTTAAACCCCAAACCGTGGTGTTGGGGCGGTCAGATGAACGCCGGGTGGAAATCGTGGGAGGACTACACCCCGGTCAACAATACGTGGCGAAGAACGGATTTACCCTGAAAGCGGAGTTAGGCAAAAGCAGTCTCGGCGAAGGAGGACATGGGCATTGATGGGTTCCGAATGGCGAAAGGGATTTGAATTCAAATAAGAGGGATTCAGGAGATGGGGAGATATAGGATTAAATCCCGGTATTCGAGAGGGTCGGATACTTCCTAAATCAAAAGCAGCTCATCGATTGTTTCTCCAAGGCTCATCTCGGGGTTTAATTCAAAAATACCAGGAAGATGGTGGTTTTTAGCAAGATGTGTTTTGAGGTGACCTGGCATGGATTTACGATTATTGGTAACCAGAATGAACGAATTTTTTTCACACCAGAGAAGGATATCAGGGTCCGGAGTTCCCTTTGGGGGTGCTCCGGGGTCACCTATTTTCCAGACAGTCATCTCTGGAACCCGTTTAAGCAGTTCGACTCGCAAAACTGGGTTCACGTTTTCATCAAGGAGATACCGGATTTCCATCACTAATGTGAAAGCTCTTTTTCACTTTCCTGTTTCAAACGACGCAGCTTTATCACCACCGGAGGCGGATTTTTATCCTGCATACCTCTCATTCGTTTACCAAATGCCAGCCACTCTTTCAAATAAGATTCGACGGTACTTTTATTGCGCAGATAATAAAGAATGGTGGCATACACTTGTTCAAGCGTCAACGTGGGAAATCGCCTGGCGATCTCTTCCGGTGATTGTTCCCGATAAATGTATTCATAAAGGACGGATTCGATGCCGATTCGAGTGCCCTTTATGCGAATATCATCTGAAGCCAGAAAATCGAAATAATCTGCCAATTTCATATTTTATCATCTCCTTCACTAAAATTGTCATGACCTTATCTTCTATTAATATAACAGGTCGCGCTTAATATTTCAAATCTCTTTTCCACGAACAATTCATGACCATGATAATCAAATAACGAATTAAGGTGATATATGCTTTATCAATAGACCACAAACAGGAGTATCGATATGAACAAAATCATTCAGTTTGCCTTACGAAGCCCATTGTTAATGATTGTATTGGGCTTATTGGTGATGGCGGGAGGCTATTACAGCTACCGGCAGTTACCCATAGATGCCTTCCCCGATGTCTCGCCCAACCTGGTGCAGGTGTTTACCGAAACCGAAGGGCTGGCACCGGAGGAGGTGGAAAAATATGTTACTTATCCGATTGAAGTGGTAATGAACGGACTGCCCAATCTGAAATCCATCCGCTCGGTCTCCAACTTCGGATTATCGGTAGTGAACATCTACTTCGAGGATGGCACCGATATTTACTTTGCCCGCCAATTGGTCAATGAGCGTCTCCAGGAAGCGCGGGAACAAATTCCGGAGGGATTCGGCGAACCGGCAATGGGACCCATCTCCACTGGTATGGGATTGGTGTTGTTTTATTACCTGGAAGATGAGGAGGGAAAATATAGTCTGGAAGAACTGCGCACCATCCAGGACTGGCTGATTAAATTTCACCTGCAAACCGTGCCCGGAGTGACCGAGGTGCTGGGTATCGGCGGCTGGGAAAGACAATATCATGTAGTGCTCGATCCGTACGCCCTGCTTCGCTACAATGTGACCACCGGTGATATTCTGGAAACCATTGAGGAGAATAACCTGAACGTGGGCGCCCAGTTTATTGAGAAAAATTCGGAAGAGTTTATCGTGCGCTCCGTGGGTCTGGCATCCACCATTGAAGACATTGAAAACATTGTGGTAAAAGCGGAAGATGGCACCCCGATATACTTAAAACAATTGGCTGATGTAAAAATCGGTGGCGCCATTCGCCGGGGAATTCAGACCCGTAATGGAATTGGTGAAGTGGTGGCGGGAATGGTGATCAAACTTTTCGGGAGTAATTCTTCCACGGTTATCGGGGCGGTGGAGGATAAGTTGAGTGAAATTAACCGCATTCTTCCCCCCGGCATTAAAATTGTACCATACTACGAACAAAAAACCCTGGTGGAAGCCTGTGTAAAAACCGTGACCGATGCCTTAAAAGAAGGTATCATTCTGGTGGTGATCATTTTGATGCTGTTTCTGGGCGCCATTCGTCCCAGCCTGGTGGTTGCCATCGCCATTCCCTTCTCGGTATTGTTTGCCATCATTGGAATGCGGTATTTTGGGATTTCCGCAAACCTGATGTCCTTCGGCGGATTGGCAATTGCCATTGGAATGATGGTGGATGGCGCCGTGGTGATTGTAGAAAATATGGACCGGATGTTGCGGGAGTCCGACCCCGATGAACCGCGAATCCACGTGGTAGCGCGCGCCTGTAAAGAAGTGGTACGACCCATCGCCTTTGCCGTGATCATCATCATCATCGTTTTCCTACCCTTGTTTACCCTGCAAGGGGTGGAGGGGAAAACATTCCGCCCCTTAGCTTATACCATTGCCCTGGCAATGACCGGCTCCCTGGTATTTACCATTCTCCTGGCGCCGGTGCTGTCTTTTCTGCTGATGCGCCGGCCCAGGAAGTCAAAAGAAGCCGGCTCTAAAGGCGGTGAACACCAAATCTGGATTGTCCGGCTGCTGTTAAAAATCTATGACCCGCTGGTCACTTTTTTCGTGAAAAAGAGAGCTGTTGCAGTAATCCTGGCGGCAGTGTTAATTCTCATCGGTGCGCTGATTTACCCCCGGTTGGGAACCGAATTTACCCCCACCCTTCAAGAAGGCACCATCGTGCTGCGGCTGACCATGGCACCATCCATTGCCCTGGAGGAGAGTAAGCGGATCACATTACTTGTGGAACGCCGGGTGATGAGGATCCCGGAAGTCACCGGGGTGGTCACTCGCATTGGGCGCGGCGAAGTGGGAGCACACACCGACCCGGTGAACAGCGCCGAAATGTATGTATTGCTAAAACCCCGTGAGGAATGGCGTAGCGCGCAAACCCAGGCGGAAATTGAGGAGATTATCCGTAAGGAAGTTGGCAATGTGCCCGGGGTGCTCACCAACCTGACCCAGCCCATCCAGATGACCGTGGATGAACTGTTGGAAGGGGTGCGGGCGGAATTAGCGATTAAGTTGTTCGGAGATGAGATTGATGTGCTAAAGGAAAAAGCAAATGAGATTGCCGCCGTCATCCAGCGAATTCCGGGAGCGGCAGACGTGCAGCCGGACCAGATCAGCGGTACGCCGCAGTTGTTGATAAAAATCAACCGTCATGCCATCGCCCGATATGGGATTAACGTATCCGATGTGCAGCGGGTTATTCGTGCTGCCGTCGGTGGTGAGACGGCAGGTCAGATATTCGAAGGCATTCGCCGTTTTGATATCTATGTGCGTTTTGCCCCGCAATACCGGGATTCCAAAGAGGCAATTGGCGAGATTCTTATCGAAGCGCCCAACGGTGCTAAGGTTCCTCTGGCACAATTGGCTGCCATCGAGGAGATTGTCGGTCCCCGGCAAATTACCAGGGAGAATAACCAGCGGTTTATCACCGTGCAATGTAATGTGGTCGGCAGGGACATCGGTTCGTTTGTAGCGGAAGGCCAGCGGGCGATTGAGGAAAACGTCAATTTGCCGCCCGGTTACCTGGTCACCTGGGGCGGACAATTCCGCTTGCAGCAGGAAGCCAACAAACGGCTTAGCGTGGTGGTGCCCATTACCCTGTTTATCATCTTCATCTTACTGTTCTCCAGTTTTAACTCGCTGAAGAATTCCTTATTAATCCTGTTAAATATTCCTCTGGCATTGGTGGGTGGAGTGGTTGCCCTGTGGATTAGCGGGCAAAACCTTTCCGTTCCCGCCTCAGTAGGATTCATCGCCCTGTTCGGTATTGCCCTGTTAAACGGAATTGTTCTGGTTACCTATATCAATCAACTCCGAATGGAAGGGCTTCCGGTTGATGAAGCCTCTATCCGGGGCGCCGGTTTAAGGCTGCGCCCGGTGTTAATGACCGCACTGGCGGCGGCCCTGGGGATGATTCCACTGCTCTTTTCCAGCGGCATCGGCAGCGAAGTGCAGCGCCCCCTGGCTACGGTGGTGGTAGGCGGATTGTTCACCTCTACAGTGTTAACCCTGTTGGTGATTCCGGCATTGTATAAATGGTTTGCCATAGATGTGGACTCGGAAACGGGCGTCAGGTAATTATCGAGGGATTCACAATGCTTGCCCCCTGGCGTTCCATCCGGGGAGACAGGAAAGGTAATTAAGTCAGCCATGGATTGACGCAGATGAACACAGATACAGCCTCTACCCCGGTTTACAGGTTGAAAAATTTCCGGTTCCGGGTTAAACGCGTTAGATTGCGATGATGGTGTTGGAGATGCAGTTGCTATAAATGGATTTATGACAGGGAGGCTCTACAGCGGGAGTCGCTGAACGCCCCCCACAACCTGAGTCGTTCAAAATAATCCGTGAAATTCAGTGTCAATCCGTGGCTTTAAAATCATTCTAAGATAGGACAAATTAGAAAAAAGGAGAAATACCATGAAGCATATTATTGCTTATATCAAACCGCATAAGTTGAGCCAGGTAACCCTGGAATTGCACAAGGTGAAAGGGTTAACCGGCATGACCGTGCTGGATGTGCGCGGCTTCGGTCGCACCAAAGCCAAAGACGCGCCGCATCGGATTGTGGAAGATTTGGTTGATTATGTTCCCCATGTAAAAATCGAGATTTTCTGCCGGGATGAATTGGTAGAAGAAATCGTTGCCACCATTCAGCGGGAAGCTCACACCGGTTTGCGTGGCGACGGCAAGATTTATATAACCGGCTGTGAGGACGCTATCCGGATTAGCAGCGGGGAGAGAGGGGAAGTGGCAATCTAACATATTCAATGGGAGAAGATTTTGAGAATCCCAATAATCTGATTATCCTTAATACTCCGGGTCATCTATATTTGGATAGCAAACAATAAGTAAAAGCTAAAGTTGTTTTAGGAAATTGATTGAGGTGAATCCGGAAAACCAGGAAGCATTCGTGAATCTGGGCGCTGCCCTTTGGGGAAAAGGCCGCGTTAACCTTTGGGATAATGAGAGGGTGGCGCAAGATTTTCAAAGTTTTTATTACTGGTGCGATAGTGAGATAACTCCCGGGGTGAGACAGGAAATTGAGCGGATTAAAATGGAAATGAAACCCGCAATGCCCGGAAATCCGTAAAAAAGAAATTAATTGCTTCAATCTAATTTTTGAAAGGATTTTCGATAAACATCTTTACGATGAACGATTCTCAGAAGGTATATCGCTTGATCATCAAATGTAAAAATGAGTCGATAAACGTGTTTAACTTTCGCCCTCCACACATTCTTATAGCCATGCAATTTCTTGATATCAACGGAAGGATGAAAAACGTTTTCGGTAAGGAGCACAGCGATTTCTCAACTTCGCTGTTTGATATCATCTGGCAATTTCTTCAAATCCTTAGCAAAAACCGGGGTTCGATGAATATCCCGCTTATTCGATGAATTCATCAAAGCTCTGTACTTTTTGTGTTTGGCCGGTTTCTACTTCTTTCAGTGCTTGTTCAAGTTTGCCACGAAAATTCTTTTGATAGATTTTTTCCCGGGGAAGAATGGTTTCTAATAATTCACCTAAGAGGTTATAAGCATAAATAATTTCTTTAATTTTATCTTCCGAAAGGGTAATTGTTACCTTGGTGCTATTCTCCATGTTGCTCTCCTGAACATGTATAAATCCGTTTTTTTTTATTATTCAGAATATAAAACAGTTTCGAGAAAATCAAAATGAAAAACATTGTTTGAAAAAGTAACTGCACTTATGGCGATGCTCACTGACTGTGTGAAAATTATCAGTCAGTTCAAACCAAAGCCCACACCGGTTTACCCGGCGACGGCAAAATTTATATAACCGGCTGTGAGGACGCCATCCGGATTAGCAGCGGGGAGCGGGGGGAAGTGGCGGTGTGATCCCTTTGCGAAACAATTAGTTTGATTTGGCAAAAAAATGAACTTATGTTTTTTGAAACGGACGCATGAGCAATTGCAAGTCATTCTCCCCGAAGGGAAAAAATAGGAGAGCCGCGAATATGTGCCCGGAACACGCACAGCCCTGAAAGAGCAACATCATCCCTTATTATTTCGCTCGTTCAGGGCAACGGATCGTGTATGGTGCAATTTGTCATGGGTCTTTTGGAACAGTTGATCTCTTTGGAAAAAACATAGATGAAGGAGAATACAATGAAATCAAACACCTTTTTCTTGATATTCGGTTGTCTTATCATCCTGGCTCAAATAGGACTGGAGGTAAGGGGTGAAAATCCGGCAAAAACCACCGGCAAGCAACTCTTTCTCACCAACTGCGCCGCCTGCCACGGTGCCAATCTGGAAGGGAATCCTCCCGCTTTCCCATCCCTGAAGAATGTGAAAGAGCGGCTCTCCCGGGAACAAATTCGCACCCAGATAATTAATGGCAAAAACGCCATGCCATCATTCAGGCATTTGTCGCCGAAGGAGATTGATGCGATTATTGACTATGTGTTAGGAGAAGCCAATCCCGTCGTAGAGAGCACACCGCTGCCACCGGAGAAGCAGGGCGAACTTATCTTTAAGGGAACCTGCAACAGTTGTCATCGTGCTACGGTGACCGATCCCCGGCCGGGCGGGTTACCCTTTCGTCATCACATGGAACCGGCGCCGCTTGCGGGTGCCACCAAACGCTTTAGCCGGGAAGAGTTCAACTGGATTCTGGATATGGGACCGGGATACATGCCCTCGTTTTCCAACCTGGGCGAAGAAGACCGGGAGGCATTGTGGCGTTATCTCAAAACCCTGGAGGGTAAAGGCGAACCGCGTGGGATAACCATGATGCAGATGCACTGGAGAATGATAGGACGGGGCGGCATGATGGGTCGAGGGGGCATGATGGGGATGATGGGGAGAAGGCACCGGGGAATGGGATGGCGAGGACGCTGGCGACAGGAAGGTCGGGTAAACAAACCGACGAAGGAAATGATTGCCGAAGCCATTCGGGTACATATTCAGCTCGACCAAAAATTAAACAACGGTTTTTATGTGTTGCAAGACCCACAAACCGGTAAGACCCTGCGGCTGACATTGAAAAAAATTCACCATGACCGGGTTATTCAAACCATTGACGGTTTTCTGGTGATGGGCGTGGATATGGTTTCAACAAGCGGGGAGCGGTATGATGTGGATTTTTTCTTACAACAGCAGGGAGACGAACTACTGGTTTTCCAGGCGATGATTCATAAGGTTAATGCCCAACCCCGCTACACCTGGAAATTAAAGGATGGGTACTGGGAGCAGGAGGGGAAGTGAAATAAGCACTTCTAAACAACATGGAAAAAAGGAAAGTCTTCCCACTTCGCCGTGGACCGATTAGGGATATGATTTTTTCCGGATCGCAACGGAACTTGTAAATCCCGCGGCTTTACATCTCTAACGGGGAGAGAGTTATGAAAATCCTTCAGAATTGTTTTGAACAGGTCATTCATATACTTTCCTTTTTGTAAAGAAAATATATATCAATATTTTCCTTTTAACAAGGAAACTATTGACAGGGTGTAATAGGTTGAGGGCATCGTTAACAAAGTTTTATATGACAAAATTAATTCTTATATCTCCCGGTGATTGAATTCGTTATCTTCTGTTACAGATAAAAAGCAGAACGTTGTAACATAGATTGGGTTATGGAATCCAATATATTTTGGGTGTGAATTGAATTTTGCAAACGGGTGTTAAAAGCTTACCACATAACAGGAGGAGATTCTCATGAGTTACTATTTTTCCCGTAAATTAAATATGGGCTTTGACGCAGCCATTGATAAAGTGACCGAAGCCTTAAAAGAGGAGGGGTTCGGCATACTGACCGAAATCGATGTGAAAGAAACGCTGAAGAAGAAGCTGGATGTGGATTTTCAACCGTATCGGATTTTGGGTGCCTGCAACCCGCCTTTTGCGTATCAGGCATTACAGGCAGAGGATAAAATCGGCACCATGCTGCCCTGCAATGTGATTGTTCAGCAAACCGGGGAAAACGAAGTGGAAGTGGCTGCGGTAGACCCCATTGCCTCCATGCAGGCAATTGAAAATCCGAAATTAGGTGAAGTAGCACACCAGGTTCAGGAAAAATTAAAAAAAGTGATTGAGAGTTTGTAGAACCCCGGAGGAAAGATGATGGGTCATGATATGTGGGGATGGGGATGGATGTGGTTCGGGTGGGTGTTGTGGTTAATTCTTATCGCAGTGATCATTTGGGCGGTCGTGAGGTTCACCAGCAGCGCTTCCGGACGGTCACATTCTACGCCACCTCAGGAGAGCGCCCTGGACATTCTTAAAAAGCGGTACGCCCGCGGGGAAATTTCCCGGGAAGAGTTTGAACAGATGAAAAAGGATTTAATGGAGTGAGAAAACGGGAGTCTATTTTTTCTTCACTGTTTAACAGATATGAGGGGATTTTTTCTCGCACCGTAAGATAGATTATAGCATTTACCGGGAAAAACACCTATATTGCTCCGTATTTGAAATGTACAGAAACCGGCACATGTTTTTAGAAGGCAGCAGTAGCCAATGACTAAAACTCGTATCCATGACACCTTTTCCCGTCTACTGGTAATACTCATCTTAGCCGCTACATTTCATTTCCAGGCGCCGCTTGCCAACCGGGCAATGGATAAGAAATGCTGCGTGAACTCGGAGATGGCATGCTGCAAGGGTGACATACCCGGGAGAACCGTCTGCTGCATCGAACACACTGAACACGATTCGGAGAATGCCGCCCCGATTCGGGCAATTCCCCATTCAAATCAATCCTTAACAAAACTTCTTGCCGCTGGTCTTAATCTGCCCCCTACACTTTACCAAATTCCGCAAATTGCACTAAAAACCAATCTTTCAACTGATTTTTTTCTCCACCAGGATAATCATCTCTATTTGCAGAACTCCTCTCTTTTGATTTGATCCTCCTCTCGCTATACAGGCGTACTATATCCAATCGGCTTCCCCGGGCTTTCTTTTTCCAGGGGAAATAGCCGTCTTGATGGAACTCCTCTGTTTCCTTTACTGGAAATGCAAAACGGATTTCCCAATCGGTAACCAGTTTAGTTGATTTACCAGAGAGGACTGCTATGCAACGTCTGACCATAATAATATTTTTTTGTCTGGCGTCAATGATGCCGACATTCGCCCAATCCGGTTTTCCGAGTCCCGACTCAACAACTCCCGTTCCATTGGAAACATTTATTCGGGAGGCATTGGAGAAGAATCCCATTATCCATTCCGCGGAGCAACAGTACAACGCGGTTTTAAGCCGGGTACCGCAGGTTCGTTCGCTGGATGATCCCATACTCAGCTACACCCATTGGTTTTCCAGTGTGGAAACCCGGGTGGGTCCCATGCAGAACTCGCTACGTCTCTCGCAGCGTTTCCCCTTTTTCGGCAAACTGCGGCTCAGGGGAAAAATGGCGGAGCAAGATGGGGAGGTTGCCGGGCAACACCACCATGCCATCCGCCGTGATGTAATTTTCCGGGTAAAAATTACTTATTTCGATCTCTATCGCATCGACCGATCCATCGCCATCCTCAGGGAATACCGGGAATTGTTGAAACGCTTTCAGAAAGTTGCCGCCCGTAAATACGCCACCGGCATCGGCACCCGGGTGAATGTGCTGAAAGCGCAGGTGGAAATTGCCGCACTTCAAGAACAGATAATAAACTTTACGCAAATTCGTGAAGGAGCAGTAGCACGGCTGAATGCCCTCCTCGGGCGGGATGAAACACACTCCATTGCCCAGATTACTGAAATTGATACATCCCTGTTAGCCTTGACCGAGGCGGAAATACTGGAAGCCGCTTTTGCCGCTCGGGAGGAATTACAGTCAGCGGAAGCGCAGATCCGCAAGGCTCAATTTGCCATTCGCCTGGCAAAACGGAATTTTTTTCCGGATGTTACCCTGGCGCTATCCTACACCACCATCCCCTCCGGAAGAACCCCGGCAATAGACCGGGGAAAAGACCCCTGGGCGCTGCAAGTGGGTATAAATCTGCCTATCTACCTGGGAAAACGAAAGGCTGCGGTGGAGGAAGCCCGAGCCCTGCGGAATTCGCAGCAACTCTATTACCGGAATCTCAGAAACGAGGTGGTGGCGGAAATCCGGGAACTCCATGCCCGATTAAAGGCATCGGAACAGACGATGGTTCTGTACCAGCGGCAGTTGCTTCCGGACGCCCGGCAAACTCTCCAATCGGCACTGTCTGCATATCAAACCGGCAGCCTGGATTTTCTTTCCCTGTTAGACAGTGAGCGGATGCTGCTTCAATTTCGCCTGGCGTATGTGGAGGAACTATCGGATTACCGTCAGATAGCCGCTGCTCTGCAAAGAGCCATGGGCAGGGACTTACCCTGAAACAGTTTCAGTAAACAAAACGACGGAGGTTTACGATGTATCGAATAAAAACCTTTTTAAATGCCATCAGCATAATAATCGTATCGATACTTTTACTGAGCGCCTGTGGAGATACCAAATCACCGCCACAGACGATCGGTATTTACCAGGTGTCATTCATAACCATTCCCAATCCCCCAACAGTTGGGCTGAACACTTTTCGGGTTCGCGTTTGGAATGATGCCGGTGATCCGGTATCCGAGGCTGAGGTTCATCTGCATTACTCCATGCCAGCCATGGCGGGGATGCCGGCAATGGGAGATGAAGCCCGCCTTGAAGAAACCGGCAAGGGGATTTACCAGGCACAGGTGGACCTCTCCAGCGGCGGAGAGTTCCCCTGGGATGTGCGCCTGGAAGTGTTGAAATACCAACAGGTGTTGTTCATTTCCCAATGGCAGGTAATTCCGGGGAATGAAGGAGTTGCCTTTGTTTCCGGTGAAACCGGTCAGGAAAGGGGTATGGGAGGGAACAGCTATTACACCTGCACCATGCATCCCTCGGTAAAGCAAAAAGACCCTGGAAAATGCCCAATTTGTGCGATGGACTTGGTGCCGGTTAGCAGGGCTGGTGAAAACCCGGCTGTTAGTGGTACAGAAACGCCGGTTGCCATCGTCAACATCCCACTGTATCAGCAGCAGCTTATCGGCGTGCAACTGGATACGGTGAAGCTGCGCGGGGCCCATAAGACCATTCGAACCATCGGGCATGTGGCGTATGATGAAACCCGCCTGGCAACGGTGAATCTGAAGTTTTCCGGCTGGATTGAGAAATTGTACGTGGAATATGCCGGTGAGTTTGTGGAGAAAGGGCAACCGTTGTTCGAAATTTACAGCCCGGAAGTGGTTTCCACCCAGGAGGAGTATCTGCAGCTTCTTAAAGAAAGCGCTCGAATATCCCGGAGTAGGCGCAGTGTAGGAACCGACGGATCGGATGGCGCCGGTGATAGCCAATCCCTGCTCCAATCTGCCCGGCAGCGGCTTCGCTTGTGGGGCATTTCCCCTGATCAAATACAGGAAATCGAAACCACGGGTGTTCCCAAACTGACCATCACTTTTTACTCACCGATTCGCGGTTATGTTGTAAATAAAAACGCCCTGGAAGGCAGCCATGTGGTACAGGGAAAAGACCTTTTCACCATTGCGGATTTATCACGGGTGTGGGTGCATGCCCAGGTGTATGAATACGAACTGCCGTTTGTTCGCCCCGGGCAGTCAGCGCAGATTCGCCTCTCTTATGCCCCGGAGGTGAATTATACCGGTGTGGTGAATTATATCTATCCCACCCTGAACCCCCAAACCCGCACCGCTACTATTCGCCTGGAATTTCCCAATCCCCGGTTAAAGCTGAAACCGGATATGTATGCAGACGTGGAGATAGCTATTGATTTGGGGGAACAATTGATTGTTCCGGCAACAGCGGTATTGAACACCGGTCGTCGCCAATTGGTGTTTGTAAACCGGGGCAGGGGGCGTTTTGAACCGCGGGCAATCAATGCCGGCGCAAAGGTCGGGGAGTTTTACGTAGTGCATAAGGGTTTGGAAGCTGGTGAGGTGGTGGTCAAATCGGGCAATTTTCTCATTGATGCCGAAGCGCATGTGCAGGGTGTGTTGCAAATGCTGGAAAATTGAAGGGAGAAATAAGTTGAGAAAAGATTATGGAAAGAATACCAATTTGATGAGCATGGCTAACATAGCTAACAGGAGGCCAAATACCAATTTTTGGCCGGTTTCTAATTTTGCAATCCGTTCACTCAGCGATGCCGCAACATTTCCGACGTACTCAATAAGTTCCACACGCAAATTCGCCAGGTCAGCTTTGGTAGCCATATTTTCTTTAATATCATCGATTTCTACCTGTATTTTTCCAAGGTCGGCTTTGGTAGCCATATTCTCTTTAATGTCATCAATTTCCACCTGTATTTTTCCAAGGTCACCCTTGGTAGCCATATTCTCTTTAAGATTATCATTTTCTACCTGCAGTCTTCCAAGGTCACCCTTGGTAGCCATATTTTCTTCGATATTTTCCACCCGGCTGCGCAAATCGGTTATATCGCCCCGTAACATAGCCACTTCCTCACGGGTAGCCATGTTTTTTTCGATATACCTTTCAAGCCCTTCTAAACGGGTTTCTAATCTGACAATGGCGGCAGCCGGCGAACGGCGCACCTCTTCCATATCTTCTAACGTTAATTTGAGATGCTCCTCTACCGCCTTTTTGACAAGCTCTTTCAGACGTTTTTCATCAACGTTCATGGTAGCCATGTTCGTCCCTGCATCTTTTAAATTAAATATAACGGTTCGCTAATTTTATTTCAACCGAATTTCGAGGATTGGTATGATTGACAAACTAATTGAACTCAGCGTCAGAAACAAACTTATCATCTTCCTGTTGATGGCAATTGCCACTGCCTGGGGAATTCGCTCTTTGTACAACACCCCGCTGGATGCCATTCCGGATTTATCCGATGTGCAGGTGATTATCTTCACCGAATGGCAGGGGCGCAGCCCGGATATCATCGAGGATCAAATAACCTATCCCATTGTGACCAGCCTGCTTTCCGCCCCGAATGTGCAATTTGTGCGGGGGCAGTCGTTTTTCGGGCTTTCCTTTGTGTATGTTATTTTTGAAGAAGGTACCGATATGTACTGGGCGCGCAGCCGGGTGTTGGAATATATGAACGAAATCGAAGCGCAGCTTCCGGATGGCGTTACCCCGACCCTGGGACCGGATGCTACCGGGGTGGGCTGGGTCTATGAATACGCCCTGGTCGATACCACCGGTCGCTGGAATCTGGCAGATTTGCGATCTTTCCAGGACTGGCACCTGAAATACTGGCTGGAGGGAGTGCCCGGGGTGGCGGAAGTGGCTTCGGTGGGCGGATTTGTCAAACAATACCAGATTGAGGTGGACCCCAACAAACTGTTAGCTTACCACATCCCCCTGAAAAAGGTTCTTCAGGCGGTGCGCAACAGCAACAATGATGTGGGCGGCAGGGTGATTGAGATGGCATCCACTGAATTTATGCTGCGGGGCAGGGGATACATCAAATCCATCGCCGATATTGAAGAAATTGCCGTGGCAACTGATGGAAAAGGCACTCCCGTGCTGATCCGGAATATCGCCAATGTCCACCTGGGACCGGATATGCGCCGCGGCATTGCCGAGTTAGACGGCAAAGGAGAAGCCGTGGGCGGCATTGTGATAATGCGCTACGGCGAAAATGCCCTGCGGGTGATCGAACGGGTGAAAGAAAAAATTCGCCAGGTAACAGCCGCCCTGCCGCCGGGTATGAAGATTATTCCCACCTATGACCGTTCCGATCTCATCGAACGGGCAATTGACACCCTGAAGGAAAAGCTAATCGAAGAATCGATCATCGTCAGCCTGGTGTGCCTGCTGTTTCTCTTCCATTTTCGCAGCGCCCTGGTGGCGATTTTGACCCTGCCGATTGCCATCATCTTCTCTTTTATCCCCATGTATTACATGGGCTTGACCTCCAACATCATGTCTTTGGGAGGTATTGCCATTGCCATTGGCGCCATGGTGGATGCGGCAATCGTGATGATTGAAAACGCTCATAAACGGCTGGAGCATGCCCGGGAGGGCGGAAAAGAACTGAGCGCTGCCGAACATTTCCGGGTCGTCATTGCAGCAGCTAAAGAAGTGGGAAAACCGCTCTTCTTTTCCCTGCTGATCATCACCGTATCATTCATCCCGGTGTTTACCCTGGAAGCGCAGGAAGGGCGGTTGTTTAAACCACTGGCATATACCAAAACCTTCGCCATGTTTTTTGCATCGTTTATCTCGGTTACCCTGGTACCGGTGTTGATGGTGCTCTTGATTCGCGGGAAAATTGCCCCGGAGAGCAAGAATCCCGTCAACCGACTTCTCATTCGGCTGTATCACCCGGTTGTTACCCTGGTTCTCCGGTTTCGGAAGACCACCATTCTGGCGGCTGTCATCCTGCTGCTTGCCACCATTCCTATTTTTAACCGCCTGGGAACCGAATTCATGCCACCGCTCAACGAGGGCTCAATCCTTTACATGCCCACCTCCATCCCGGGGATGCCGGCATCGGAAGCGAAAAAGATTTTGCATACCCAGGACAAAATTCTGGCAACGTTTCCGGAGGTGGAGCGAGTATTCGGCAAAATCGGGCGGTCCCGTACGGCAACCGATCCCGCCCCGTTAAGTATGGTCGAAACCACCATCACCCTGAAACCGAAAAAACTATGGCGCCCCGGCATGACCTGGGAGAAGCTGGTAAAAGAGATGGATCAAAAGCTAAAATTTCCGGGTATGGCAAATATCTGGTGGATGCCCATCCAGACCCGCACCGAGATGCTGACCACCGGTATCCGCAGCAACCTGGGCATCAAGGTGTTTGGAGATGATTTAAAGGAGATAGAACGGATTGCCGTGGATATCGAACAGGCGCTGCAAAATTTTCCGGGCACCCGGAGCGTTTTTGCGGAACGATCATCCGGCGGCTATTTTGTGGATTTTCATATCCGCCGGCATCAAGCGGGGCGATACGGGCTGACAGTGGGGGATGTGCAGAACATCATCCAGACTGCCATCGGGGGTATGAATATCACCCATACCGTGGAAGGAAAGGAACGCTACCCGGTGAATGTGCGGTATCCCCGGGAACTGCGCGATGATATCGATCGCCTGAAGCGGGTGCTGGTGCCGACACCAACCGGTGCCCAGGTGCCCATTGCCCAGCTGACGGATATTAGCCCCACCACCGGTCCACCGATGATTCGCAATGAAGACGGCGCCAAAGTGGGGTTTGTGTTTGTGGATGTGAAAGAAAAAGATTATGCTAAATACGTTCGTCAGGCACAGGAATACATCTACCGTAACGTCAACATCCCACCCGGCTATACCCTTGCCTGGGCGGGCCAATACCAATACCTGCAACGGCTTCGGGAAAAACTGAC
Organism: uncultured Calditrichaceae bacterium; assembly: GCA_964471235.1. Classification (GTDB taxonomy): domain Bacteria; phylum Calditrichota; class Calditrichia; order RBG-13-44-9; family J075; genus CAYYGL01. The sequence goes on from CAYYGL010000001.1 coordinate 91,034, forward strand.
CGTGGTGATACCGCTAACCCTGTTTATCATTTTTATGCTGTTGTATTTAAATTTTCGTTCTGTTTCCAAATCGTTGATCGTGCTACTCTCGGTGCCGTTTTCACTGGTGGGCGCCTTCTGGCTGTTGTGGGTACTGGGCTACAACACCAGTGTGGCGGTCTGGGTGGGGATTATTGCCCTTGCCGGGGTTGCCGCGGAAACCGGGGTGGTTATGATTGTTTACCTGGATGAATTTTACGACCGATACCGCGCCGAGGGGAGGATGAAAACGCTGGCTGATCTGTATGATGCGGTCATCAAAGGTGCGGTGCAACGGGTGCGCCCCAAAATGATGACCGTGACGGCGATTATGGCAGGTTTGCTGCCCATCCTGTGGTCAACCGGCACCGGGGCGGATGTGATGAAGCGCATCGCAGCACCTATGGTAGGCGGTATGATGACTTCCACCATTCTGACGCTGGCAGTCATTCCGGCAATTTACACCATCTGGCGGGAGTGGCAGCTTAAACGGGAGATGGGAGTGGCGCCAGGGTCTTCAGAAACATCGGAGTAATAAATTATTGAAAGTGCTTCTTCAAAATCTCTATTTCCAGCCGCTATACTTGCTTTAGTTTGTATAGCCCAGCCACTAAGTTTGAAGGTTGGTTTTTGTTGAATATTTTCATTTGCAAAAAGAGCGAATCACGGATAAGCATATAAGTTTTATTCTCCTCATGATTCTCCCCCTTTCTTGCTTAAGGCAGGATCGTAATTTCCGGGTATTTATATTTGTGAGGAAAAAATTCCATATATAATCCGGTCAATGCTTCCGGGTCATTATACCACTCCTGCAGGATATAATCTCGAATTTGTTGGGGGATGGGATATCCTCTATCCTTAAAGGTAAAACCCGCTACAACCCTGTACTTACCGGGATGCAAAACATACAACGAATCATCAACCCACATTCCTTGTGGAATGATGTATGTGCCAAATCCTTCATAATAACCGCCTGGATTCATATATACATCCATGTCTGTATTGGTATTATCAGAATGTGAAATTATAACTGGTGGATAAGTTTTATCTCGATACAATGAGACTCTCCCAAAATCTCCAGAAACATTCACAAATTCGATATGTAAAACGGGATATCTTCATCGTGGAATTTCCTTTGATGAAATATCATTTGTACAATAATAAAACTATTTTTGTATTTCAATCGTAATATGAGTAAACTGGCTTTGGGGTATCCTTTTTCCAGAGCCCCCCTTATCACTCTCCATATATTTTACGGCGTATATTAACAGGAAGGTTAAATATTAGATTCGACAGGCATAAACGTTCTACTTCCGATAGAATGGTTTAGCGGAAAACCTGCCTGTCCTTTTGCCAGACAGGCAGGCTCCGGTTCTTACATTAATGAGAGAACTTCTCTGACGGTCGGATAAGACTACTTGCTCAAATTCATCTTCTTCACCAGGCTCACATTCCCCACTTTCAGCTCGTAGAAATAGATTCCCGAAGGCAAATTGCTGGCGTCGAAATCCACCTGATAGACCCCGACCGGCTTTGCTTCATTCATCAGTTCCACCACTTTTTGCCCAAGCACATTGTAAATGGTCAGAACCACGTGGGCATTTTCCTGCAAGGAAAATTCAATGGTCGTTGAGGGGTTAAAAGGATTGGGATAGTTCTGTTCCAGGGTAAATTGAGCGGCTATATTGGGTGATTGTTCATCAATCGAGAGCGGATTTTGCTGCCCGGTGAGAATTACCTGACTGCTCACGATGCCATTGGCTACGGTCACGGTATTGTTCACCACATCCACACTGGCATTCAACATTTCCCAGCTATCGCTCTGTTCGTTCCAGTATTTTAACTGAATGGTATTTTCATCAATATTAAACCCTTGCAACTGAATGTCATTGTAATGTAATTGATACTGCACATTGTTGGCAAACTGGATATGCCCGCCGTGCATGTGGTCGTCCCAGAGAAGATTGAATCCATCCGGTCGGAACAATCCGAACTCGTAGGCGGCAAAGACATTTTCATTATCGGTATTGGCGATATTTTGGGGGAATACCTGGATCATCTGGCAGAAGAGATTGTCTGGAAGATGCCCATGGTGTCCGCCACCACCGCCAGGATGCCAGCCGGGCTGAATTTCCATCCAGTCCCCATCATCAAAAGGAGCGCGAACATGTGTGGTCTGATTCATGTACCGATGAATCCATCGTCCTCCCATATTCGGACCCCAGCCGGTGGTATCCTGCCATACCAGACCATTAATTTCATAGACAAAAATCATGGGGAAATTGGCGTTATCAATTAAACCGCCTACAATATCAATGGTATCGCCGTCATTGGGGCGTTCCGCACCGGAAGATGGTTCATACCAGGGCGGACCGAAGTTGAGATAGTAATCGGGGATGCCATCGTTATTCTCGTCAAGATAATAATGTAAAAAGATGAAGGTGCTGTCCACGATCGCCGTGCCGCTAACCGAGACCACCTGCAAGGAATCGTGCATCCAGCCCCAGGTATGCCCGTGTCCGCCGCCATGATGACCACCGCCATGCCCGTCATGATGTGTCCAATAAGGGTCAAAGGGGTCTCGCCAGAATTCGCCGTTGATTTCATACACGATGATTACCGGCAGGTCGCCCATGAGTGAATCATCGTTCAACCCGCCACCGATGGTGACAAAATCACCGTCATTCGGTCGGGTGGCGTTGCTGCTGTCCGGCTCATACCACCAGGGACCAAAATTCAAAAAATAGTCTGCCTGACCGTCGCCATCTTCATCCAGGTAATACATGGGGTGCATGGTGCTGCTGTCCACCAGGGCAGTGCCGGAAACAGTCACCGGAACCAATGAATCCGGATCGCAGTGATGCCCGTCGCCGTGACCGCCCCACTGGGCATAGAGTGCCCCATAACCCAAAAAAAACAGCATGAGATAAAACAATACGGAAGTGTGGTAGCGTTTCATTATAAATCTCCTTTTGGTTTTAGTTAACTTCCTATTCCTGTTCTCAGGTTACCACGTATAAAACAATCAATGTGCCAGAAAATATTGTAATGTGAGGGTAGGGGAGTAAGGGTTGAAATAACAGATAGTTATATCAACAAGTGAAATGGGAGTGCAAGAGAAAAGAATTCAATCATGCAAAATTTGCAGGCTCAATTGCAAAAATTGCAAAAGGGACTTTCCATATCCCTGACCAGAATATCAGCATGCCTTAATTGGTTTGCATCAGCTTGATGCATCGGCGCGGTTATTTAATCAAAATTCATCAAGAGAGGGAGATGAAAGGGGGAGAGTTGAATTTACCGCTTCAAACAGCAGAAGGATTTATGGATGGTATAAAGTTCACTGTTCCTATAAAAAATAATAACTGTTTACCAACAGTTGAAGAGAGAAATGTTTGAACGTCACTTTATAAGGTGATGGTAAGCCGAAGTAGATGGGAGGTAGAGGTCACATTCACCGAAAGGGAAGCAGGGATTTTATGGGGGGAGAAGAAGAAAGCATCGACCTGGGAGGTTACCCAAACCCCAATCAAGGCGTAAGACCAGTAAAACTGCGATTGATACAAGTTATTGTATCGATGATATTTTGCGGAGATGTCATCGGGTTTGGTCGCCTGTTCATAATCCTGTTTTGCCCGGTGGGTGCGAATGAGCGCCCGGGTAATTCCCACCAGGCAGCCGGCGCCGGCTGTCATCCATATTGCGCCTTTCCAGCGGTATCCGCGGTGGTATTGCTCCCACCCCGGAAAAACCAGTGCCCGCCAGGGCGTCTCCCGGGGAATCAGTCTTTGCTGAGATTGTTGTACCCGGCGGTTCAAATCTTCTAAAAAATCAAGTTTCGTTTTTTGAAAAAGTGCCAATATCTTTGGTGAAGTCGTTAATGGGTCCAGCGTATGAGTGGGGTCTATTTCCAGCAATTTCCAGAAAAATTCCGCTGCTTTAAATGTATCTCCCTGTTGGAATTTACGAAACGCAGCATACTGATAAATTCCGATTTTTTCTTTCAGGGAGAAGGATTCGATCTCCTTCAGGGCTAAAGCAATTAATCGGTCGGTCTCCTGGTAATCAAAGCGCTGGTAGGCGGCAACCAATTCCTGAAGCAGGGATGGGCTGCCTTGCGGAAATGCCGGAAAACAGCTTAACAACATGCTGAGGATGAACAGGATGAGGATGTGAGAAGACTTCATCTGGGTCTATTTTATAAAGTTTATTTTCACCATACGCCGTTCGTTCGGGGTCATAACATAAATAAAATATATGCCCGATGGCAAGGTGTTTCCATTATCATCGCTGCCGTCAAACTGAATCCGCTGCCACCCCCTGGTCCGTCCCCGGTACAGTTGGCGCACGTTCTGCCCGAGGATGTCCAGAACACCTACCTGAATGTCTTCGTACTTGTTCAGGTAAATATCCACAATAGTGCTGCTGTTAAAGGGATTGGGGTAATTGGCACTGACATAAAGCTGTTCACGCCTGACGATGTTGGGCGGTGGCGTAATGTCGGTCAACAGGTCTAATGCTTCAACCACATTGGTGCCATTTTCCATATGGTTATTGGTCGCACCGCCGATGGCATATAACCAATTCCCCACCTGTACTACCGCAAGGTTTTTGCGCGGTGTCTGAAGAGCCGGACCATTGAGCCAGTTTCCCTGCCCGGGAATATCTTTATATTGAACATTGTCCAGGATACCGGATTGGTTTTCCCCGCCCACGATCCAGATTTGACCGTTGTAAACATCCCCGGCCGCGGAGCCGCATGAATACAGCATTGAGCCGACAATTTCCCATCCCTGCCCGGGTACGTATTTTTCATAGGAATTCAGCGGTCCGAAGTAGAACCCTCCCATCACATATACGTCGTTATTTACCACGGCTGCCACCGGCGCTACCCGGGGAACCGTTAATGGATCGGAAAGGGTTGTCCAGCTATTGGTATTCGGATGGTAGATTTCAACAATGTCGGAAGTCATCTGGAAGGTGGCACCGGCAATCACCCAGATAACGCTATCCACCACTACTGCTGACAACCCTTCCCGCGGGGTGGGAATCTGGCTGACAATCGACCATTGGTTGACAGCAGGATCGTAGACTTCAACAGTCGAGATCAAATTATGATGATTTCGACCACCAAAGAGATATATTTTATTCTGAAGAGCAACCGCTGCGGCACTGGTGCGGGCGTTGTTCAAAGGCGCAATACCGGTTTGCCAGCTATCATGTTGGACATCATACGCTTCGACAATGTTCAAAGCATTGTGCCCGGTTTGCGCCCCGCCGATAACATATATGTTGCCATTCAAGGCTGCGGCTGCCATTCCCTGCCGGGCGGTGGGCATGGAGCTTCTGTATTGCCATTGCGGTTGACCATTCACCGACAGGATGATACTCAATCCCCCCAGGATGCTTAAACATATCTTATGCAAATTTTGCATGGCTTGGTCTCTTTTTTGCTGCTGTTACGGATAGTTCTTTAACACAATCCTATAAATGGTCTCACTTTAAACTGATTTTTCACTTTCACTGCCTGGTAAATATTTGTCATCACCATACCAGTCCTATCGAACAGGACCATTCCACTCAATCCCACTGAAAAAGATTTAACAAATTACATACCAATCCTTATTTCTTCTTCAGCACCACTTGCAAATGAAGTGTATCCCCTTCCTGAATCGTGATGTATTCCCGATAAGGCAGAAGATACGGGTGCTTCAATTCCATGAGATGTTCGCCGGCAGATAATAGCAATGGTTCCCGTAATGGTGTGGTGTCCCTCAGTTTGTCGTCAATATATACCTCCGCCCAGGGGCGCACTTCAATCTGCAAAAAACCGACATTCTTCAAAAAAGACCAGGTCACCGCTTTTTGTTCACCGGGTTTCATTTCAATGTAAAATTGCTGCGGTGGAAAATTGGGGTGCACAAGCGTCAGGGCATGTTTGCCCGGAGGAACCGAAAATGTGTGCTGTGTTGCCCGTGATGCCGTTTCCTTCCCGTCAATCAGAACTCTTGCCCAGGGTTCCACCTGTACCGCCAATCGGGATTGACCGTTTTCCACCGGGGTGGAGGGAACACCGGAGGGCTCGATAGGTGAATGTTCTGCCGGTCTCTTATCGGAAACGTGTTCATTCACTACCCGGCGGGTTCTGCCGGTGACCGTTGTCGATTCCGACTCATTTGGCAGTGATTTCTCAGCAGACGTATCAATGGTCGTGCTCGATGTCTCCGGGGTTGATGTCAGTTCCGGAGAAACCGGTTGATGAAGTGAATCTCTGTTATCCGTGCTATCCGCTACCGTCAGGAGGGATTTCCCACCGGCATGTTGTAGAGGAATTGTCTCACTTCCCGCAAATCGCCACCACATTCCAAATAGAAGGAGAAGAACAAACACACCGATACCACCCAGAAGCATTCGCCGTTTTCTGCCTTTGGTTAAAGTCCGGGGGGCATTCGGTTCATCCATGCGGGGTTCTTCTTTTGTGAGCGTTCCGGAACACCCCGGCTTATCCGGCAGATTATGGAGATACGGTCGAATGAATTCGGCAATCTGTTCCGTCTGAAAAGTTATGTTCATTTGCGTGCAAAGTTGGTGCAGCCTGTCTAATGCCGAGTCGGCATCCTGCCAGCGTGCTTCCACGGATTTTTGAAGAAAGGTATCGACAAAGGCAGCAATTTCCAGGGGAATTCCCGGGTGCACCTCGTTCAATAATGGCGGGTGTTCGTTCATGATTTTGTACAAACAATTCGACACATTTTCCCCGGAAAAGGGCTGGGTTCCGGAAAGCATCTCGTAGAGCACCGCGCCCAATCCGAACAAATCTGCCCGGGCATCCACGGAAACTCCCGAGATTTGTTCCGGCGCCATATAAGCCGGCGTGCCAATCAGGGTGCCCTGCCGGGTAACCCGGGATTCTTCCCCAATTTGTGCCAGACCGAAATCGGCTAATTTCACCTGCCCGTAAAAGTCGATTAAAATATTCCCCGGTTTGATGTCCCGATGAAGGATTTGATGCTGGTGTACAAAACTCAATGCCCGGAGTAGTTGTTCGGTAATGTTGAACGCCATATTGAGCGGAAGCTTGCCCGCCTTCTGCAGCAACTCCTTCAAACTGATGCCCCGCACATATTCGATGGCAATGTAGTGAAAACCATCCCGTTCTCCCAGGCGATACACTTCCACAATATTCGGGTGTTTTAAGCGGGCGCACACCCGTGCTTCCCGCTGAAAGCGCTCCATCCATTCCCTGTTATCATTCACATGGGGCTTCAGCACCTTGATGATGACCTGCCGTTCCAGGTTTTTCTGGCAGCCCAGGTACAAAAGGGTGTGCTGCCCCTCGTATAGCAACGTATCCAGGGTAAAGTCATCCACTTCCCGAAATGGAATTCGCCACGCCGTATCATCCATGATTTAATCCAGACCCCATTCTTTCATTTTGTAATGTACCCAGCGTAAGGATACCCCCATGGCTTCCGCCGTTCTGGTTTTGTTGCCGTCATTGGCACGGAGGGTTTTTTCCAGAAGGAGCCGGGAGACTTCTTCCAGGGTCATGCCGGCTTCAATGCCGTCACTTTCGGAAATCGAATTCAGAATGATATCCTCTTCCGAAATGAGCGGCTGCGATGCCAGAATCACCGCCCGTTCAATCGCATTTTCCAATTCCCGCACATTCCCGGGCCAGGGATAGGCGATTAATTTTTCCAACGCCGCCGGTTGGAAGCCGGTGATGGGCTTGTCCATCAACTGAGAAAATTTTTTCAAGAAGTGCTGCGCTAACAGGGGAATATCTTTTTTGCGTTCCCGCAACGGCGGAATATTGATTTCAATTACATTAAGACGGTAGTAGAGGTCTTCCCGAAACCGCCCTTCCCGAACTTCTTCGGCGAGGTTGCGATGGGTGGCGGCAATGATCCGCACATCCACCTTGATTGGACGATTGTCTCCCAGGCGCTGGATTTCCCGCTCCTGCAAAAATCGCAACAATTTAACCTGCAAACCCAGGGGAAGCTCTCCGATTTCATCCAGAAATAAAGTGCCGCTATCCGCCAATTCGATTAAGCCTTTTTTATCGGTGTTTGCCCCGGTAAAAGCGCCTTTTTTATAGCCGAACAGTTCACTTTCCAACAGGTTTTCGGGAATCGCAGCGCTGTTTACCGTCACAAAGGGGTTGTTTTTGCGGGGACCGTTATAATGAATTGCCCGGGCAACAAGCTCTTTTCCGGTGCCTGTTTCCCCGGTTACCAAAACCACCGCGGTGTTGTTGAGTACCTTGCCCATCAATTGCAACACCCGCTCCATCCCTTTGCTTTTGGCAATGATTTCCTTGAAAGAATAAATTCGATGGAACTCCCCTTTCAGCAACTCATTTTCATTGCGCAGGGAGTCCAGCAAGCGAGCGTTTTCAATTGCAATCGCTGCCTGGTTGGAAAAAGCATTCAGGAATTCCAGACTTTGCTGATCAAATCCGGCCGTCTTTCCGCGGCTGTCAATGTAAATGACCCCGATTAATTGCCCCTTCAACAACAACGGCACACAGGCAATCGAGCGTATCTGATGCAATATAACGCTTTCTGTGGCATCAAAAGACTTGTCACTTTGAACATCGTATGTTAAAATGGATTTCCGGGTGGTGATGACCTTCTGGATTGCCGAAGAGGAAATCTCCGATACCTCACTGGCTTTGGTGGGATCAATATTTTTGGAAACCCGGGGGACCAAAGTGTCATCCCTGCCTTCCCGGAGCAAGACAAACCCTCGTTCCGCAGAAAGCTGCTGAAGAGCAATATCCAGAATCCGTTCCAGCAATGTTTCCAGTTCCTGGATGGAATTGATTTCCTGGCTGATTTCTACCAATGCCGACAGGTAGCGTTCCGGAACGTTCATAAGATTTCCTCTGTTAAGGTATCATAAAAGATGCTTCTTTAGAGCGGCTGAAATTTTTCAAATTGTCGCGTACGCCAATCGTCCAGAAATAGGTGCCGCTGGTTAAGGAATCCGGAAACTGATAGGTGGACCGGGCAGGGGATAATTCCGGCGACGTATGGATTAACACCGGTATTCCGGCGGTAATCCGATAGACCTGGGCAAGATAGGTAAACGAAAACGGCAGGGAGATGGGTTGCCATTCCAACAAGGGCAGGGGAGAGGCGGTTTCCAGATTGGCTGGCGAAACCGGTATGGGCGCTTCCTCGATAATTCGCTGCAATCGGATTGGACCACCCTGGTTTCTTCCACCGGATTTATCCGTTACCCGCACAAAAGAGGGCTGTTCAATAAGATGCTGCAAGGATTCCTGGGGCAGGTCGATGTTGTCAATATCCACCACAAACGAATCTCCCCGGGTGGTGGATTCAAACGGTTTTTGCAAATCGAATGCCGGGAGCCGATAAATAACGGAATCAATGTCCGCCAGCCCGTCGGAGTCTGCCACCACAATTGATAAAAAAGCATGATAAATCTCCCCGGGCCACCATTGATCGATATGCTCGCTGTGAAACTCCATCTTCCGGATTTGCGGTACGGCATTCAGAAAAAAATTTATCTCTTGCGGAGTAGTGTTATTCATGATAGATACGGACAGGGTATCCGGGGTGTAGTTTTCTTTGGAGGCGATCAATCGGTAATTGCCCGGTTCCAGGTCTTCAAAGCGGAAGGCACCGGTTGCATCGGTCATCCGAAGTTTTAAATCCGGCTGCAATTGAACGATGGCGTTTCGCAGGGGGCGAACCGGCTGATACCGGGTAAACACGATGCCGGAGATGACAGCTTTAGAAGAGCCGGTGTTCAGTTCCGGATCTAAAGGGTTGGAGCGAGGTGCTTCCGGAACGCACCCCACCAACAGGCGGATCGAAATCAAAGCGAAAAGAATTTTATTCACCGGGCGGTTCATCATCATCTCATCGACAGAGTTTGACCAAACAGAAAATAAATTAACCCTGTGGAAGATGTTGAACAAGGGAAAGTTTAGGATGTGCGACCCGGTTGTTGTTTAAATGCCGCTGGTGGGTGACCAAAGCTCAACTCTTCCCCCATTTTCGCCGGGGGTAGGGTAACCCCCATCTTTCCCGTGCGGCGTACATCCTTTAGCTATCGTAAAACTCTTTACCCGCCGGTCACACCGGTGAAATTACCGGAGCCGCATCCGCCTTCTCTTCGAATAACCGTGCTTGTTCAGAATCTCCCATCTCCCGGTACAACTTGCTAATCAGCCGCAGTTCCGATTCTTTTAATTGTTCACCATCTTCCTTCACACATTCGGAAAGCAGTTGACTTGCGGCTTCCTTTTCTCCCTGCATCACCAATTGATGCGCCACATATAGCCGTGGCGTATTCAGCAGCCGACGTTTTTCCAACAGCGTTTCGTTGTTCGGCTGGTGGGATAGGGCAGCATCCAACAACTCTGCCGCTGCCTGGAAGTTGCCGTCTTCAATATACAAATCGGCCAATCGCTGGTAGGCATCCATATCTTTCGGGTGTGTTCGGATTAAATGAATATACAAAGCGATTGCCTCCTCAAACTGTTCCGTTGTTAAATAGGCATCCGCTAAGTTTTTCATATATTGCGGGTTTTCCGGGTGATGTTGCCATGCCTGTTGAAAATAGGAAATCGCCTTGGAAACCTCCCCGTTCTCCCACAGTCGCACCCCAATCAGGTTGCAAACTTCCGCATCATCGGGGCGGATGGCGTGGTACTGTTTCAGAATGGAAAGAATCTCCCCTTCCTTGCCGTTGTTGTTCAGGAAATTTTCATACAGTTCAAGTATTTCGCGATTTCCCGGCGAGAGCGAAAATGCTCTTTCCAATGCCCATTTTTGCCCTGCCTTATCTTCCTTTTCTGCATCCAGACGTGCTTTTTCTATAAGATGAAGCAGCCATAATGCCTGGGGGGTTTCCAGGTCTTTCCATTTCTCGATGAAAATTGCCCGGTTTTTATCTAACATTTTCTGATAATTAATTTTGTTACCCTTAAATGTACTGCTGCCGTAATGATGCACAAAAACTTCCCGGGCTAATGCCAACTTGTAGCCGGCAATACTGGCACGCAGGCAGTAATCATCATCCTCAAAGTTCCCTTTGCCAAATCGTTCATCCAGTAAACCGATTTTCTCAATCACCTCTCGCTTAATCATCAAACAAAAACCAACCAATCGAACCACGGCATTGACCTGGTCTTTATGAACGACGCGATAATTTCGAGCGAACGCTTCGAATTCCGCCAAATCTTTATAGGCCGCATCGGGTTCCATTTGTTCACCACTGATGTAATTGGTCATGGGACCCACCAGCCCGATGGTAGAATCTTTTTCGAAAGCGCTCAGCATTCCTTCCAGCCAGCCTTCCGAGACCACCACATCATTGTTTAACAGCACAACGTAATCCCCCTTTGCCTGTTCAATGCCCTGGTTGTTTCCCGCGGCAAACCCCTTGTTGGTTTTATTGACAATCAGGTGAAAATTGTCGTGCTTCTTTGCCCATTTTCGTAAATAATTCACCGTTCCATCCGTTGAGCCGTTGTCAACCACAATAACCTCGTGTGGAATTCCGGTATGTTTCTCAATACTTGCCAGGCATTCTTTGGTGCGATCAAGTTGGTTAAATGTTAGAATTACAATGGATACCAACGTTTCCCGGGGCTGGAATCTTTCCGCTATCATTGCACTGATATCCGGACTATCTTTTACGGAAGTCAATTCTCGGGGTGGGGAGTACGGTTGCAACTCCCGCTCTTTGGCAAGATAACGGTGATTATCTTTTTTTAAAATCAGGTCAGGCTTAATTTTACCTAACCAGCGTTCGTGAAGCCGCTTTACATTCTCAGAAACTTTGATAAATCGCTGCGCCCCGCTCTGCTGTTCATAATGAATCAAGACGCTGTGGGGCTGATAGATCAATTTCCAACCGTCCTGATAGATTTTGAAACACAGGTCTACATCTTCATAGCCGTTCCAGTAGCCCTCGTCAAATCCACCCACTTTTTGAAAAATCTCGCGACGAATCATTAAACTGGCTGCCGTTAAGACTTTGTAAGTTCTCATCCCGTTTGTTTCCGGATAATCACCCGGTTTTTTGTAATAGAAATGGCGAGCTAACAAATGATCCGGTAAAATATGATTTTCCACCACCACCACACCGGCATGCTGGATGGTGCCATCCGGAAAGAGAAGCTTGCTACCGGTGGCACCCACGGTTTCATCAACATCCAATACTTCTACTAAGGGCGGCAGCCAGTTTGGCAGCGGTTCGGTATCGTTATTCAGGAAATGGAGATATTTCCCGCGGGCATAATGGGCACCGATATTACACGCACGGGAAAACCCCAGGTTATCCGGATTGATCACATAATAAAAATTGGGGTACTTGTCGGCAGCCTCTTTCAGAAAGGTTTTGGTGTCATCAGTGGAGCCGTTGTCAACCACAATCACTTCAAATGAGAATTCCGGGGCATCCCCGGGAGTATTTTGATACAAGGTTTCTATGCACTGCCGGGTGAATTCCACTTTATTGAATACTGGAATGATAATTGAGACTTTCACCTCAGAAGCTGGAGGTGATTGGGGGTAAATCTCCGGCAATACTTGTTCTTCGGAGCCGGATTCATCTAAACTGGTGCTCGCTTTGGCGGCTTTCTGCCGCTCGGTTTGCTGGTATTCCAGACTCTCCCGGGCGATTTGATTTTCGGGATCCCGGCGCAATACCTCCTCATAACACCAGGCAGACTCTTCGATGAATCCCAGCAGGAAGTATAATTGACCGGCTTGCAGCAGTGTATGAAGATCATCCGGTTTTTCTTTTAAAATCTCAACAAATAGTTCTAGGGCTCGTTCGTTTTCTCCCAGTTCGGCATAAAGATCGGCGAGGTTCATTTTAGCAATCATATTCTGCGGATCGAATTGCACAGCATTCTCAAAATGATGCAGTGCGGATTTTTTATCTCCTTTTTGATAATAGATTGCTGCCAGTTCATTATGTGCCAAACCGGATTTCGGATATCGGGCAACAATTTCCTGTAATCTTTGCAGCGCTGCTTCCTGCTGCCCGTTTCGGATAAGATTTTGAACTCTCATTAATTCCGCTTCCGCGGTTTTGCCGTTTACTTTTTCTTGCTTCGGTAAGCTGCCGGGATAACGGGCAACAAATTCCTGGTAAACTCCTCCGGCTTCCCTGCACAGGTCATCATACAGATGAAAGACCGGCTTAAATTGGGGATAAGAAAAGATGGGAGCTTCCGGAGATTTAAAATGCCGGATTTTCGGTGAGATTGCCGACACTGCCCGACGCTGTTCTTCCGGAGAAAGCTCTACCCCCAGCCAGCCTAAAATTCGTCTTAACTCCGCCTCCGGATTATGAAAAAAAGCATCATAATGGGTTACCAGCCGCTCTTCCGGCTGAGTGGCATCCAATAAAATGCGGTTGTAATGGTACCACAGGTGCAGTCCCAGGGTATACGAAAACCCGTTCCGCTGCCTCAAGGATTGGGCAACCTCCCGGGGATCGCGCAGGCTTACAATGACTTTGACGCCGGGAAGCAGACTTTTCCAGAAAGGGAAGGTGAGGCAATTGCGCGGGTCTTTCCAGCCCCAGAATTCATGCCCGGTGAAGTTCCGCAGATGTTTTTCCGCTATGGGACGAATCAGTTGCATGGGCATTGAATTTGTCCAATCCGGCGGGTATTGGGGGATATAATCCCATGCGCCCCCCAACAGATTTAAAATTTCCTCATTAATTGCCACAAAATCCAGGTTTTCCCAGAATCCTTCCGGATTCTCCTTTGCAGCCGGCATGATCTGCTCTTCCGGGCCCAGGTATAAACCGGCAAGATTTAACATTCGGGTAACCATAGAAGTACCGGAACGGTGCATTCCTGCAATGCATATCGGATTCATTTTATGCTCCTTCTTTGTCATTCAATATATCCCAAATCCCGAAGTCTTTCTTCGATGATCTGTGCTTCTTTGCTGTTGATATCCACAAAATGGGAACGGTTGTCTTCGAGTTGTTCATCCACAAATTGCTCCATCTCGCTGGCAATCTCCGGGTAAGTTTCGATCACGTTGTGGGTTTCCCGGGGATCGCTTTCCAGGTCCCAGAGTACCCGGTGGGTAACGCCTTCCGCCTCCACCCGCCAGTATTTCCAGCGGTTGCTTTTTGCCCCCCGCAGGTAACAGCGGCTTTCAAATTTTTTTCCGCCGCTGCCGTTGGCTTCGATGTATATTTTCTCCTGCTCCGTCGGCTTGAACAACGAAGTACTTTCCGGAACCTCCCCGGGAATTTTCTCAATACCAGCCAGGTCCAATAACGTGGCGAAAATATCGGTTTGGGAGCGCAGCTCCCGGGATATCCTGCCCGGCCGGGTGTGCTCTTCATCCACAATGATTAACGGCACCCGCACCAGGTCTTCGGTCAGATGAAACCCGTGCCCCACCACATTATGGGCGTAAATTTTGGCAGTGACATCCCCCAACTCTTTTTCCAGTGCTGCATACCAGCCGTCGTAATCAAAGCCGTTGCGTTGTTCCCGGGAGAATCGCTGGTACAATTCCAGAACGGCTTTTTCGTTTCCACCCAATTGTTCATTCAGCAGGTAATCTTCCGGCAGCCGTTCCCCGTGATCTCCCATGTAAAGCAGGGAGGTCCCTCGGAAATCCACCTCCCGGAACATCAGGTGCAGATAGTGATCCACAAAGGAGAGGGCGCGGTCGTAAGCGGTTTGCCCGAAATCCGGTGTGTTGAACGGTTCGGGATTCTGATACGGCTGATGCGCTTCCCAGAAATGAAGTACCAGAAACCAGGGTTCTTGCAGGCGGGGAAAGAAATCTCCCAGGTATTGTAAAAATCCCCGGTGCAGGTATTCCTGGCGTTCCCGGGTGCGGTAATGCATAAACCCCCGGTTTAATCCGGTTTCCGGTATCAACGGACCGGATACTTCCGCATAGGTATGATACCCGTGGTGCCCCAGGATTTCCGCTACCGTTTCCACCTCTTCCAGCAAAGAATAACGGGAATGTTCTTTGATGCCATGCCGAACCGGCAGCCTCCCGGTAAACATGCTGGCAAAATTCGGGGAAGTGGTGCTGGACACCGAGTGAAAGTTGGTCCAGGTGGTTCCCCGGCTGCGTAAAAATTCCAGAAATGGCAGCCGGGCGCTGCGACGGGTTCCGGGAGTGCTTCTCGGTAAATCCAAAACTGTCTTTTCCCCGCGGGCACAATCTACCACAATCATTAAAATGTTTTTCATCTTCTTCATTGCTTTCTCCTCAAGGCAACATATTTAGGATACTTTCCCATTTCCGGTTTGCGGTTCCGGGGAAACTTTGTGAAAGACCCCCATCCAGCCCAGGTTTTCTTCCGGATCAGCTTCTATTTCATGGATTAACCGAAATCCTTCCGCTTCAATTTTCTTCACCAGATCGTCCTGTTCCACCAACTGACGTTGGGTGCGAATGGCGAAAAAGCTGCCGGTTTTGCGCAGGGCGTTTAACAGGGTGTTCATGCGTTCATTTTGGGGCAGATGGTGGTAAAGCCCCAGAAACAGCACAATATCATATTTATCCAGCAGCATCCCATTTTGCCGGCTGGTAAAGGCTTCCCAGGAACTTAAATCTGCGCTACGAAACTCAAACTCTTTTACCGGGGTTTGGGAGAGAATCTTTTTGGCAATCTCTACCCGCCCGGGATCCAATTCATAGCCGTGAATTAACTTACATCCGTTATTAGCAAAATAGCTGGCAATGACTCCCTCGGCAGCGCCCAGGTCTAATACCGTGCTGTCGCGGCAATTTTCGAATAATACTTCCAACCCGGAGAGCCGCAATTTGGGGTCCCATTTCCCATACAGTCCGTATTCCGGCATCCGGAAATACGATTTTACCCGGGGCTGATAAATGATGGAAAGCAGTTGACTGGCATAGGACAGCCAGGTAAAGGAACGCATTCGCTGGGCTGCGCGAAAAGCAATTCCCCCGGCGAGTGTCGGATCAGCCGTCAGGCGGCGGATGCTGTCGGCAATTGCCCGGCTGTTTACTTCCGGCAATACCAGGGCAGTCCCCATGTTTTCCGCAAAGTCGATGGTTCCGTGTGGAGTGACAATGCTTGGCACGCCACACGCCATTGCTTCTGCGGCGCTGTTGCACCAGCCGGCGCGGGTTTCGGTGCTGACAAAAATATCTATCGTTTGGTAAAAATTGCGTAAATCTTCTCCATATAGCGGTCCGTAAAACCGAACTCGTCCCTGACGCTGCCAGTTGGCGAATTGCCCGGCAAGTCCGGGTGGTGCGGCACCAAAAAGGTGCAGGGTGTATTCATCCGGCAGTAATTCCAACGCCTGGAGCAGGGGCAGTGGATTTTTGGTCGCAAATCCGCCAATTGCCCATTCGGACGGCTGAGCCGGAAAAGATTTGAAAGGAGCGGGATAAAACAAATCACCGTCCACCGCGCCGGGTAAAAAGTGAAAGGCATCGGCAGAGAGTTTGCGGAAATCTTTTAACTGCCAGTGGGAATTGTTAGCCACCACGATGTGGGGTGCGAACAGCTTATTCACCAGCGCAAAACGGGAATAGAGTGAAGTGTCATTTAATATATGCTGCACCCGAACACCGAAGCGGGGCAATTTTAGCAACGCCAGCAGACTCAGGGTCTGGTCATTCTCCCCGGCGCCGGGGACCATCACTGCATCCCAGGTTTGGGAACTTGCCTGCTCATAAGTTAAAATTTCTCCCGGAAAATTCTGCCAGTCAGTATGGGTATTGTTGGTCAACGATAAAAACCGCACTTGGTAACCAACCCGATTCAAAACCTTGGCAACATTGATAAAACGGCTGATTCCCCCATTGATGGAAAAGTTAAACCAGGCAACCAATATTTTTTTGTTCATCGTAGCTCCTGTTCCAATAGAATTGTGAACGGTTGTGGATGACTACACTCGTTCGGTTTTAAATTTTTTCAACTTATTTTTTGCCCCGTTGATGCTGTAAAGTTCATCTTTCAGTAAATGTTTAATTTCGAGTAATTGGCGAATATGGTGATCGTTATAGAGGCGGTGTCCGCCCGGGGAACGCATCGGGGTAAAAAACTCGGAGAATTCCTTTTCCCAGTAGCGAAGAGTGTGGGGAGAAATTTTCAGGAGTTCGCAAACGTCTTTGACTTTTAAAAATCCATTTTTGACAGTGCCTTCCATAGCACAACCCTCTTATCTTCCGGCATAAGATTCCTGTGTAACGGATAGAAAGCCGGTCGGGCAGGTGGGGAGGGAACAGATGTAACGAAATAAAGTGCGGGTTTGTTCGGCTAAGTCCATGCCATCTTCCTGCTTTCTTCCGTGAAACTTTGATATTTACTCTAACTTTTGTCTGATATTCGACTCGGAGGTAACAGACTTTAGAAAAGGATGCGAAATGACCCTGGTTTAACATCTCCCATAATTCACCTTTTATCGAGGTTGATGATAAACCGAACCCTTCATGTTGAGAGGGCGGTGGTCGCTACACGCTCATTCGGGAGGAAACAGGTGGTGAAGCTGGCGAGATTTGCGCAGGCATTGCCAAAGGGATTTCCGGCGCTGCGGATCATAATAAGGATAACCGATGATAATGGGAAGAGACTTTTCATTAACACCCTCGCTTATGAAGTTTGAATAATTAATCGGGCTATTTTTAATGCTCGCAGCGGAGCGTCAAAACAAGTTTTGACGCTCCGTTGTAAACGTAGGAGCGACAAAATTTATTTTGTCGGTGGCACGGTTATTTAATCAAACTCTATTAGCGAGGTGACGGTGAGCGACGGAGGGTGCCGGAACCACTTCAGCGGTTTATGGGGCAGAAAGGACATCCCCCCCCCTTCTGGCGTAGCCATCCCTGCGGGAGAAGGGGGGAGTTTTATCGGGCTCCCATACCTGACTGCACGGCAGGCAGGCCTTCCAAGGGGGGTGTTAACCCCGCCCCCCTTCCGCCGGAGGCGTTCTTTCGGAAAAAGGGGGGATGTGAAGCGAAACCGGGAGAACACCCGGGAACCACCAACAATGATTCAAAGTTCATTGTTCATTAAAAAACTTGCATTTCCTCTATGCTTGTGTATATTTGCATAGGAATTGCACAGGTGGAAAAAATGAATCGAAAAGACCAGGTGCTGGAAATTATTCGTAAGCGCGGGATGGTTAAAGCTGCTGATATTGAAGCGCAGGGAATATCGCGAAATTATTTGTATATGCTTTATAAAAAAGGCTTCCTGAAGAAAATCGCCCGCGGACTTTATACGGTAAAAGATGCCCCCTTTACCGAACATTCGTCTATTATTGAAATCGCAAAACGTGTACCTCGAGCAGTGCTATGCCTGGTTTCCGCACTCCACTTTTATCAGGTTACCACCCAGGTTCCCCATGAAATTTGGATCGCTTTGCCCAGAGGGTCCTGGCGGCCGAAAATAGATTATCCCCCGATTAATATTACTTTTATGTCCACCCGGGCTTATGAATATGGAGTA
This sequence comes from uncultured Calditrichaceae bacterium, assembly GCA_964471235.1. Classification (GTDB taxonomy): domain Bacteria; phylum Calditrichota; class Calditrichia; order RBG-13-44-9; family J075; genus CAYYGL01. The sequence continues at coordinate 109,526 of CAYYGL010000001.1, forward strand.
CAAAACCATATTATTAATGGTTCAACAATAAAGGTGTACAGTCTTTCAAAAACCATTGCCGATTGTTTTAAATTCAGAAATAAAGTGGGACTCGACGTGGCAATAGAGGCGCTCAGGGAATCCTTAAGAGCCCATAAAGTGACAGTAGATGAACTGATGAAAGCTGCCCACATTTGTAGCGTGTCAAAAATAATAAGACCTTATCTGGAAGCGATGGTATGAATTCTTTGCCAAACATCGGCCATTCCGTGTTTCAGCGATTTTTAAACCGCGCCAAAAAGGACAAAGAAGATTTCAACTTATTGCTGCAGCGTTTTGGTGTTGAACGATTCCTTTACCGACTTAGCATCTCAAAACATGCCCAGCGGTTTATCCTTAAAGGCGCCAATTTGCTTTTTGTGTGGAAAGGTCAGAATTATCGGGTGACAAAGGACATTGATCTTGCGGGCATTGGTGAGGCGGATACCAATATAATTCGGCGTGTTTTTCAGGAAATCTGCCAAATATCCTCTCCCCTGGACGATGGTATTCGTTTTTTAGCGGATACGGTTCAAGTGGAAGAAATAAGAGAAGAAGCCCCCTATGGTGGTATGCGGGTGAAATTGACCGGGTATTTGCACAATGCCAGGATACACTTGCAGGTGGATATTGGATTCGGAGATTTAGTAAAACCTGATCCGGAAATTGTTCATTATCCGACCCTCCTGGATATGCCCGCACCTGTTTTAAAAGCATATCAAAAATATACCTTTATTGCCGAAAAATTTGAGGCCATGGTTCAGCTTGGAATAGCAAACAGCCGGATGAAAGATTTTTTCGATGTCTGGTTGCTTCCTCAGTTACTCGAATTCAACGGAAAGGTTTTGGCTGATACGATCGTTACCACTTTTGAAAGAAGAAAAACTAAAATTCCTGTAGAAAAATTTCCTTTTGTGTTCACTAAAGATTTTAGGGATGACCCTCAGAAACAGGCACAATGGAAAGCATTTATCCGTAATGCAAAACCGGTACCGATTATAGAGGATTTTTCAGAATTGATAAGTGAAATAGCAGATTTCATGATGCCTGTGTTGGAACAAATAAAAAATCCCGGGCTCGATTTATTCCAATGGCAGCCGGGAAAAGGATGGATTCAAAAAACAGTGAAAAATGAAGAATGAAAAACTGGCGGATTATTTTGTAGAAAGAATCTTCTGCAAGATAGAAGTTACGCTTTTCCTCCTACGCTAAAGGATCCTCTTCGGGAAAAACTTTGTCAAACTTCATGAAGAGAGTGTAAACAAGAGGGAGGTTAAAAATCAGAGGAGAAACATTCAAATGTATTGGCGGATTCAGTTTTTATTTTTAATGCTGCTGGCGGCTTCTCCATTGTTATCCCATACCCCAGGTTGATCACATCTTCACCGGCGCCTGCCCTTTTTCGCAGATTTCTCCCCGGGAAGCGCGGCAGCGAGCCATGCGTCAGGCGCGGCTGAGCGCCATCGAGCAGCAGTGCGGGATTCATCTGTAATCGGAAACCATGGTGAAGGATTTCATGCTCAGCGGGGATTTCATCCACTCGGTTTCTTTTGGGCAGATCATTTCCGAGAAGATTGTGGAGGAAACAGTGGCGGTAGAACAAGCCGCCCTCAATCAACCGCCCCACCTGACCTACCGGGTGAAGATGGATATCCGGGTAAATTGCCAAAGCGGCCAGCCCGACCCCTCCTTTCGGATTCAACTCACCAGCAACAAGAAAACCTTTGTCAGCGGAGAAGAATTGATTCTTACCGTCAAATCCACCCGCGACTGTTACCTGACGATAGTCAATTACGCCGCTGATGGCAAGGTTTATCTGTTGATGCCCGGCACTTTGCTGGAGGATAATTTCCTGAAAGCCGGAGAGGCAATGGAAATACCCAATGCAGCGCAGCGGGAAAACGGAATCCACCTGAGCATGGCAACGCTGCCGGGAAGTACCGCTTCTTCGGAGGTCATCCAGGTCATCGCCACCCGCCGCAAGATTGATTTTCTGGATGAACTGCAGGAAGAGCAGGGCTTCGGAGTGCTGCCCAACATCACCATTGCCGGGCAGCAATTGGCTCGCTGGCTGGCAGCCATCCCGGTAGCGGAACGCGCCATGGCGCAGATGGTGGTGGAGGTGCATGCGGAGTGACATCAGGAAATCCCCCTGCCTCCCCTTTAAAGGAAGGATGTTACCCCACCACCCTCTCTAAAACCTCTTTCAAAAATGCCACCAACTCTCCCGCTTGTTTTTTTCGGGAGAATGGGTCCACGCCGGTGAAAGGATAGCGGGCAGTGAGAGAGGTGGCATCTGCCATCCAATCTCGCAACACCGCTTTGATGGCTGCCACATCAGAATCCGGCACCACCTCCCCGGCGTGGCACTCGCGTACCAGGCGGGCGACATCGCTTTCCGGCGGGCATAACGCTAAGATGGGCTTGCGCAGGTAGAGATATTCGTAAATGCGTCCCGGGGTTACGTGTGGAGCGCCGGGGAATTGAGATTCGATCGCAAGCGCCAGGGCATGAAACCCGGCGGCAGTCTGTAAAGCAGTTTTGTGCGGCTGGTAGGGTTGAAATTGCACAATGTCCGTTAGGTGAAAGTCGTTTACCAGTTCCAGAAAATCCTGCGACCACTTGCCTAAAAAAATTAGTTGGAATTGATCGGAAAAACCGGGAATTTCAGCCTTCAGTTCAGCAAGAGCGCCCAGCAGGGCAATGGGACGGTTTCCCTGGGAATAGATGGTGCCCATAATCCCCAGGCGAAAGGGTGGGGGAGAAGGCATCCCGTGCTCCGGACTCAACTCGGCAAAATCATCCGGGTCAAACCCATTGCGGATAGTGGTATGGGGTCTTGTGCCGATTTCCGAAAAACGCTCCCGGTAATCCGCCTCCAGCGCGGGGTTAACAAAGATAAACCCGTCGGCATGGCGCACGCAGAAACGTTCCAGGGCATGGCTCATCCATTCCTGAAACGATGCCACGCGAGGCAGATAGGGATTGTTGCTCCAACCATCCCGGAAATCCAGCACTACCGGAATTCCGGTAACTTTTTTAACCAGACCTGCAATCAGCCCGGCGGTAAAGGGGGGCATGGTGGCAACCAGCAGTTGTGCGGGATGACGGCGCAGGTAAACAAGCAGCTTTATCACCGCAAAGGGCAGCCAGAGCAAGCGAGAATCCGGCACAAACAGGGACATGGCAATTTTACGCAGCTTGCCGCCGCTCTCGTTGGAATTCTCGTTTTCCGGGCTTTTTTTTCTTAAAAGTTTCCATCGAAATTTTTTAAAAAGGTAAATTAACCGGAAAGGGTCCAACGAACCGCTGCGGATAACCGAGACATGGGGGGGAATATCCTGGGATAAGGTGGAATCGCTGCTGTAAAAAAAACTGGGTCTCACGGTGAGCACAGAGACCCGGAACGACTGGTAATCAAAATATTTCAGGAATTTAGTAATGCGCTGCACCCCGCCGCCACCCATGGGGGGGAAATAGTAACTGATAAATACAATATGCGCTTCAGGGGCAAATTTGTTTGATTTGTGCGACGAGTTCATTCAAGTCGTTGTCTCCGTTAACGAAATCGGTTTTATCGGCATTCACTTCCAGGATATGAAATTCCTGTTTTGCCCGTGCAATCCAGCGATCATACGCCTGGTTCAGATATGCGATATAGCTACGTTGAATACTCTGTTCAAAATCCCTGCCCCGCTGTCGAATGCGACCCATCAGGGTATCCACCGAGGCTTTCAGGTAGATGATGACATCGAGTTTCGGCAGGAAGGTAACCATATTGCTGAACAGGTCGCTGTAACAAGCAAAATCGCGTTCGTTCATATACCCCTGCTCATACAGGGAACGGGCAAAGATTTCCACATCTTCGTAGATGGTGCGGTCCTGGATGGCGTTGATGCCGGAGTCGATGATTTCCTTCTGGGTGCGAAAGCGGTGGGCTAAAAAATAGATTTGCAGGTTAAAACTCCAGCGCGACATATCGCTGTAAAAATCATCCAGGTAGGGATTGTCAATAACGCTTTCAAAATAAGGCTTCCAGCCCAGGCTGTCTGCCAACTTCTGGGTGAGAGTGGTTTTTCCCACGCCAATGTTGCCGGCGATACCAATCAGGTAGGTGCGATTTTCCATAACTTTTTCGGTTTAGAATGAAACGTGAAAACAATGATACGTAAAACAGGAAACTTCTCCACAGGCAAAGTTACCTGTCGGACGATAGCCTCAATCTTATGGATTTTGGGTGGGAAAGTCAAGGACTTGACTGAATCTTGCTTATCCGGAATAGAGTTCAGAATGAAGATGGTGAATGAGCAACTACGAAACATTGGCAACCCACACCGGATTGCTCAGGCAAAATGTCTCCCCCTGTTTGCCTCCTGCAAACACCTCCAACCGAACATATCCCGCCGCGAATCCTTCCGGAAAGTTGATGTCCTTATGTAATTCATAACCGACGGCAGGAACTTCAATCTCCCGGCAGCTTTCTGTTCCCGAAGCGTCATCCCCGGTATATAACCGCACCCGGGACAGGGGTCCGAACTCCGGTGTGCTGACTGCCTGAACGGTTATCCGGCAGGGGGTGGAGGCAGGAATCGTTCCCCCCAGGGTAATTTCCTGATCCTGAAAATGAATGTTAAGGTTTGCTGCCGGCCCGGTGGAAACAATTACCCTCTTTTCCCGGAGGCTGTTCAGTAGCGTTTGCTGATCAAATGATGTCTCACAAAACACCCCGGTGCGGGTCTGTCCCAATAGTTGCTGACGGTTATAATTCATCCGCCACAGGGGTACCGCCACCTGTCGGAAGCAATTGAAATTGCCATGCGCATCGGTGCCCCCTAAAATGCCCACACGCAGCCCGTTCAGCAATGCCTTTACCCATTCCGCTTTCCCCTGATAAAATGTGCGATTGATCCTCCCGTTTAAAATCTGCCAGTAGTCCAGTTCCGGTTGATGCAAGTCTGTTGCGTGCCATCCGTCGCGGTTCAACAGCAGTTTCTGCGAAAGGGGGGGCACATCAAACGGATGAGCCGCGGCGATGATTCCGCTCTGGTTTTTTCTCACGGCTTTAAACAAATCCGGCAACGGTAAGGTGGGGCGATTGGTAAAAGGATTTAATTTGCCATCGCCGTTTCCCGGAAAAAAAGCCGGGCTACCCAGCACCAGGCAATGGACATTCCTGCCTTTGTGATTTCCGGCAGAGACCTCTTCCCCGGCCATTACCAACACCGGATTCTCCCCGTCATTTATTTCCCGGCATTCCTTTTGAAACCGTTGCCATACGGCAGGGGAGGGCGAAGGGTTGGAACCGCGTTCCAGGTCAAAAGAATGGTCCGTAATTGCCACAAAGTGCAATCCCAGGCTATGGGCGCATTGGGCAATGGCTTTTATCGGAGCACCGAATTCCACCGGATCATCAGTATAATTGCTATGCACGTGTAAATCGCCCCAGTATAAGTTGGGCAGCCGGGGAAGGGGAGTGGGGGCAATTTGAATCCGGAACGGAGGGTGGGGGAGACCCCGGTAATTATCCTGCTGCAACTGTTTGTTTTCACCGTTTATGCGGTAGTGCAGCGTTGCCGTGACCTCGTAAGTTCCGGGGTGGGGGAAGTGCTCGGGTTCAATGAAAAATGATTTCCAGTAAAAAGGAGCACGGATGGAACGGGCGAAGTCAATCGGGATGGAGATGGAATGGGCGGACTCTTGCCGTTGGACAACAATTTGAACGGAAATGGTTTCCACTGGAAAACGATCGGCATCTTTGACTATCAGAAAAAGCGGCACCGGAGAGTTGGGGGTACTGCGAAAGGGCAGATCAAAAAGAATTTCCGGCTCTCTATGGAACAATCTTCCCCGGAGGCCGGGTAAGCGGAGGTGAATTTCGGCATATCCCAGCACCATGATTACCAGCAGCAACAAAATCCGGGGCAGGGAGAAAGCATCATGCCAATCGTGACCGGACTGATGGAAAAGAGTCGTGGATATGGTGAGGAAGAAGAATGGGCTCATACCGGAAAGATCAGTTTTACGGTGGTTCCCTGGTTTGGCTGGCTTTCAACGGATATCTGCCCGTTCATTTGTTCCACCAATTGTTTGGTAATTGCCATGCCCAGACCGCTGCCAGTGGCGCGGGTGCTAAAAAACGGATCAAAAATCTTCTCCAGAGTCTCCCGCGGCATACCCACGCCGTCATCTTTCACCTCGATAACACAGCGGAGGGAGCGCTGGGAAACCGTATAACCGCGTACCAGGATGTTCCCCTGGTCCCCTGTTGCCTGGCGGGCATTTTCCAGAATATTGAGTATGATTTGCTTGAAAGCATCCCGGTCCAACTGCACTTTGGGTAAAGAGGGTTCGAAATGGGCGGAGATGCGTTCATCGTTGAGCTGGTCTACCAAAGGGGTGATGACCTCCGCCGGGTTGGTGGGTTGAAGATTAGGTTCTTTTTGACGGGCAAACTGCAAAAATTCATTCACCAATCGATTCAAACGATCAATTTCTTCGGGAATGAAATCGAACAATTCATTTTCCTCGGAGGAGTATTTTCGTCTCAACACATCGGCTGAGCCTTTGATGATACTCAGCGGGTTGCGGATTTCATGGGCTACCATCGCTGCCATTTGTCCAAGGTGCGCCAGGCGGGTTTGCTGATGCAGCCGGGTTTCCACGGCAAATAACTGACGTACCGCCAGGATAATTAATACGGCAAAAAGGATTATCATTCCCAATGCACCTAATGCCACATATAACAAAGTATGCTCAAAAAATCTGAGATTTGAAAACAATTGGGCCGGCGCTTCGGTGATTAACACGGCGGCAACGTCTCCATTCTCATCCCGAATCGGGGTGTAAGCAGTCAAAAAGTACTGATCTGCCAGCCGGTTCAATTCCGGTTCCGGGCTGTTGCCCAGGGTTGCCTGGAGAAACAGTGAGTCGTTGAAAAGAAATTTTTCCAGGCGATTGGCAGCAGGTTCGGTTAATTCATACCCGATAAATTGCCGCCGGTCCAATGATACCACAAAAATATCTTCCAACTGACTGCGCTGTTTAAAATCATACAATAATGTATGCAGGGTAATCACATTCCATTCATTTGCCCCGGCGCTGAAAATGTCCTGAAGCAAAAATGTTTCCCCGACAATCTTTTCACTCAACTGTTCAGCGTAAATTTCACCGGTGACCCGGAGATGCTGCTTTAATTGTGCTAAGATGTCGGTTGTGAAGGAACGAATAAAGAACCAGCCCCAAAAGTTTAAACCGGTTAGTATTACAATCCCAACGCCCAACAAGCTGTAGATAACTTTTTTATTGGAGAACAGTTTTGCGCTATTCATCATCCTCACCGCTGTCGAAAAGGGATTTCCAGTACTGGATTTCATCCTCATTTAAGTTGGGATCGTATTTGAGACCATTGGGAGGTTCCGGAGCATCATCCCGGGTGGGAGCGGACGCCCGTAGAATTCGGGAAAAATCAGCACTGGACAGACAGCCTGCCCCATGGTCGCGGGCGGTAAATTGGATGGCATTGTCAGAACTGACCACGGTTAATTCAGCAGGGTGCTTTTCCTTGCGGATCATCTCGCGAATAATGTCATCGGCTTCTTTATCTGCCTGACTGAAAATGATGCGCAGGAGCTTACTTACCCGGGCATTGGTGGTTCGGGAAGTCGCCCCGTCAAATACGACTGTGAGATGATAGCCGGTGCGATTTGCGTAAGAGAGCAACAAGCGATTCAGATGCTCCCGCTGACCCTCCAGGTCCAGGTGCTGAGGAACCCCCAGGGAAGAATTACGAAGCAAATTGTATCCGTCGATAATAAACCGTTTCATGCTGTTTTTATGGGAAAAATAACCGGAGAAGGATTGGGAAGCAAGTGAAACGTGAAGCGTGGGACCTGGTTATCGAAACTTGCTTTGATGCTCACACTGGTTATCAAAACAAGTTTTGATGCTCCCAAGTTTTGATGCTCCCAAGTTTTGATGCTCCTTGCGTTTATCAGCAGGTGGAATGAAACAACCCACCCACTGGTTTTTGCTCCCGGAGGTTATTGTATAATTCCACTGACTTTTTCGTGGGAAGTACGTGTACTTCGATACCCTCTCGTTTCAGCATATCCAGGGTTTCCGGACAAATATGAAGTTGTTTCAGCATGCCACGGGAGAGAATCACCACCTGCGCCCCATGCTCTAAAAGTTCCTGAACATCCGCCGGTTGAATTCCGGGTACATGGCGGGTACCGGTTTCGTTCCAGTCCCATTCCCGGGCACCACCGGGAAAGAGCTTGGCATCCTTGAATGGATGGGACTGCCCATCCACTTCAATGCGCCCCCAGGAGATATGGGTGATGCGCGGCGATTGGACTATTGACATGATGAAGTCCTCCCTGCTGCTGGAATATTTTTGGTGCTAACGCCCCGGAGTCAAAATAAATTTTGACGCTCCGGAGCGACAAAACTTGTTTTGTCAATAAGACCGCGTCTGTAGAAAACCAAGAAGCCATTAAAGGGTTCCTTGCTTTTTACGCCGGAGAAAGATTGTCAAATTAAAATTGGACGCTCCGTTTCCAAAAAAAACCGCTCGCTGCCGGTAAGATAACGACAACGAGCGGTGGAGGCAACTATTTGATAGGTGTGCTTAATTCCTCAATGGTTTGCCGGTTTTAAGCATGTATGCCATTCGTTCCTGCGATTTCGTCTCCTGACACAACTGCACGAAGGCTTCCCGTTCCAGATCCAGCAGGTATTGCTCATCTACCGGTGTGGTGAAACCGGCTTTATCTCCGCCGGTTAACACGTAAGCCAGATTTTTACCGATCAGCAAATCGTGTTCACTAATGGCTCCCTGTTTCAACATGGCATCCAGGGTACCCTCGATTGCCAGCCTGCCGCCCTCACCCGGCAAATAAATTTCCTTCCGGGGTTCCGGCGGTTGATATCCGGCAGCCATTTCCAGCACTGTTTGTTTGGCTTCGTAAATCAGGTGGTCGGGATTGATCACAATCCGGTCCTGTTTGGTGAGATAGCCCATGGGAATTCCTTCCGCTGCCGATGAAGACACTTTGGCAAATCCAATCGTCTCAAATGCCTTTTGTACCGGCGGAAAGGGTCCGGAGCGCACTTTTTGCATCTTATCGATAAAGTTCAGCAGTACCCGCAAGGTGCCGCCCCCGCCGGGTATCAATCCCACCCCCACTTCCACAGCGCCGACATAGAGTTCCGCAGAAGCGACGATGCGGTTAGCTGCCGCGGTAATCTCAAATCCGCCGCCCAGACACATGTTAAAGGGTGCACTCACCACCGGGAAATCGGAATACTTCAACTGCTGACCGATATCCTGAAACGACCTGCTCAGCGCCTCGATGGTGCTCCATTCCTTTGCCCGGCACAATTCCAGGATCATCGCCAGGTTTGCCCCGGCAGAGAAATGTTTGCCCTGGTTCCCGATCACCAACCCCTTATAGCCTTGTGTCGGAATGAGTTCCAGCGCCTCTTGCAGCAGGTCAAACATTGCCGGGTCCAGCGGATTGAAATCCGGCTGAGCAATGCTGTGAAATTCCGCACACAACACACCGTCTCCCAGGTCGATCAGACTGGCGCTCCAGTTCTCCCGAATCACCCGTTCTTTGGCTTTTTCCAGGGAGAGATGAATCACCTTTTCCGACAGTTTTACCGGCTGATAGCTTTTCTGATGGAGATCGTAGAAAAATGTTCTTCCATCCTGCACCGTATAAAAGTGTTTATGCCCGGATTGCAGCATCTCTTCCACCCATTGAGGGACCGGCTTGCCTTCTTCCTTCATCCGCTGTACCGATTTCTCCACGCCGATAGCGTCCCAGGTTTCAAAAGGACCCATTTCCCAGCCAAAGCCCCATTTCAGCGCATTATCCACATTGACGATGTCATCGGCAATTTCCGGGATGCGGTTGGCGGAATAGATGAGGGTGTTCGCCAGAATTTCCCAGACGAACTCACCGGCTTTATCCGGGTTGTATACCAGTGCGTTAATCTTACCGGCGGTGGTGTGGTATCTTTTTGCGATGCGAATACCGTCGAAGCGCACTTTTTTGCGGGGGTGGTATTCCAGGCTGTCCAGGTTCAGCGCCAGAATCTCTTTCCCTTCTTTTTTGTAGAATCCCTGACCGCTCTTCTGCCCCAGCCATTTGTTTTCTATCATCTTTTGCAGGAAACCGGGAATCTTGAAAATTTCCCGCTTCTCGTCATCCGGGCAGTTATCATAAGCGGTATTTGCCACATGGGCAAGGGTATCCAGTCCGACCACATCAGCCGTGCGAAAGGTAGCGCTTTTGGGGCGTCCCAGTACCGGTCCGGTTAACGCATCCACCTCTTCCACGGAAAGACGCATTTTCCGGGCGACTTGCAGGGTTGCCATCATTCCATATACCCCAATGCGGTTGGCGATAAAATTCGGCGTGTCTTTGGCATACACAATCCCCTTACCCAGAACATTTTCGCAAAATGCCACCATCGTATCGGTCACTTCCGGGAGGGTGTCTTCCCCGGGAACAATCTCCAGCAGATGCATGTAGCGGGGCGGGTTGAAAAAGTGCGTCACCAGGAAGCGTTTCCGGAAGTTTTCCGGCATGCCCTCGGTCATGTCCTTAATGGAGATACCGGAAGTATTGCTGGTCACGATGGCATTTTCCTTTAGATAGGGACTGATTTTTTTGAACAGGGATTGTTTAATATCCAGCCGTTCTACCACCGCTTCAATCACCCAATCCACCTCTTTTAATTTTTCCAGATGATCATCAAAATTACAGGGAGTGATCAATTTTACCGATTTGGGGTTATAGAAAGCCGCCGGTTTAATTTTGGTGGCTGTCTGAATTCCTTTTTCGGCAATTTCCTGGGAGATGTCGAACGCCAGGGAGGGAATGCCGGCGTTGGCTAAATGGGCGGCAATCTGGCTGCCCATTACCCCCGTCCCCAAAACGGCAACTTTTTTAATGGGAGTACTCATGGCAAACCTCCTTTCACAATCGCTCGATGATGGTGGCAATTCCCTGACCGGTACCGATGCACATGGTAGCCAGACCCAATTTGGCGTTGCGTTGATCCATTACATTCAACAAAGTGGTTAAGATGCGTGCCCCGGAGCACCCCAGGGGATGACCCAGTGCCACCGCGCCGCCATTGAGATTGATTTTATTCATATCCCACCCGCCTTTTTTGATGACATACAGCGATTGGGCGGCAAAGGCTTCATTCAACTCAATCACCTCGATATCGTTCATCGTCAGACCGGCGCGTTTCAGGGCTTTTTCTGTAGCCGGTAACGGTCCCATGCCCATCCGCTGCCAGTCGACTCCGGCAATCGCCCGGGAAATAATGCGTGCCCGGGGTTTTAACCCGAATTCTTTGGCGGTTTCAGCGCTGGTTAACAACACCGCCGCAGCGCCGATAGAATACGGGCTGCTGGTGGCAGCGGTCACTGTGCCGTCTTTCAGAAATGCCGGTTTCAGGGACTTCATCTTTTCAATATCCGGCTCCCGGGGTCCTTCATCCCGGTTGATTACCACATCGTTATGGCGAATGGGTATCACTTCATTTTCGAATCGCCCGTTCTTCCAGGCATCTAACGCTTTCTGATGAGAAGCAATCGCGAACTCTTCCTGTTCTTCCCGGGAGATGTTGCCTTCCGTTGCCAGAATCTCCGCGGTCTCACCCATTCCCATATAAAAATTTTTCTTCATCAAATCCGGGTGAAAGCTGGGGTTGTATCCACCCATGGGAACGGAAAACATATCTTCCACACCCCCGGCAATCACGGCATCGGCATCGCCCAGGGTAATGGCATAATCCGCCTGATGCACCGCATCCATGGACGAGCCGCAAAAGCGATTTACCACTTTGGCGCCTGCTTCTTTGGGGATGCCGGCTAATACGGCAACAGAACGGGCAATGAGCATTCCCTGGGTGCCTTCCGGAAATGCACAGCCGAAGATAACATCATCAATTTTCTCTACCGGCAGCGCCGCGTTCCGTTTCAGTAATCCCTGTACCACCTGGGCTGCCAGATCATCCGGGCGTATCCCAACCATCTGACCCCGTTTCACCCCAATCGGGCTGCGTACGGCGTCAACGATTACACTTGCTTGCTCTTTTGCCATTGTTATCTCTCCTGTGATTTGGTTAGTTATCTTTCTTTAACAGGGGATGGGGAAAGGTAAAAGGTATAGGGTATAAGGAGGGGGAGGTTCCTGTGGATGGTAAACCCGGGAAAAAATCACCCTCTTTAACATCCCTACCCGTTTTTAAAAAACCCACATGTTCAATACCGAATATCCCAGTATCCCTATACCCATTCCCATCATCTCACCTACAGCCAATACTCCCCATGCCGGTACAATTCCTCGGCGATATCCGCCTTCCAACGAAAGGTATGGGTCTGATTGGGCAACAGATTCCGCAGTTGCTGTAATGTTTTCAGACTTTCGTCAAGGGTTTTGCCGGAGAGAATATTTTGCAATCCTCTCTCCACATTCAGGGCAATCAGCGGAATCTGCTCGGCACACAGTGTCTTTGCAATTTTTACCCGAACATCGTCTTCATCCTTATCATATCCATGCTGAACGACCCGGCTGAGTACCGTATCCATCACATAGAGCTGGATAAAAATATCGCTAAGGATTTCACCGAGCTGCTGGTAGTTCATCAAATCCTGCCCGTATTTCACCAGGGCATGATGAAAGAGCAATACGCCCATGCTTTTGGCGATTTCCAGCGCTTGCAGTTGCGGCGCCAGGTTGCCGGAGAAATGGGGCAATTTACCGGCAGCAATGTCATTGATTTTTTTCACCGCATCACGCATGGGCAGTTGTTCTAAAATGGTGCGTTTCAGGAAATAGCCGGTAATCACCTGGCGATTGATTTCATTGGTGCCTTCGTAAAGTCGCTCGATGCGGGCATCCCGCAGCAGCCGCGCCATGGGATAATCTTCGATGAAACCGTATCCGCCGAATGATTGCAAACCGTCATCTGCCACTTTCCAAAGCGACTCGCTCGAATACACTTTACAGATGGAGCACTCGATAGCGTAATTTTCAATGGCGTTGGCAACTTCTGAGAAATAGTTCGGGGAATCCGGCGCTACCTCGGAGATGGAGTGGTCCAGTAACCCGCCGGTACGATAGATGATGCTTTCCACGGCAAAGGTGTGAATCACCATCTCGGCAAATTTCCGCTTCAGAGCATCGAAGTGAGCAATGGGTTGCCCGAACTGCCAGCGCTCCAGGGCATACGCAACCGATTCTTTGATTGCCGCTTTACAACCGCCCAAATCCGCTGCACCCAATTTAAAGCGCCCGATGTTCAGGCTATTGAATGCCACTTCCGCACCCTTACCGATTTGATGGAGCACATTTTCAACCGGCACTGCCACATTCTCAAAAGTGATACTGGTGGTGGATGCGCCTTTTTGCCCCAGTTTGTATTCCTCTTTGCCGGGTTGTACGCCCGGGGTATCCCGCTCCACAATAAAGGCGGTGAATTTTTCCCCGTCAATTTTGGCAAAGACGATGTACACATCCGCCCAACCACCGTTGGTAATGAATTGTTTGGTACCATTGAGGATGTAATGTGTTTTGTCTTCCGAGAGGGTAGCCGTGGTACGGATGGACATGGCATCGGAACCGGCGGTGGGTTCGGTGAGGCAGTAAGCGCTGATGTGTTCGGCGGTTACCAATTTGGGGAGATATTTGCGCTTCTGCTCCTCGGTGCCGAAGAAAACAATCGGGAGAGTACCAATAGACGTCTGGGCAGCGATGGTAACCCCAAAACTGGCGCTGGTGCCCAGTCCAATGCTTTCGGTCAGGATCGCTGAGGTCACTTTGTCAAGGGACAATCCGCCATATTCTTCCGGAACGTCGATCCCCAGAAAGCCGATCTCCCCGGCTTTTCGCATTAAGGAACGCATTAATTCCGGGTTGTACTTTTCAATTTCATCCCGTTGAGCATAAATCTCTTCCAAAGCAAATTCCCGGGCAAGTTCCAGAAAATCACGCTGCTCTTCGCTGAAGTTTTCTTTGGCAAAGATTTCCTCGGTCCCAACCGGTGTGGTGAGAAATCGACCTCCGCTTTTCATAATGACTCCTTTAAGTAATTGGTTTTATGAAAAATAGGTAAATGCATCGTATCGGATTAGATGCTGCCTCCGCAGATAGTTGAACAGTGTTCAATGATTTTACCCAATGATTTTAAAAATGTTCGACAATCGCAAGAGAAAATGTAATTAAGAATGATTTTTGATTTGGAAGCAGGGAGTGAAAAAAAGTCCGGAGATGAACAGCATGAACAGGTTTCCGCCGCCAGGGGTAAGAATGCTGCATCCGGTTCGGATGTGAAAGCAGCACGACAGCGTTTATCCATCAGTTTTCATTCTGCGATGAACGATTGCCGCTTTAGAGGCAGGTTAGCAGAAATTTGCGACCATACCCCGGAGTGTTCCATTGCATCAGGTGTCGACACCACACTGCCGTGCTACTTTCGATTGGAAATTTTATTCCAGCACAAAAATATTCCGTTTGGCGCACATCTCTTTTAAAATTTTGGGCCAGACGGTCACGCTCACTTCACCCAGGTGGGCTTTGCGCAACAGCAGCATGTAGGTGCGGGACTGCCCGATGCCACCGCCGATGCTGAGTGGAATCTCATGGTTCATGATTGCCTTGTGATAGGGATAGTTCAGAAAATGCAACTGACCGGTCATTTCCAACTGTTTTTTCAAGGATTCCGGATTGACCCGGATTCCCATCGAGGTTAATTCATGACGTCGACGGGTAACCGGATTCCAGACCAGGATGTCGCCGTTCAACCCGTGCATGGGGCGCCCGTCTTTGGAGGTGGTCTCTGTGATCCAGTCGTCGTAATCCGCGGCGCGCATCTCATGGGGATAACCGTCTTTTAGCGGGTATCCGATGCCGTAGATAAAAATTGCCGGATATTCCTGCAGGATGGCGGTTTCCCGTGCTTTGCGCGGCATATCGGGAAATCTGTCCAAAATATCCTCGGCGTGTAAAAAGGTGAGTTCGTCCGGTAAATTGGGATATTTATCGGTCTTCAATTGGGGAAACAGCTCCTGCACATGCTGTTCCGCCCCTTTTAACACTTTCCAGATTTTTTTCACCACCTCGGTGAGATAATCCAGATTGCGCTGCTCTTCGGTGATTACCTTCTCCCAATCCCATTGATCCACATACACGCTGTGGTCATGATCGAGAAAGTAATCTTTGCGAACAGCGCGCATATCGGTGATAATCCCTTCGCCGACGTCCATTCCAAATTGCTTGAGCGCCATGCGTTTCCACTTGGTGGCTGCCTGTACCACTTCGGCATCGATAGGATGTTTGTCGTTGTCATTAGAAATGTGGAAGCGGATTGGCGTTCGGGAACCGTCCCGGTCCAAATAGTCATTAACCCCGCTTTCCACATCCACAATCAGGGGCACCGTTACCCGAATGAGGTTCAATTCTTTGCACAGGTTCTGCTCGATGTAATCCTTCACCGCAAACAACGCCAACTGGGTTTCCCGGGGGGTTAACAACGAGTGGTAATCGGTGGGGAGAATTTTTTCCAACTCGGCATAATCCCCAATGCCAGGTCCGTAAAGATCTGCTTTCTTGTCTGCCATAATCTTGTCTCCTCTGTTGAGTGAGTCATATCATGACGGTTCATGTTTTAACTGCCCTTCAATTATGTTTTCCAGGCCTGATTTGAAGTTATATCCTGTGAATTAAAATAGCAATTCCATTCCACTTTTTTCAGGAATGTTAGAAACCGGATCGTCAAAACTTGTTTTGACAGGAAGCAGTGGGCAGTGGGTGAGTCATGAAAGAACGAAGGGGGGAGGCAGTGAGCGAAAGGGTGGGTGAAAGGGGAAAGCAAAAAGCCGTTTTTTTACTCGTTACGCATCAGGTTTCACATCTTCACATTTTACGGTTCAAATTTTGTGATATGATGTTTGATTTCCGGTTTCCGGTTCCTATATTTTTAAATCTTTAACTACGGAATCAAAGAGCGACAAAATGTTTTACTTTTTATAAAGTTACCGCAGTTAAAACCGAATATGAATCTCTGTTTTCGCAGGAGGCGTAAGCAGGGGCGAGGAAAGTCTGTATGGGTGTCAGAATCCTTCTTAATATGTATGAAACCTTCCTCAATTACACAGAACCTGGAAAGGGATTTCCGTACGAAATAAGCTGATACAACTGGATGAATCTGTATTGTCGCCATGTGTTATACCCGGGTCGCTTCATTAACCAACGAGGTTTGTAAATCATCGTCCCCGGATGAACAGGGCTTTCGGAATGTGGGAGTCCTTTTTTTTGTTGTGAATATTTGGCACAGATGCTATCGGCGTAGGGTATACGGTCAGCGGCATTAATTTCCAAATATACGCTATGCGAATAGAGTGTTTGCTCCGGATGCAGGTTGGCATCGCCAGTCTGTAAGTGACGGGGCGGAGCTGTACATTATCGATTGAGCATTGATGATTTATGATGGATGATTGGTGAAGCATCGCGGCAAGGGGGGAGAGGTATCAGTGAGTCAGTAAGTCAGTAAGTCAGTAAGTCAGTGAGTCAGTAAGTCAGTTGAGCAGTCAATAGCCGCATACAGTGATGGGGTGGGAAATTTTGGAAAGAGGAAAGAGGTCACCCTCGGAGGGGGTTTGAAACGTTTTTGAAAGCACTATCATTCTGATTTTTTCCGACGTTTTTTTGGTTACTCTTTGGTTTCTGCATTTTCCATAATTTTTGCAATACGGAGCTGGTATGAGTAAAAACGAGTTTCGAATAGCGGTCATCGGCAGCGGGCGCTGGGGAAAGAATCATATCAAAACCGCCACCCAGCTATTCGATAAAAATTTGACCTATGTTTGTGATAGTAATCCCCAGCAACAGGCGGTAGCCGTACAACTGGCACCCCGGGCAAAATTCACCACCCAGATCGATGAGGTGCTTTCCGACAGGCAGGTAACGGCGGTCATCATCTCTACCCCGGCGGAAACCCATTACGATTTAGCCCGCCTTGCCCTGCAACACGGAAAGCATGTCCTGGTGGAAAAACCGCTGGCGTTGTTTTCCTTTCAGGCGCAGGAGCTTCATAAATTGGCTCTTCAAAAGCAACGGATATTGATGGTGGGGCATCTCCTGCTATATCATCCCGCGATCCGAAAAATTAAAGAGCTGGTGGATAACGGCACGCTGGGCAAACTGGAGTATATCTACAGCAATCGACTGAACCTGGGCACGGTACGGAAGGAGGAGAACATCCTGTGGTCCTTTGCCCCCCACGACATCTCCGTGCTGCAATATCTGATCAACGACGATCCCATCGAGGTGGATGCCAAAGGCGGGGTATTCCTGCAGCCCGGCATCCACGATGTCACCCTGACCATGCTGCGCTATCCCAACAATATTCTGGCACATATCCATGTGAGCTGGCTGCATCCCTTTAAAGAACACCGCCTGGTGGTGATCGGCGATAAAAGCATGATCGTCTTTGAAGATACCAAGGCGAGCGATAAGTTGGTTCTCTATCCCAAGGGCATCGACTGGATACAGGGGGAGCCCATCAAGCGGGATGAGGGGTTTCAGGTGATAGACTATGAACCGGCAATGCCGCTGAATGTGGAGCAGCAGCATTTTTATGAATGTGTGACCACCGGCAGGCAGCCCCTTACCGACGGCGAAAATGGCATCAAGGTGCTGGAAATATTAGAGGAAGCCCAGCAATGCCTGGAGCGGTGGAGTGAAGGTTCGGAAGAGGTGGTTGCCGGCGGGGAAAAGAAACGGGTGGAAGCGCCTTATTTTGTGCATGAAACCGCCCGGGTGGATGAGGGATGCCGCATCGGGGAGGGCACCAAAATCTGGCATTACAGTCATGTGCAATCCGGGGCAACCATCGGGAAAAACTGCTCCCTGGGGCAGAATGTGAATGTGGGCAATAACGTGCGTATTGGTAATCATGTAAAGATACAAAATAACGTCTCCGTGTATGAAGGCGTGGAGTTGGAAGACTACGTGTTTTGCGGACCCTCCATGGTGTTTACCAACGTTTTGAATCCCCGCAGTGAGTTTCCCCAGCGAGGGAGCAAATTTTATATTCCCACGAAAGTGAAATACGGCGCTTCCATCGGCGCCAATGCCACCATTGTTTGCGGTACCACCGTGGGCAGGTTTGCCTTTGTAGGCGCCGGGGCGGTGGTAACAAAGGATGTGCCGGATTATGCCCTGGTAGTGGGCAATCCGGCAAAAGTAACGGGATGGATGTGCCGCTGCGGCACTAAATTGAGCTTCTCTGACGATAACACCGCCGTTTGCCAAAAGTGCGGCAGGGAATACGAAAAAGCCGGGATGAAGGTAAGCTGCACCAATGAGAATCAGTTTAAGTGAGAAGGGGAAAGGCGATGGGGGGAACCGGCGAGATGGAACGTCAAAATTATGGAGTTTGAATAATTAATCGGGCTATTTTTAATGCTCGC
>CAYYGL010000002.1:0-43132 GCA_964471235.1 uncultured Calditrichaceae bacterium
GTGCTAATTTTTATGTCATTCCGGCTGTATCCCGCCGCGGCGGGAGGAATGCCGCAACGAAGTGGCTCCGTTGGAGGAATCTTCTAACATGCAATTTGTTATGCGCCCCTATGGTTATCGATTTGAGAGGCACAATTCAAGCGCTTTTTCCAGGGCATGCCAGGGGAGGAGCACGCATTTGATTCGTACCGGAAATTGGAAAACGCCCTGCAAAGCAGCATAATCACCCAATTGAGACAACAAATCGGGGGGGAGTTTTTGATGAAAAATATCAATGATTTGACGGGAGAGTTGTTGCAACTCCGGCAGGGATTTTGAATGAACCAGGTCGGTCATGATAGAGGCGGAGGCAATACTGATGGCACACCCCCTGCCGGTAAAGCGGATATCTTCCACAATATGGGAAGAATTGATCCGGAGCATCAATTGCACCTTGTCACCGCAGACCGGATTTTCCTCCCCGGCGGTCACCGTAGGCTCGGTTAATTCTCCATAATGATGCGGTTTCCGGTTGTGTTCCAAAATAACTTTTTGATATAATGCATCAACATCAGCCATCCACTTGCACCATCACCATGCCGTTTTCAACTTTTACCGGGAATGCCTTCACCGGTTCCACTGCCGGAAAACCAAGAACATCACCGTTGCGGATATCAAAGAGCGCCCCGTGACGAGGACACTCGATCCGGCAACCTTCCACCACTTCTCCTTCCGAGAGAGGCGCATCATCGTGGGAGCATTCATCCAGGATGGCGTAAAATCCATCAGCCAATTTGAAAATTACGATCTGCTCCCCATCATAGTCCATAACATGCCTATCGGTGGTGAATTCCGCCGCTTTTATCACCTGGATCCACCTGCTCATCGGTAAACCTCCGGTATTTCGCAGAATTGTGGAGAAATGAAAACAGCGGAACGTTTACCCGTTAAAGCGGGGAATTTTGGACCCGCAGGAGCGGGCATGTACCACCCGGGCATAATCTTCCGGACTGATGGAAGGTCCCGGTTTACTGCAAAATTCATCGAACACATAGGTTAAAATTTTGGCAATTTCACCGGGAGAGCGCCCTTCAATATGCATTCGGGGAAGCATGAACAAGACTTCACCGTTTTTCAACAGTGCCATCGAGGGGGAAGAGGGTGGAAACTGGCTCAGGTATTTTTCCCGGGCATGCTGCGTGGCAGCCTTTTCCTGCCCGGCAAATACGGTGACCAGGCGGTCCGGGATGACGGAATGCTGCAATGCCTCACAGACGCCGGGGCGGGCGCTGCCGGCAGCACATCCGCAGACTGAGTTAATCACCAACAATACTACTTGACCATCTTTTACCCCAAGGGCTTTATCGACATCCTCCGGCGTTAGCAGTTCACTAAAACCGACCGCTAAAAGTTCATCCCGCATCGGTTGGACTGCTACCGGATCATAATTCGGTTGTTGCCAGATGGGAATTTGTGACATAATCTACTCCACTTTGGTTTAGGTTATCCGTACTCTTTGTATCGCGTTTTTTTGTTTACCCACCAAACACATAAAAATATGCCAAGAGATTCCGGTATTTCCAGAAAGGGGAAAACCGGAATGACAGAAACCCGGGCAACACAAATTCTATCCTCTTCTCTATTCCCGGGTACCACCGGTAATTCTGAACACTTGCTGGTAAAATTACATAAATCCCAGTTCCAATTTTGCGGTATCGCTCATCATTTCCATATTCCAGGGGGGATCCCACACCACTTCCACTTTTACATCCTTCACCCCTTCCACGGCGCGCACCTTGGCTTCCACTTCTCCGGGTAAACTACCGGCAACCGGGCATGCCGGGGAGGTTAAGGTCATTCGAATGTAAACTTCATTATTCTCATCGATATGAATATCGTAAATCAACCCCAGTTCATAGATATCAATCGGAATTTCCGGGTCATAACATTTTTTTAAGGCAGCAATAATTTCGCCTCTTAATTTTGCTTTATCAGCCGGTTCGCTCATGTTCTTATCCTCACGATTCCTGTCGGTTAACTCCACCCCTGCATTCCTTGAAATTATTCGGTGGAAATCGTTTCTTCCTTGTTTCGCAACGCTGCCAACATAGTGTGCCAGGGCAAGCTGGCGCATTTAATGCGGGTGGGAAATTCCCGCACCCCGGCGAACACCACCATCTTATCAAATTCTTCAAAGTTTTCTTCCGAATTGGACGGTTGGGTAACCATTTTCTGAAATTTCTGGAACATTTCCTCTGCCTCGGCAACCGTCTTTCCTTTCAACAGGGTGGTCATGACCGAAGCGGAAGCCTTGGAAATGGCACAGCCGTTTCCGGTAAAACGAACTTCTTTAATTAATCCGTCTTCCACCAACAAATAAATTTTCACCCGGTCGCCACAGAGCGGATTATACCCCTCCGAGCAGTGGTTACAAGTTGGTAACTCACCGTAGTTTTTCGGATTTTTGTTATGGTCTAAAATGATTTCCTGGTAAAGTTCTCTTAACTCATCCATCAGCTAAATACCTTGCTTATGTTATGTAGGCCTCGAATCAGCGCATCGAAATCTTCTTGCTTATTGTAAACGGCAATGGATGCCCGGGAGGTTGCCGCTACTCCAAAATGGTCCATTACCGGCTGGGTGCAATGATGACCGGTGCGAATGGCGATTCCCTCCCGGTCCAAAAAGGTACCGATATCATGAGGGTGAACCCCTTCCATCACAAAGGATATCACCCCGGCTTTCTCGGTTGCCGTGCCGATCAGGCGAATTTGCCTCATTTCCGACAATGCCGCACTGCCATATCTTAACAACCTGGCTTCATGTTCTCCAATAAACTCAAATCCTATTTGCTGCACATATTCTAACGCCACAGCCATCCCAATTGCTCCGGCAATGTTGGGTGTTCCGGCTTCAAACTTGTAGGGAAGGTCGTTATAGGTGGTCTTTTCGAAGGTGACCGAACGAATCATATCACCTCCCCCGCGATAAGGCGGCATGGCCTCTAAAAGTGACTCTCTGGCATAGAGAACGCCAATGCCGGTCGGTCCGAAAATTTTATGACCGGAAAAGACAAAAAAGTCACAATCCAACGCCTGCACATCAATTGGCTGATGTGCCACAACCTGTGCCCCGTCAATTAACACCGGCACATCATGCTCATGGGCAATATCAATGATCTCCTTCACCGGGTTTACGGTGCCCAGGGAGTTGGAAACATATACCATTGAGACCAGCCGGGTGTTATCGGAAAACATCTTCCGGTAATTATCCAGCATCAATTCGCCATCATCGGTGATGGGAACAACACGCAGTTTCGCGCCGGTCTGTTCACACAACAACTGCCAGGGTACGATGTTGGAATGATGCTCCATCTCGGAGATAATGATTTCATCCCCCTCCCGGATAATCCCCCTGCCATAGGAAGCGGCTATCAGGTTGATGCCATCGGTGGTGCCGTAAGTAAACACAATTTCCTGCACGGAAGCGGCGTTCAGGAATTGACGAACCGTTTCCCGGGCGGCTTCGTACTTTTGAGTCGCTAACTCGCTGAGGTAATAAACACCCCGATGAATATTGGCATTCTCCGCTTCATAATACTGCCGGATGGCGTCGATGACTACCTGCGGTTTTTGAGTTGAAGCGGCATTGTCCAGAAATACCAGCGATTTTCCGTACACCGGCTGCTGTAAAATCGGGAAATCCGCTTTGATTTTATCCACATCCACTTACCCACTCCTCCGGAAAAATGGAATAAGCCATAAAATAGCGTAACTTAATTCCGGATTTGTCATTTTTTCCCATCACTTGTGATGATTCAGCTATATGCCCATTTTTCTTCGTTCCGGCTTTTCCGGTGTTTCTTGTAGAAAATTCCGCTATTCAAATAAAACACCAACCATGCAGGTAAAGCTGAATCGTTACCCTCTCTTAAACTATATTTGTTGAAACCGTTCTGCCAGTTCATTTTCCAATTGTTCTTTAACGGTTTCAATGGCTATTTTTTCAAAAATATCGCTGGCAAATGCTTGTTGCAAAATGGAATAAGCCTTTTCCTCGGGAATGCCGCGACTGCGCAGGTAGAAGAGAGCATCTTCATCCAATTGCCCTACTGTTGCCCCGTGGCTACACTTCACATCATCGGCATAGATTTCCAATTCCGGTTTGCTGTTCACCGTGGCATCATCCGAGAGCAACAATGCCTTGTTGGATTGGTAAGCATTTGTCTTCTGGGCATCCGGTCTTACAAACACCTTGCCGTTAAACACCCCGGTAGCTTTCCCGCCCAAAATCCCCCGGTAAGTCTCATTGCTTTCACAATTCGGTTTGGCGTGATCAATCAAGGTATGATTATCGATGTGTTGTTTATCGGTTCCCATGTAAAACCCGAATAAATGAGTCTCACATCGCTCATCGTCTAACACCACGTTAGTATTCTTTCTCACCAGCGCCCCGCCCAGGTCAATGTTGATATTGGTATAAACGCTGCGAGCGGTTTGCTCCACCTGCAATGTCGAAATATGATACCCCCTCAGACTTTCCTTTTGAATCCTGACATGCTCGACCTCTGCATCCTGCGCCAATACCATCTCGGTTACCACATTGTTCAAATAAACCGCTGTGTCATCAAGGGAATGATAACTTTCGATGAGGTGGATACGGCTGTTTTTGCCGGCAACGATCAAATTCCGCGGGGAATTCAGGGAGGGCGCCAATGCCGGAATCGAGAGATAAAGGAGATGAACCGGTTTTTCAACCGAGATGTCATCCGGTATGTAGAGATAGGCACCATCTAACGCAAAAGCAGTATTTAACGCAGTAAAAGCCTGTTGTTGAAAGTCTGCATACTTTGCCAGGTGCCTCAACACCGTTGGTTCATTTTTTTCCAGGGCGTCTTTTAATCCCCCGGCAAAAACCCCTTCGATTTCCGGAGTAAAGGTGGAAAAAGCCGATGAGAAAACCCCGTTTATGTACACCAGGATACGGTCTTCCAAACCGGGAAAGGCAAATTGCTGCACCTGATTACGACTGACCTTGCCGACACCATCCGTAAACTGAAACTTATGCTTCAGAATGGGGGTCACCCGGGTGTATTTCCACTCCTCGTTTTTTCTATCCGGAAACCCAAGCTCGGCAAATTGCGAGATAGCAGCCCGGCGAACCCGGTGAAAAGGTTCTTGCTGTTGACCGTTGAGACGTTTTTCAAAGTCCTCAAAATATTTTACATACCACTCTTTGGTTTCTTTTATTTCCTGCTGACGTGTATTCATGGTTTCCTTTTGGTTCTATCTATAATTTTCAGGATTGATGATTTTCTTTCCAAATTCATCCACTGTCCTACTAATGACTATCCTACTAATTATTGCCCACTGAAGACTGGTCTCCCCTACTCACTACTCACTGCCGCCCGTTCCTTCTCAATCCAGTCGTAGCCATATTCTTCCAGGTGAAGCGCCAAATCTTTGTCTCCGGATTCGACAATCCGCCCGTCGGCGAACACGTGAACCACATCCGGCACAATGTAATTGAGCAGCCGTTGGTAATGGGTGATGACGATAAATGCCCGCTGGCTGTCTCGCATGGCATTGACGCCGTTAGCAACAATTCTCAGGGCGTCAATATCCAAACCGGAATCGGTTTCATCCATGATGGCTAATTTCGGTTCCAGCACCGCCATCTGGAAAATTTCGTTGCGCTTTTTTTCTCCGCCGGAGAACCCCTCGTTTATCGAACGGCTCAGGAGTTTCTCATCCATGTTTACCAATTTCATCTTTTCTTTGATCAACTGCAAAAATTCAACCGCATCTACTTTTTCTTCTCCCCGGTATTCCCGAATCTCATTTAAAGCGGTTTTTAGAAAATTCGCATTGCTAACCCCGGGAATTTCCACCGGGTATTGAAATGCCAGGAATAGACCTTCCCGTGCTCGATCTTCCGGGGGCATCTCCAGCAAGTTTTTCCCTTCAAACCAGATTTCCCCGGAATCCACCTGGTACTCTTCTCTTCCGGCTAACACATTCGCCAGAGTGCTCTTTCCGGAGCCGTTGGGCCCCATAATGGCATGCACTTCCCCGGGCTTTACTTCCAGGTTCACGCCCTTTAATATTTGATTTCCTTCTACCGATACTTTTAAATCTTTAATGCGTAACATAGCTTTCCTTCAAGTGTTGTGGTGAAAAAATTTCTGGTTCTATCTATAAGTTCTGCTCAGACCATTTCTATTCCTATTCCCGAACAAACAATCCTTCCTTATACCCTATCCCATTCCCTTTTTTCGTTGGGGCGGTGCGGGGCGAAGGTGATAAACCACCGTGCCATCCAATCGCCTGTTCAGAGAGGCGACCCCTTCGCCCCTCCACGCCTAACCCCATTTTTCCCTTTTAAACGATAACAAGAGGAAAAATCGGTTCACACGTTAAGTGTTAACCCACACTGCCTTCCAGACTGATTGCCAGCAATTTTTGTGCTTCCACGGCAAATTCCATGGGCAATTCTTTAAACACTTCCTTACAATATCCGTTAACAATTAGCCCGATGGCGTCTTCGGTATCAATTCCTCGCTGGTTGCAGTAAAAAATTTGGTCTTCGCCAATTTTGGAGGTGGTGGCTTCGTGTTCCACCTGGGCGGTCGGGTCGGCAATTTCCAGATACGGAAAGGTATGTGCCCCACATTTATCGCCAATCAGCAATGAATCACATTGGGAAAAATTACGAGCGTTGGTGGCGCCTTTCAGCACTTTCACCAGCCCCCGGTAGGAGTTGTTGCTGCGCCCGGCGGAAATCCCTTTGGAGATGATGGTGCTGCGGGTATTCTTTCCCACGTGAATCATCTTGGTGCCGGTATCCGCCTGCTGAAAATTATTGGTCACGGCAACGGAGTAAAATTCGCCCACCGAGTTATCGCCCTTTAAAATTACACTGGGATATTTCCAGGTGATTGCCGATCCGGTTTCTACCTGGGTCCAACTGATTTTGGAATTTTCGTCCAGGCAAATCCCGCGCTTGGTGACAAAGTTGTAGATGCCGCCCCTGCCTTCTTCATCCCCGGGATACCAGTTCTGCACGGTAGAATATTTGACTTCCGCATTCTTATGAGCAACAATTTCCACCACCGCGGCATGAAGCTGGTTTTCATCCCGCATCGGCGCGGTGCAGCCTTCCAGATAGCTGACATAAGCGCCCTCATCGGCAATAATCAAGGTACGTTCGAACTGCCCGGTGTTCGCCGCGTTGATACGGAAATAAGTGGACAATTCCATGGGGCAGCGAACTCCCGGCGGAATGTAGCAAAAAGAGCCGTCGCTAAACACAGCGGAATTTAAAGCGGCAAAAAAGTTATCCCCCGGCGGCACCACACTGCCCAGGTATTTCTTTACCAAATCCGGATGGTTTTGCACCGCCTCGGAAAACGAACAAAAAATAATTCCCAGTTCCGACAATTCTTCTTTAAAGGTAGTTGCAACCGAAACGCTATCCATTACCGCATCTACCGCCACCCCGGTTAAACGTTTCTGCTCCTCCAGGGAAATGCCCAATTTATTGAATGTTTCAATCAGTTTGGGGTCAACTTCATCCAGGCTTTCCGGCTTTTTCTCCTGCCTGGGTGCGGCAAAATAATAAGCATCCTGGTAATCGATCGGGGGATATTCCACATGCGACCAGTGGGGCTCTTCCATCTTTAACCAGTGACGATACGCCTTTAAACGCCACTCCAGAAGCCACTCCGGTTCATTTTTCTTCATCGAAATGAACCGGATAACGTCTTCATTAAGCCCTTTCGGGGCGGTTTCGGTTTCTATATCGGTGGTAAACCCCCATTTATATTCGCTTTTGATATGCTGCTGAATGGTTTCTTGTTCTGTGCTCATCTAACACCTCTTTCGTGGTTGGTTATACGTCCCCGAAAACTAAGAAGTAAATTTTCCCGGAAAAGAAGATTCGCTATCGGCGACCGTTTCCGTTGACATTGTAATGGTATTTTGCTGTAAATCTTTTATGGAAATGGTGTTAAAAAACTGAATCAATTTCAGTTGGATGGTCTCCATGGGATTTCGAATGTTGCAAAAATTTAATTGTTCGCAGGTACAATTTTCCGCATCAACAGCGCACCCAACCACCCGGAGCGGTCCTTCCACCGCACTGATTACATCGATGACCACAATGCGTTCCGCCGGGATCGCCAACTGGTACCCGCCCTTCACCCCCTGAACGGAATTGACAAAGCCCCCCCGGGTCAGACTTTGAAGCACTTTTCCACCGATTTCCTGAGGAATGTTAAAAATTTCCGACAACTCCCGGGCGGTGGTCAACTCCCCTTCTTCCCGGTCTGCCATATACAAGAGGGAAATCAGGGCATACTCAACTTTTTTGCTGATTTTAAACATTTTTTGCTTGCCAGGTTGTTTTGCGAAACCCATCCCAATTTTTTAAACCCGACTAATTTTGTCGGATTTTGATGGCGAGAGAATATAAGCGTTTCGGAAACCGTTGTCAATACTCAAGTTGAATTTTTTCCGACTGCCACGGGAAGTGGGGCGAGTACCGAATGAACATCTGAGGTGTGAAACGTGGAAAGAGAATATTCAAATGCGTATTGCACTTCCTCTTTTACCCCTTTTTAGCAGAAAACGAATCACTGAACGCTATCTCCCCCCTGACACTAAAATCCGGACGATTTTATTCCCGCCTGCTCCCCCGGAGATTTGCTCACAGGAATGTGAGCGATTTTATCGGAATGCCTGCTGCCACTGTCAACGGCAATGGCTACTTCCTCAGCTTCCACAGGCGAATGTGAGTTACCTGGCGCCCGTACAAATCCCGGTGGTAATAGGTATAAACAGTAATTAGCCGGTATCGTTTCCGTAATTGGGTTAAGAGCTTCTCATCCAGGTTGTTAAAATGGGCATCCACAAACCAGATGACGCCACTGTCGGAGTCTTTCAGTATCCCTGGTAATTGCTCCCGGAAAATTCCGGCAGCCACCTGTTTTTCGGTAACCCCGAGCAAGCGTTGGGGCAGTCCGTTTGCATAATACAGAAAAACATCCGGCAGGGAGCACTCCGGACCGATCACCTGCACATCTGTCTGAAACACATTTGACGGTTTTGCTTCTGCTGGCAGGAGAATCACATCCCCGGGGGCGGCGTGTTCCCGTAAATCCTGCAAAACCAACCGCCAGGGTTCCCGGGTGGTCTCCCGATAATAACGGTGCAGAAAGAAAAGAGAAAGCAGGAGCAGCCCGCTAATGGCAAAAATTTGTAGTCGCCCGGGGAATTGGGTGATTGCGAACGCGATCAAAAAATAAAACGGCACGGCGGCGGCAATGGCATAACGCGGCATAAAGATGGGGCGAAGAATTTGGGAGAGCAAAAAGGGTACGGCAACCACCATGAATATCCACAAGAACAGAAAACCAATGGATTCCCGATGTTGACCAGAGGGAGGATTGGGTAACATACGCCAGAGTGCCACGAAAGCCATCACAGAAATGAACGCCAGAACGAACGGGGCGCCGCTGAATTGCACAAAGGCACCTGCCAGGTGGAGGAACCCCGGGCGTTTGATCCAGAAGGAATGCTGAACGGACAATACGATTTCTTTGAACCTGAAGAAATATGGGAGAAACAAGAGGACCGTTACGATTTGAGCAGCCAACCAGGCAGAGGAAGCGAACGGTGTTTTCCGTTCCCGGTGAAGATATAAAAACCAGGCGTTTTCCAGTAACAGGATCAGCCATCCATATACATGGGTATGAATAAGCAGCACATTGACGATGACCAATGCAATGAGGGATTGCTTTTGATTCTTCCGAAGCTTCAAATATAACAAAACCGAGAGGATGCTGAGAAACTCTAACAAACTATAAGAACGCGCTTCCTGAGCATAGTATACCTGAAAGGGAGAAAGCAGAAAGATGAACAATGTATAAAGGGTTACCCGGTTGTTCAAGAGACGTTTGCCAAGCGGAACTATCAACAACAGGGTGAAAATGTTCAGGATAGCAGAGAGGGAGCGCACGGCAAATTCGCTGCTTCCGAAGAGGTGGATCCAGAAGTGGAGCAAAATCCCATGAAGCGGTTGATGAGTATCGGCAAGGGTGCGCTGCCACATCTCTAAAAACGGAAGCAATGCCGTTCTAACTGAAAACCCTTCATCAATCCAGAGGCTGTCAAAAGCGATATGATAAAACCGGGTGATAATGGTAAGCACCACCACAAGCGCCGCCCCCCAATGAAAATGGCTTTCCGGTAGATCGGGAGGTTGAATTTTAATCCTCATGGCAATCGATTTTACCTTCCCAAAACTTGTTGATACACTGCAAGAGTTTTCGCAGCAATTTTATCCCAGGTGAAATGTTTCAGTACGTGTTGTTTCAGGCGGTCCGACCGGGGTGCTTCCAGTGCCGCGAGAATGCCCCGTCGGATGTCTTCTATGGAATAGGGGTTCACATACTCCACCATATCTTCAAAATACTCCCGGGTACCGCCGTAAGGGGTGATGACAATTTTAGCGCCGGCAAGAGCAGCTTCCAGGGCAGCAATACCGGGGGTTTCAAACTTTGCCGGAAGGGCAAATACCTCACACGCGGCATAAGCGGACGCCAGCAGCGGCGAATCGTGCGGCACTCCCTCGATAATCAACAGGTTTTTGTTCTTTCGGGCTGCCTGTATAATGGCTTCCGACTCCCCGCCCCGTGTGACCTGCCCGATAATGACCGCAGGATGATCAATTTTTGCCAATGCCTGCACCAGCGCCAGCACATTTTTTCGATCCGGACCGATATGCCCCACATTCAGGATAAAGTTTTCCAGACCGTATTGTTTCTTAAACAATGCCGGATCGCCGTGCAGAAAAGATTCGGAAACGCCGTTGGGAACGACGGTAATTTTTTCCATGGGGATGCCCAATCCTTTATGCACCAACTTCGCTTCCGCCCGGGTATTGGGAAGCACGGCTTCCGCCCAGGTACATACATCCCGGTTATAGCCGTAATCCCACCACACCCCGCGATGGATTTTGCGCATTAACCGGTGGATGGCAGTGATGGTGCGAACGGTGCGCGCAGAACGGCGGGTATAGAAAATCGAACTGACCACATACGGAAGTTTTCGCTCGTGAAAATGACGTGCCAGCCCATAAACATCGAAGTTAGAGGCAAACAAATGCACCAGGTCACAATCCAATATTTCTTCCAGGGACGCCCACATATTAAACAGCTCCACATCTATCCCCAACCGTAACAAATGGTTGCGGGTTTCCATAATTTGCACCGTGGGTCCGCCCCGAATCAGGCTTACCCCCTGGTAAGATGCCATCCGAATTTTCATTGCACTCGATTCCGTTATGAATTATTCCCCTGCAAATTCTTTTATTGCTGCTACCAACTGTTCTTCCCGGCGTTGCAGTGGAAATTTCCGGGCAATATGCTCACGCCCTTTCAATCCCTGCTGTTCCGGTAAAGCTAAGGCTTGCATGATGGCATTGCTCAGCCCGGTCACATCTTCCGTTTCCACCAGAAAGCCAAAGTGGTTAATAGCCGCCGGCATGCCGCCCACCCGGGTTCCAACAGGGATACAGCCGCAGAGCATCGCTTCGCAGAGGGTGTTGGGAAATCCGCCCTCATGGCGGGACGGCTGGCAATAGACCTTCGCCTGTTGATAATACGCTAATAAATCCCCACGCGGCACCGGGGAAACAAACTGCATATTTTCAGGTACTTCGCCCAATAAAGCAGGCACTTCCGCCGGATTGATTCCCACCACCCGGAATTCCACCCCGGGGAGCCGCCGGGCGGTCTCCACTAACACATCTATCCCTTTAATAAGCATCCGTTGCCGGGTATCGCATTTTGCCACGGTAAGCACTATCGGTTGTTTCGGAAATGCCGGCTGCCAGAAATCGGCATCGTACCCGGTGGGCAGCCGTTTTATTGTTTCGATATTCAATCCGCTGTTTTTCCGCAAGATATGAATCGCGTTTTCATGAATAGCAAACACCCGGTCGGCATGGCGCAGAGCAAACCGTACCAGGGGGGATTTCCACCGGCTCAGCCAGATGCCGTAATTCAGTTCCCGGTCGGCTGCCGTATCCACCCCGCCAAGCTGAATGAGCGTTCGTTTGCCAAAAAGCTGTGCCGCCAGCACCATGGCAAACGTGTATGTAGAAGCAAACCATCCCAGAGCAACATCGTTTTTGGCGACTAACTTTATAATTCGGGGGATGGCTGCCCAACCGCCGCCCAGGTGAGCGCTTACCTCGAAATGCTTTTTTAACAATGCGATATCCTGATGGATGTCTGATAAATTTAGAGCAGAGATTACCGTAATTTTTAAAGGGGGTTGCCGTTTCATGGTTTATTAACGTTCAAATAACGTAAGATAGCGCTTCACCGCCCGATCCGTATCACCCGGTGAAAAGGAAAAAATTGCCCAGTCTCCGTCATATCGTAAGTTTTCCAGGGAAAAATCGGGCAGATATTGTTGTACAAATTCCCGGCGACTGACAAAAAGTGACCGGGAGAACAGTTCCCTTAAGCCTTTCATCTCTTTTATTGTTAATCCCCGGCACAGAATGTAACCATCGTCTTCATAAAGATTAATAGAAGCGAACGCAATATCCGGGTAACGGGCTTGCAACAAACGGCTTTTTAACGGGAAGGTTGGGTCCGTTAAAATAAATCGGTATGCGGTACTATCCTGCCCTGCTTGCTCCCGAAACAGATTAACTACCCTGTCGGCAGCCCCCCAGAAGTTTTCCACCGCCCGATTCTGCGATTGCGCCATCAGGTAATGGGATTGGGTGCGTTCCAGCCAGACCTTCCCCAGGCTGATGTCCCGCACCCGCAGCGATTGATAAACCCGCACATCCGGCAGCCGGTAGGGAAAGAGCACAAACACCAGGGTCTGAAGGATGATCATGGCAAAAAGGAGTTCCCTTATCCGTTTGCTACCCCGAAGCAGAAGGGGCAATGTGCCAAGAACCCCGGCTGCACAAATCGTAAAATAGCCCTTGGAATAATGAAAAAGAAGAAAAAACAGAATTGGGGGGAAAATCCACCAGAACAACAATCGCTTCAGGGTTGGGAGGGGCAAAGCCGTACCGG
Source organism: uncultured Calditrichaceae bacterium (assembly GCA_964471235.1). Taxonomy (GTDB): domain Bacteria; phylum Calditrichota; class Calditrichia; order RBG-13-44-9; family J075; genus CAYYGL01. The sequence goes on from CAYYGL010000002.1 coordinate 13,082, forward strand.
AGTGGGAAAACTGAAGCGGCTCCTCCGCCACGCTAAAAACAACATCTTCGGAAAAGCGTTTCATTGTGGCAAGCAGTTCCGGTATAGAAAAATGCCCCATTCGCAGTATCCGGCGCAGAAGAATCGGCGCTGGTATTACAAAAGGCAGAAAAATGAATACGCTGTAAGAAGAGAGCCGATAGATATTTTGCAGCAAATTAAGCGGCTCTACCGGATAGAGTGTTTTATAGAAGTTGAGATAAGTTTTCCAGCCACCGACAGCACTCATCATCGGGAGCAGCCATACCAACAATGCTCCCACGCCTAACAGATGGGATAGAACAGCCCACCTCCTCGATGCCCCGCCATTCCGGACCCGTCTGATCCACAGGAAAAGATAAAGCGGAAACAGCAGCAGCGGCGAACTGGGGCGGATGCCCATTCCCAGGGCAAAAAATACCGGCAGGGCATAAATCCCGCGGGAAGATAAGCCCAACAAAACAGCCCCGACACTAAAGAACAGGTCAAAGGCATAAATCTGGGTATTGCTGTTATAAAACCATACAAAGGGATTGCTCATGACCAACAAGGCAAGCAGTATCGAGAGGGATTTCGGGAACCACTTCCGCCACAGGAAATAGAGCAAGCCGCTGCCAAGCGCTGAAAAAACAAGATTTAGATACTTCATCGCAGTGAAGGCGTTGCCGGTAAATGAGGTGATGAGGCGTAACAGAAGAACGTAGAGATAGTATCCCGGTAACTGAGGGCGGATATCCGGTAAAGAAAAAGAGCGGGTAGCCAGGGCAAAGCTGGCATCATCATACGTCACCCCCAGCCCGTTGTGAAGGGAGAAGAGAGCCGTCAAGAAGCCAACGGTTAGGGTGAGAGCGCCGGCAATTAGCCAGTCCCCATATTGGATCCGGGAGGGGTGGTGAAGTGTTGGATGCGCCGCCATCATTCAAGAGGATTCCTTATATAACCAGCAGGAGACCTGGTGCTCTTTATCCAGCCTTGTTACCGGGGGCATTTCCTTTTCGCAAACCGGTTTTCGTTGAGAACAGCGGGAAAAGAACGGACAGCCCGGCGGCAGGTGGGTTGGCGAGGGAATTTCCCCGCTTAACACAATTCGTTTTCGCCGGGTTTGGGGGTCCGGCATGGGGATGGCACTGAGCAACGCCTCGGTGTATGGATGCGCGGGATGATGAAAAATAGTCTCCACGGTACCACGTTCCACAATCATTCCCAGGTACATGATTAAAACCTCATCACAAATGTGATACACCACGCTCAGATCATGGGAAATAAAGAGGTAGGTAAGTTGATGCTGCTCCTGTAAGTCTTTGAGAAGTTTTAGAATCTGAGCCTGGATGGAGACGTCAAGGGCGGAGACCGGCTCATCGCAGACAATCACTTCCGGCTGAACGGTAAGCGCCCGGGCAATACACAAGCGCTGACGCTGCCCGCCGGAGAATTCAAACGGATAACGGCGCCGACTCTCTTCGGGGAGTCCTACCGAAGACAATACCCGGTTGATCTCCCCCGGTATTTCGGATTTCTTACAAATCTGATGGACCCGGAAAATTTCCGTCAATCCCCGTTCAATTCGCTGGCGAGGATTCAGAGAGGTGTAAGGATTCTGGAATATCATCTGCACCCGGCGATGGTAATTCAGTTTCCGCCCACCGGAAAAGGATTGAATATTTTCTCCGTCAAACAAAATCGCCCCCCGGTCCGGTTCTTCCAACTTACAGATCAACTTCCCCACCGTGCTTTTTCCGCAGCCCGATTCACCCACCAACCCGGTCGTTCGACCCCGATGCAATTGAAACGACACCCCATTCACTGCATAGATATGCTGCCGGGATTCACCAAAGAGTTTCTTTTCCAGGGGAAAGCGTTTGTGGAGGTTGTTCACGGTGAGAATGGGTGTTTGATCTTGCAAGTCAGCCCTAATTGGCGTCAAGTCTCAATGGTTTTACTCAGATTGCGTGGGATAAACTCCGGGCGGAGGGAGTGGGTGATCGGTAACGAGTGTCGGAGAAGAACGACATGTCCATTTCTTTATCCGATTCCCACCAGATCCCCCTATTCCCTATATCCCCTCTCCCCTCCCAAATATTATCTCCTATCGGGGCACCCGTTCCAGCAATCCCAATTTGATCAATTTTTGAGCAATTTCCTGAAAGGCTTTGCTGGCAGGGCTTTTCGGGTTTCCGGCGACGATGGGTGTGCCCCCGTCACCGGCTTCTGCCACCTCGGGATCGATGGGAATTTCTCCTAAGAAGGGCACTCCCAATTCATAAGCTGCTTTGGCGCCTCCCCCCTTACCGAAAATATATACCTTCTCCCCGTTCCCGGGATTCGGGTAATAGCTCATGTTTTCCACAATGCCAAAGGTATGGATGTTCAATTTCTGGAACATCTGGTGGCCGCGCCGGGCATCCACCACCGCTACTTCCTGGGGCGTGGTGACCACAATTGCACCGCTCATGGGCACTTTTTGCACCAGGCTGAGCTGTACATCCCCGGTGCCGGGTGGTAAATCGATGATCAGGGTATCCAGTTCACCCCATTCCACTTCTCTTAAAAACTGCTCCACCGCCTTGTTCACCATGGGACCCCGCCAGATTACCGGGGTGTCCTTATCAATTAAAAATCCCATGGACATCATCTTGATGTTAAACTTCTCTACCGGCAGCAATTTTTGCTGTGCAGTTACGCCCGGTTTATCTTCCACTCCCATCATGATATGTATGCTGGGTCCGTAAATATCGCTATCCATCAACCCCACTTTTAAGCCCTCGTTCGCCAGGGCAATGGCTAAGTTGGTGCTGACAGTGGATTTCCCCACCCCGCCCTTACCAGACGCCACGGCAAGTAAACTGCGAATTCCGGGCAGTGCTGCCCTGCCCGCCCACGGGTCATTTGGCTTGGGAGGACCAACCGGAATGTTTAAGGTCGGCAACGCTTCAACCGCCAAGATCTTTTTATCCGGCAATTCCCGTTTTAGAGTATCCTGAATTGCTTTTTTAATCTCGCTCTTTACGGATTCGTTCGTGGTATTGAATTTTAAATCCACCGTAATACGGGTTTCCTGTATATTGATGGTTCGCACCACGCCAAACGAGACAATATTTTCTTCCTCATAACCGGGATAAGGAATTTGTTTTAATAACGACTTTATATATTCTTCATTTATATCAGGCATTTAAAGAACTCCTTTCTGGTATGTAATATTTTAGAAATAAGGTATTTATTCAGTTGTCTTGCCCCAGAGAGCACAGAGGTCATTGAGAATATGAAATAATTGATCAAAAAAGCGAAATAACAAGAAGTTTTACAGAAGTTATTGCAGTATTTTCGACTTTTCCCTTGAATTTCGTTTCTGAAAACGCTATGAACTCTGTGGCTGAATCGTTACGAAATAAGACTTATCCAACTGTCTGCCTCCTGTGGAAGCCCGCTCTCTACCCCACCAATTTCCCCCATCATCACAACTGCGAACCGAGTGAATACTGCCATTGGGATTATCACCACGTGATCATGTTGCGGCTGTTCTATTTCTCCGTCACTTTTTCGTTAAACATGCTCAAATAATATTCCCGGATGGAAGCTTCAATCTGCCCCACCAGGTTGCTGCGGATTGATTTTTCCGCCAGCAGGATGGCGTTTTTTATGGCTTTTGCTTTCGAACGACCATGTGCCTTGATAATAAGTTTGCGAAATCCCAACAGCGGCGCACCGCCATACTCGGTGTAATCAAATCGTTTTTTGAGTTTGCTTAAGGCCGGCGCTAACATGGCAATGCCAACCTTGGAGAGAACTCCCCGTTTCCACATTTGCTTCATGGTTTGCATCACCATCTCCGCCATACCTTCCAATCCTTTCAGAACAATATTCCCGGTAATGCCTTCGGTGACAATCACATCGGCAGTGCCCCGCATAATGTCTTTGCCCTCCACGTTACCGATGAAATTTAACTGCTCCATTCTCCGAAGCAGGGCATGGGTTTCCACCAGGGTGCTGTGACCTTTGGTTTCCTCTTCACCGATATTCAACAATCCCACCCTCGGGTTGCTAATGCCAAGAATATCCCGGGCATAGTGCATTCCCATAATGGCAAAACTGAGCAATTGATTGGGCGTACAATGGATGGTAGCGCCCACATCCAGCAGGGTGGTCATTCCCGAATCTTCGGGATGAATTTTAGCAGCGGGCAGCACGGCGGCAAAAGCTGCCCGTTCTATACCGGCTATCCGGGGAATCACCGAGGAACATGCCATGACCGTGGCACCGGTGCTTCCGGCGCTTACCAGGGCATCTCCTTTTTCATCCCGGATTAAGCGAACCGCCACGTTAATAGAGGCATTCTGTTTTTCTTCCACGGCTTCCCGCGGGGGTTCATCCATGGAGATGACTTCACTGCTATGAACAATTTCCCAGCGGTCCTCGGGCAGGGATTTTCCCGTCATTAACGCCCGGATTTTCTCCTCATCTCCTACAAAAATACATTTGATGGTGTTGCTCTCCAGACAGGCTCGCAATGCTCCTTTGATTATCTCCTCCGGGGCATAATCACCGCCCATCGCATCTATCACCACTCGATTGTAACTCATGCTCATCCCTTAATTTTTGGCGAAATATACTACCTTTACCTCGCTAATTCAAGAGTGGGCGGAATTTGGAAAAAACGAGTGGGGATGCCGAACCGAGAAACAGCCGCAACAGATATAAGAAAGGCGACTACTCAGGGAGTAGCTCTTCAGGACGTGGATAAGAAAGAGTTCCTGTAGAAATCTGTTTTTGTCATCAAAACTTTTTCGTTACCGCAATGATCCCAGGGGATACGCGACGGCTGCAACGTGAAAGAGATAAACATCTGTTCGTTGCGAACGTTGCGTTCGTTGCGGTAGAACAACCTGAGTAATTACTAAAAAAGTTCTCCCTCCGTCCTCTCTGATGCTCCGTTATCTTGTTCATCCCCGGTTGATCGCAACGGGTAAGAATTGGTTGTACCTACCCAATTTTTTATCCTTTTGCAATGATTCTCGGAAAAACTTAAATTTAAAGTTTGAAAATTCATTTCGGTATGTACCGGCTACCGGAATGCAGGAGAGACGAAATGGAATTAATCGCAGGAAAAAGATATTATCCTGTAATTTTTCAATAAAAAATCAAAAAATGTGCATCATTAATCACTAAAACAAATTATTAGAGATTGTTAATTTTTATTCTTAATAACTCTTCCTTGATATTCTGAAAGGAGTAGCTGCCATGTCTAAAAAGTATGTGTATTATTTCGGAAACGGAGTTGCTGAAGGAAGTGCAGAAATGAAGGATTTGCTGGGTGGCAAGGGTGCGAACCTGGCAGAAATGACCCGGCTGGGAATTCCGGTTCCTCCCGGATTTACCATCTCGACGGAAGTTTGTACTTATTTCTATCAACACAACCAACAATACCCGTCCGAATTGGAATCGCAGGTGCAGGAAGCGCTGCGAAAGGTTGAACAGGAAATGGGGGCAACGTTCGGTGATGCCAAAAATCCGTTGCTGGTCTCGGTTCGTTCCGGGGCACGAATTTCCATGCCGGGAATGATGGATACCGTTTTAAACCTGGGATTAAACGACACCACCGTGCAAGGACTGATCGAACAGACCAACAACCCCCGCTTTGCTTATGATTCTTATCGCCGCTTTGTAGCCATGTATGGCGATGTGGTGTTGGATTTAAAACCGGCATCGGAAAACGATATTGACCCGTTTGAAGAAATTTTAATGGCGAAAAAGGCGGAATTAGGTGTGGAACAGGATACCGAACTGGATACGGATGCTCTGAAAGAACTGGTGGAGGAGTTTAAAGCTGCCATTAAAGAGAGAACCGGCAAAGACTTTCCGGAAGACCCGATGGAGCAGCTCTGGGGGGCTATCGGAGCGGTTTTCGGCTCCTGGAATAACGATCGGGCAATTGTATACCGTCAAATACACCATATTCCGGATGAATGGGGAACGGCAGTAAATGTGCAGAGCATGGTATTCGGAAATATGGGTGAGGATTCCGGCACCGGGGTGGCGTTTACCCGCGACCCGGCAACCGGGGAGAAAAAACTCTACGGCGAATTCCTGATGAACGCCCAGGGAGAAGATGTGGTCGCAGGTGTCCGGACCCCTCAAAAGATTGAGCAACTGAAAGACACCATGCCCGAAGTATATGACCAATTCCAACAGATTGCCGAAACTCTGGAACGCCATTACCGGGATATGCAGGATATGGAATTTACCATCCAGAAAGGACGGTTGTGGATGCTGCAAACCCGGGTCGGGAAACGAACCGGTTTTGCCGCCCTGCGTATTGCCGTGGAAATGGTTGAAGAGGGATTGCTCAACAAAGAGGAAGCCCTGCTGCGAGTTGCCCCGGACCAGTTGAACCAATTGCTGCGTCCTATTTTTGATTTGAAAGAAAAGCAGGCTGCCATTGAAGATGGTCGGTTACTGACGGTTGGCTTAAATGCCGGTCCTGGTGCTGCCACCGGCAAAGTGGTGTTTAATGCCACCGATGCAGTTGCCCTGGCAAACCGGGGAGAACGGGTCATCCTGGTAAGAATGGAAACCTCTCCGGAAGATATTAAGGGCATGAATGCCGCCGAAGGTATTTTAACTGCCCGGGGGGGAATGACCTCCCATGCTGCCCTGGTGGGGAGACAAATGGGCAAGGTCTGCGTGGTCGGTGCCGGCGAACTGAATATCGATTATAATTCCCGCACGTTTCAGGTAAATGGCAAAGTGGTCAAAGAAGGAGATTGGATTTCTCTTGACGGTACCACCGGGGAAGTTATTCAGGGGCAAATTCAAACCCGCCCCTCGGAAGTGCTGCAAGTTTTGTTTGAAGAAAAAGATGAGGTGCAGACCTCCGATGCGTTTCATATTTACGAACAAATGATGACCTGGGCGGATGAATTTCGCCGCCTGCGGGTGCGCACCAATGCGGACCAGCCCGATCAGGCGTCCACTGCCGTGGCATTTGGCGCTGAAGGGATCGGGTTATGCCGCACGGAGCACATGTTCTTTGGCGGCAATCGCATTCAGGCAGTGCGGGAAATGATTGTCGCAGAAGATTCCGCCGGAAGGAAAGCGGCTCTCTCCAAACTGCTCCCAATGCAACGGGAAGATTTCGTCGGTATTTTTCGGGTGATGAAGGAGATGCCGGTGACCATCCGTACCCTGGATCCGCCGTTGCATGAATTTCTCCCCCATGATGAAACGGCATTAAAAGAGTTAGCCAGTTCATTGAATGTGCCTTACGAAAAGCTGAAAGCCCGGGTGGACCAATTGCAGGAATTTAATCCCATGTTGGGTCACCGGGGATGCCGATTGGGAATTGTCTACCCGGAGATTACCGAAATGCAAGCCCGGGCAATTCTGGAAGCCGCCTGCATTGTTAAAAAGGAAGGGATTGATGTTAAACCGGAAATTATGATTCCGTTGATTTCGCATGTCAATGAATTGAAAGAACAAGCGCAGGTGGTTCGGGAAGTGGCAAAGGAAGTGTTTGAAGAGCAGGGTGTCACGGTTGACTACCTGGTAGGCACCATGATTGAAATTCCGCGCGCTGCCATCACGGCGGGTGAGATTGCCACTGTGGCGGAATTCTTCAGTTTTGGCACCAACGACCTGACCCAGACCACCTTCGGGATGTCACGGGATGATTCCGGATCTTTTCTACCCTTTTACGTGGAACACAAAATTTTACCGGCGGATCCCTTTCAAACCGTTGACCAGGATGGCGTGGGCAAATTGATGGAATGGGGCGTGGAACAGGGTAGAAAGACCCGTGATGGCTTAAAGGTTGGCATTTGCGGGGAACACGGTGGAGAACCGGCTTCTGTGGAATTTTGCCATCGCATCAACCTGAATTATGTTAGCTGCTCCCCTTACCGGGTGCCAATTGCCCGTTTGGCAGCAGCTCAGGCAGCGTTGAGGGAAAAAATGGCATCTGAATAGCATTTGGTTCATCACCCCACAACGTGATCACTCCTTGACCACGTGCTCGCGTTGAGGTCCGGAAAAGGGGGAGCATACGGCAGTATGGACCGTCAGTAAACAAGGTGCACAGCATAAAATGACGGCACCTGTAAACGACCAATTGCCACTTCATGGCGTGTTCTGAGGTTAGAATTGGGTAACAGCTTGCCGGATTAAACCGAACTGCCTGAAGCGGTTCATCGAATTGTAGGGAGTTCCCTCCAGGGCGAAGGATTTTTTGATTGGAAGATTTTCCAAATTTACGAACCGGTTAAACACGGAGAATATTCGTATTTTTATGCCGTCTCCCCCATTATCTACGGATAAAATCTTAATAACTTCTAATGTTTAAATAAGTTACGTCGAAACCATGAGAGACATAAAAAAGGGAGGGTATGCAAATGAATGAAATTTAATCTCCCCGGCGATGCTATAACAAGTTATCCGGGCAATATAATCTTATCCGAGGGGGACGAAAAGAAACAGCGGGGAAGTCTCCCCTGGAGGTTATGGCATACGGCGGGGGCGGAGAGATCAGGGAAGTTTACAGTGGATGTAACAGAACACAAAAGGAGTGTAAAAATGGCTAAAAAAAAGGAACGCCAATATGCCATCAAGCAAATTGTTCAAGAAGAACATATTGCCAATCAATCGGAATTATTAGCCAGATTACAAGCCCGGGGGTATTCAACTACCCAGGCGACTCTTTCCCGCGATCTCCATGAGATGGGTATCATCCGAAAACCGACGCCGGAAGGATACCGCTATGTGATTGCCGAGCAGGAAGGGAATCATGCTTTTATGAAGATAGTAGGGATGGAAATTTTGGGAATTTATCATAATGAAAATCTGGTAGTGGTGAAAACGATCACCGGCCGAGCCAAGGGGGTAGCGATATTTATCGATCAGATGAAACATCGCAATATTCTGGCAACGATTGCCGGGGACAACGCCATCCTCATCGTTCCGGACTCCACTACCAATATTCCCGTTATTAAAGAGGCTGTGGAGAACATTGTTTATCAGAAATGGAGCTGAAATCGAAAATAGATATTGATTTTCTGCCATTTGTCCTGAAACCGGTTCGGTATCTGGGAAACGAACTGAATACCGTTTTAAAAGATCCGCATCCAATAGACCTGCATGTCGCACTTTGTTATGCCGATGTGTATGACACCGGTATCAAGGACATCACATTTGAGACGCTTTATTTTGGTCTGAATCAAAATAACAGGGTATGGGCGGAGAGAATTTACGCACCCTGGATAGACGCAGAAGGGGTTCTAAAGGAGCAACGGATACCGCTTTTCTCACTGGAATCCCGGACCCCACTATCCGAATTTGATGCGTTTGTTTTTTATCTTCCGGAAATACTGACCATTCCGGAGGTATTAACCATCCTCTCCCTCTCTGGTGTTGCCGCAAAAGGCAAGATGAGAGGAGATTCGGACCCCCTCATTATCGGTTGCGGACCCGGGGTTCTGCAACCGGAATGGGGTGCAGACTTTTTCGATCTCATTGTGCCGGGGAGTAACATCGGAGCCATTTTACAACTTCTCTCCGCCATTACAACTTTCCGGCAGCCCGGGCAGTCAAAAGCCGAGTTACTCTTTTCATTCAGTCAGATTAGCGGGGTTTATATCCCTTCCTTTTATCAACCCCGATACAATGATTTTCAAGAATTTCAAGGGAACTCGACTGTTCACCCGGGGGTGCCCAAGCAAATTGAAATACGCCCGGAGACTCACCGGGAAAACCAGTCTCTCTTTATTCCGCCCCTCTCTCCGTTAACTGATTTTACCGTTTCCCGCTATTTTCCTTACGATTGGGAAATCGCTTCCAATCGGGAGTGCCCGGCTCGCACCAACCGGCTTGTCAATTCGGCAGGACATGAAAGCATTGTCCGGTTTTTTGAAGAAGCAATCAGACTGCTCCGCCCCTATTTCCCATCGAAAATCGAGCAATTGCTGACACCCACAAAATCGCTGGTTGCCAACTTGTGGAAAATTCTGAAGGAAAAAAATGTTCTGGACAAGCGGAAGATTGAATATTCGGTGTCGGATTTTCGCTGGAATCTGGGTAATCCCGATGCTGCGGAGATGTTATTCCAATTGCAGCAGCTGCCGTTCCCGATTTTTCTCGGCGGAGCCAGTTCCCGGCTGCGCCGAATGGCAAACATTCAATTACGGGAGAAGGAGGTTCTGGATGCGCTTTCCGCCATCCTGAGCGAGGGCTGGAAATCTGTTCACCTCTTTTCCATAATCGGTTTGCCCACCGAGAAGACCGAAGACTTAAATGAATTGATTCATCTGGTAAAGCAGTGCCAGGAACTTACCGAAAGTTTTCCGGGCGCTCGTTTAAGCATCTCACTGGAAGGATTCTCCCCGCGTCCGTTTACCCCGTTCCAGTGGGAAAAACAAGAGTCACCGGCGGTGTTGGCAGAAAGAAGCGACTATATCCGCACGAAGCTGCCGGAAAAAGTCCCCCTGGAGATAACGGAGAATTATTACTTGCCCCTGTTACGCACTTTATTCCACCGGGTGGGTCGGCCGATGGGCACTGTTATTATGCGCGCCTGGGAATTAGGCGCCCGGTTTGTTCATCATCGGGAAACGTTCCAAACCACCCCCTGGGAGGAAGCCTGGCAGGAATTCGGGAGGGATTTACAGCTATACCTTTCTCCCATTTCCATCACTTCTCCCCTCCCCTGGGACTTCTTCTCATTTGGAGTGGGCAAAGCGTTCTATCGAACTGAAAAAAATCGGGCGGCACAGGGGCAACTGCATTCAGAGAACCGGGATAGTGTTTCCCTGGGGATGGGGATAACCGCCAGGGAGTTTGAAGCGATCATCCGACACACTGCCCGGAACCCATACGAGGGTACATCAACGTTCCAGAGAACCGATACCCGCACACATGCCGCCTTACCGCAGGAAGCACAACCAATTCGCTATGGCAGGAAGGGGAAAAAAGTTCAAATGCCTTCTGCGGTTATCAAAACCCGTATTCGGGTGCGTTATTCCAAAACCGGCGTATATCGGTTTTTGTCACACAAAGATTTAACGGTCATTTTTAACCGGGCATTACGAATGGCAAAAATTCCGGTTGTCCAATCCCAGGGAAAGAAAAGAACGCTGAAAATTTCTTATGGGCTGCCATTAAGCAGCGGAGTAGCGTCCACTGCGGAGTATTTGGATTTGGAAGTCAAATTGGGAAGGGAAATTGATTTACAGAAGCAGTTAAATGCATATCTTCCGGATGGGATACGCATTCTGCAGTACAAAAGCATTTTTCGGAAAGTGCCGGCGCTGGCTGCCGTGGTAAACTTCACCACCTATGAAGTTCACTTTCCGGAAATCGATTTTTCCACCGAGTGGATAGCGGAGTGGTTAGCCCGGGAGAAAATCCTGGTAGACCGCCGTACCAAAGAAGGAGTACGAGAGGTGGATATTCGTCCTTTTGTGGACGGCATGACATCCAAAAATAACATCCTGGAAGTTTCAATTCTTATTAAAGAGGAACAAACTGCTAAAATAACCGAAGTTTTAGAATCGCTGTTAACACCGCAAGGCATTGACTATCGACGGTGTTTTATTCAAAGGACGGGACAGTTTATTGTTAAAGAGGATAGACGTTTGACACCCTTTGAGGTACTTTGACCGGATAAAGTACCTATCCCATAAGCCGGGAATAAATTTTATCATCTTGCCGCTTTCAACAGAAAAAAGGGTGTAACGAGCATTAAGAACAGAATGACGGGCTGATAAAAATCTGTAAACGATGGATCATTCAGTTGTTTTTAAGATAAACGTATTAAACCTTTGTCATCTGGCATACCCACGGGTTTATTTTTGCCTGTTGAAACAACTGAACCCATCCTCATCACATTTGGCATTCGGACGCATTTTGACGGTTAAGTTTTGGAACCGAATGCCATTGTAAGCCCATAAGTTCCTCGCCCTCCCTGTCTTACCGTTCGGTTTGTGCCTCCGTTCAGCGATTCCTTTTTTCAACCGCTTATGATGGAAAGGAAGTCTGTGGATTATGAAAAAGGAAATTATCATTAATTCAACCAATGAAGATACCCGAATTGCCTTGCTGGAAAATGGCAAATTAGTAGAATTATTTGTGGAACGCCCGGATCGGGAACGGATGGTGGGGGATATTTATAAGGGCAGAGTTCGAAGAGTGGTCAGGGGGATGCAGGCAGCATTTATTGACATCGGCTTCGAACAGGATGCCTTTTTACATTTTTCCGATATGGGTTCCAATGTCAACCAACTGTTTGCCGACATTGAAGAAGAAGAGTTGGAGAATGGCAATGGAAAGAACAAAAATCAAGTGGAACCGCAAGATCTGCTCCGAAACGGGCAGGAAATTGTGGTTCAAATCATCAAAGAACCGATTAGCAGCAAAGGACCGCGGGTTACTACCGAATTGACCATACCCGGGCGCTTTTTGGTCTTGGTGCCCAATCAACACCGCATTGGTATTTCCCGTAAAATTTCTTCCCGGCAGGAACGAAGGCGTTTGCGTCAACTGGCGAGAAAACTTCTTCCCAAGAACTTTGGACTGATTGTTCGTACCGTCGCCGAAGGGAAAAATGAGAGCATCATCAAACAAGACCTGGAAAAGCTGTTGTCCGATTGGGAAGAAATCCAGAAGAAAATTCGTACCGCTAAACCCCCGATGTTATTATACCAGGACCTGGGGATGGCATCCAGTGTTATCCGGGATTTGTTTACCTCCGATGTTGCCCGGGTTGTGGTGGATTCCCGGAAAATGCAGCGGGAAATCATTCGTTATTTAAGAGAGGTTGGCTCGGAGTTGGTAAACCGCGTGGAATATTTCAAATCAAAAAAGCCAATTTTTGATGTTTTCCGCATCGAACAGGACATTCAAAACAGCATTCAGAAAAAGGTGAATATGCCCAATGGCGGGTATTTGTTCATTGAACATACCGAGGCATTAACCGTGGTGGATGTCAATTCCGGGCGCTATTTTGGTAAAAAAGATCATGAGAGAAATTCGTTAAAAATCAATCTGGAGGCCTCCCGGGAAATTGCCCGCCAACTACGCCTGCGAGACGTGGGCGGGTTAATCGTCATTGATTTTATCGATATGGAAGAAGAAAGTAACAAACAAAAAGTATTAAACGAGCTTCGAAAGGAGTTTGGTCGGGACCGGGCAATTACCAAGTTGGGAGAGATGAGCCGTTTCGGATTGGTAGAAATGACCCGGCAGCGTATTCGACCCAGTTTAATTTATAATATCACCGAACCATGCCCCACCTGTGGGGGAAACGGATTGGTACCCACCAGGGGCACCATCCTGGCAAATATCGAGCGGGCAATCCGCCGTTATATTGCTGCCCGGTTAGACCGGAGAATTATTTTACAGGTACACCCGGAAATGTTGGACTATTTGAATAACAAGCGCTTTGGGCGTCGTTTCCGTTTGATGTGGAAATACTGGGTAAAAATAACCGCTGAAGTGAATGAACAACTCCAACGCCATGAATTCCGCCTTTTGACCAAACGAAAAAGAGAGGACGTTACCGACCGGTTCGTTTTTTAGAAACGGGATTCCTCTGAGCGAATTTGAATGGAAAATGTATCGGGGATAAACTATGTAACTACTCAGGTCATAGCTATTTAAGACGTAAATAAGAAAGAGTTCCGGTAGAAATCTGTTTTTGTCCTCAAAACTTTTTCTTTACTGCAATGAGCGCAGCGGATACGCGACGAGCCGCAACGTGAAAGAGATAAACATCTGTTCGTTGCGGTATATCAACCTGAGTAGTTACTAAATGATTAATAGGGACTGTGAGCCGGTGGAAGGACCAAGTGTTTCACCTGGTTAAGCGCTGTGCTGCTAATCCATCCGTACCCCTCGATGGGTATCCTGTTCCAGAATAGCGGGAAGTTCTTCCGGAGGAACGGTATCCCTTTTGGTCAGGAAGGAGATTAACATTGGCAGGTTTACCCCCGAGATGACGTGGATTTTGGGGAATTCATGAGATATCCTTTTTGCCACCGTCCAACAGCTACCGCCCCTTAAATCCGCCATGATAATCACATCATCTCCTCCCTGTTTATGGAGAAAACTAACCAGATGATGATAGAGGGTTTCCGGGGACAGGTTTTCATTGGTGAACGGGTAAAGAGAATCCGTGCTACCTAAAATCTTTTCAACAGCATTCACAAATTCGAATGCCAGGTTGCCATGACAGATGACCAGGCCGGTAACCATCATTCGAAATCCTTATCTAAAAAATCCCTTGTCTTTAACTGCCGGAGATGCTCCCGTTCCTGTCGTTTCATTTTTTCCATTAACCTTCGGTTGAATTCCGTGGGAGTATGGTGCCCATGCAGCTTCAATTGCTCATTCATGGCGATTGTTTCGGCAATTACGGTAATATTTTTCCCGGGATGGATGGGCAGAACAACCCGGGAAATTTGCACATCCAGAATGGTTGAGGTTTGCCGATCCAATCCGGTGCGATCATAATCTACTTTGGGATCAAATTCCACCAGGTTTACTTCTACTTCAATACGCTTATGAATCCGCACTCCCCGAATGCCGAATATTTGTCGTACATCGATCAAGCCCAGGCCCCGGATTTCAATCAAATGTTCGGAGATGTCTCTCCCCTCCCCCATCAAAATTTCTTCGGTCTTTCGAGTAATAACCACCATATCATCAGCCACCAGGCGATGCCCTCTCTCCACCAGGTCCAATGCGATTTCACTTTTACCAATACCACTTCGTCCGGTAAACAACAGCCCAATACCATACACGTCGACCAGGGTGCCATGTACCGTGGTCCGGGGAGCAAACGCATTTTGCAGATAATCGCTTAAGCGGTGGGAGAATGTTGTTGTGGCAAAAGAGCTTCGAAAAACGCTAATGTAACGACGAATGGCAATATGAATCAATTCCGGGGGGGGTTCATTGCCATCGGTAATAAACAGGCAGGGGATTTCGAATTGAAGCACCTTCTCCAACGCCTCTTTTCGCTGCCGGGAAGAGAGGCTGTTCAGGTAACGAATTTCCGTATTTCCCAGCACTTGAACGCGATTGTAGGTAAATAGTTCGAGAAATCCTGCCAGCGCCAGACCGGGTCGGTGCAGTTCACTCTGGGTGATTTCACGCTCAAAACCGGCGTCAGAGGTCAACAATTCCAACTTTAGTTTTTCCCGGTTCTCCCGGTATAATTTCCCAACTGTTAAGGTATTTTGCATTAACATCAGTAAATTCTCATCAATCTATGATCGGGGAATGAGGAAATCGCTGCTTTTCTTCGTTCTTCCAAATGTATTCATCTACTCCCCTGCCTGTCCGTTAACTACGTTTCTGGAAAATAATTTAATAGAATTATCATCAATTGCCAATAAAAAAAGGGGATACCAATGGATATCCCCTTCTCAACTTAAATTTTTGGAATGATTATGCGGAATTAATAACATCTTTTTCCGGTGTTCTTATTTTGGATTTATACCTTTTCAACTGTCGTTCCGCTTTATCTAAAGCGAGGTCAAAGGATTTCCGTAGATCTTCGGAAATTTCTTTGACCACGATATCTTTGTTAAAAACGTGAATTTTGATCTCCACATAGCGTGTTTGTTTTTCCCAACCCAATATAACTTCCACATCAACAATGCCGTCAAAAAAGCGATTTAACTTCTGAATTTTTTCCTCAACATATTCGCGTAAATCGTCCGGAAGTTTAAAATGGCGGGCTGTGATTTTGAAGTTCATAAAATCCTCCTTATGAGATTAGGGTGTATGTTTTTCGGCTCGGGGATGAGCCTGACGATAGATTGCTTTTAATCGTTCCATGCTAACATGAGTATAAATCTGGGTGGTTGACAAACTTTCATGCCCCAACAACTCTTTAACGGCTAATAAATCTGCCCCCCGATCCAGCAAATGGGTGGCAAATGAATGACGCAATACGTGCGGGCTCAGATGCTCCTGCTCCGATAATTGCTGCATGTACTTCCGGGTCATTTTTTGAATTGCCAGGGGATACATCTTTTTCCCTTTTGCCGTGACAAATACCAGGGATGGCGTCTCTATTTGAGCGATGTCCCGCTTTCGCCAAATCAAATATTCTTGTAAAGCGCGTTTAAAATAGGAACCAAAAGGAATAATCCGCTCCTTTTTTCGTTTGCCAAGAACACGAATCACTTCATTCGACAAATCAATTTGATCAACTCGCAATTCGATTAATTCATTTAACCGAAGACCGCAACCGTAAAGCAACTCCAAAATGGCACGGTCTCGAACCCCCTCGAATGTATCAGCGGGTGGCAATTCCATCAGCTTTCGCGCTTGCTCAATGCTCAATACGGTGGGTAACCGGCGATTGAGTTTGGGAGCAGATACGACCGCTGCCGGATTTTTTTTAATAAGCCCGTTTCGAAATAAGAATCTAAAAAATGACTTTACACTGGAAAGTTTACGAGCAATACTGCGTTTTTGTAGTTCTAATTTAAGAAGATTTCCCAGGAATTGGCGAATGAGTTGGGTATCAATTTGAGAGAGTGTGATTGGGGACTGTTGTAATTGTTCTTCGGCATAATGGATAAATTGTGCGATGTCATTTCGATAAGACTCGACTGTATGTTGTGAATATTGCCGTTGGTTGGTAAGATAATGTAAAAACTGCTCTAATTCAACCCACATTTTTGTGTACACGTTTTATTTATATTTGTCACGCTGAAACAAGGTTAAAGTTCCTGAACAGCATCTTGCCTGTCTAAAGTTACTCGGCTAACTCATCCACCTTCTCCTTGTGCTTGCAATTCGGGCATTGGAGAAAAAAACCGTCTTTGCGGGTAGTCCTCTCTTCCATTAACGGATAGTGACATTGGGGACAACTCGTTGCCCGCGGACGATTCCAGAGCGCAAACTTACATTTCGGGTATTCGCTGCATCCGTAAAAGACCTTTCCTTTACGGGTTTGTTTTTGAACAATGGTTCCCGGGCATCCATCCTCCGGGCATGGCACGCCGGTACTGATTGGCTTGGTGAATTTGCATTCCGGATACCGGGAGCATGCCAAAAATTCTCCGAATCTCCCCCGTTTGATCACCATGGGGCTGCCGCATTGTTCGCATTTCTCATCAGTTTCTTCCGGCGGCGGTGGTTCCTCCAACGGACGGGTATTCTTACATTCCGGATACCCGCTGCAAGCCAAAAACTGACCGTTCCTCCCCCAGCGTACTACCATCGGACGACCACATTTATCACAGGCGATATCACTTTCCTTCTGCAAAGAACTCCGGATTTCGGACAACTTCCCGGTTACCTGTTCCAGCGTTTCTTTAAAAGGATGATAAAACTCATCCAATGTGTGCACATAAGTTGCCTGATGTTGCTCAATTTTATCCAGTTCATCTTCCATTGAAGCAGTAAATTTGACATTGAAGATGTTGGGAAAATAACTGACCAACAGATAATTAACGGTTTTACCCAATTCAGTCGGTCTTAAAGCGCGCTCGATCTTCTCCACGTAATTCCGCTGAAACAGAGTGGAAATAATCTGAGCATAAGTACTGGGGCGCCCGATACCTAATTTATCCAATGTTTTCACCAGGGTGCTTTCCGTATAGCGGGGAGGCGGTTTGGTGAAATGTTGTTTGAGCAGCAATTCCAATAACGTCAGTACATCACCCTCTTTGATCTGTTGAGGAAGGTTTTCGGGATTCTGGCTGCCGTTCTCGTTGTTTTTCTCTTCTCCCTGGGGTTGATAGACTTGCAGGAATCCCCGGTAAACAATCACTTCACCGGTGGCACGGAAGAGATAGTCGCCGGCGGCTATGTCAATGGTCATTTTTTCCGCTTTAGCCGGTTTTAATTGGCTGGCGATAAAGCGCTTCCAAATCAAATCATACAATTTGAATTGGGATGCCGTTAAAAACGCTTTCAGCTTCTGCGGTTCAAACTCCGGGGTAAGATACGTCGGACGAATCGCTTCGTGGGCATCCTGAGCTCCCTTTTTGCTCCGGTAAATGTTTGGCTTGGATGGTAAGGCATCCACACCATACGTTTGGGTGATATATTCCCGGGCGCCTTGCAACGCTTCCTGACTAATCCGGGTCGAATCGGTTCGCATGTAGGTAATTAATCCAACGGTTCCTTTTTCTCCCAGATCCACTCCTTCGTATAATTTCTGGGCGGTCGACATTACCCGGGAGGTAGACATCCCAAACCGGCGGGAAGCATCCTGCTGAAGGGTACTGGTTATAAACGGGGGCGGCGCCTTCCGGGTAACGGTCTCCCGTTTGATGGTTTCTACTCGGAAGGTTTCGGTCTGGAGCCGCTGATAATGCTGTTGTGCTTCCTTCTGGCTGGCAATGCGGAATTTATTGGGGTCTAAAGTCTTACCATTTATCTTGACCAATTTGGCATGGAATCGTTCCCGGGAGGGGGTTTCCAGGTGGGCGGTAATACTCCAGTATTCCACCGGTTTAAATTTCTCGATCTCGGCTTCCCGCTCACAAATCAATCTCAATGCCACAGATTGAACCCGCCCGGCACTCAGTCCTTTAAAAATTGTTCGCCACAATACCGGACTGACCATGTACCCCACAATACGGTCCATCACCCGGCGCGCCTGTTGCGCCTGGACCCGGTCTAAATCAATTTCCCGGGGGTTTTCCAGGGCTTTTAACACCGCTGTTTTGGTGATCTCATTGAACTCAATGCGCCGAATATTGGGGTTCACGCTACGGATTTTATCGGCGATGTGGTAAGCAATTGCTTCCCCTTCCCGGTCCGGGTCTGTAGCCAACAATACCTCTTTGGCTGCGGAAGCAGCTTGTTTCAGCTTTTTGACAATGTCGTTCTTCCCTTTAATGATGGTATAATGGGGACGATAGCCATCATCAATGTCCACCCCGATTTTCGTCTTGGGAAGATCAATCAGGTGCCCCACAGATGCGGCAACTGTGAAATCTTTACCTAAAATTTTGTTTATGGTTTTGGCTTTTGCGGGAGACTCGACAATTACAAGTTTTTTATCACGTTTCTGGTTCATAGCGCTCGTTGGTTATCCGTCGGTAACAGGAAAAAGAATTTAATGTGGGGGCTTGCCAGCCTATTCAATTTATCCTCAATATCATGGTGCTTTGTAATGCGTTCCAACACTCTTTTGTTCCCGGTAGATGGAGCCGGATCCATTTCAATTGATTTTATCATTCCCCGGGGAAAAAACCGAATTCGTGGCAGACGGGTCTTTACGGTCTTCCATGAGCACCTGAGAAATGATTGACCGGAGTTCCTCCACATCTACCGCTTGCCCCCCCATCAGAAAACATCGTTCAATCACCGGTTCAATTTGCAGTGCATTTAGAACCCCCAATGATTGCAGTTGTATCAAGTAACCATAGGCTTCTTTGGTAAAAAAACGCATTTCTTCCGGTAATAGAATTCGGATTGAGGGAGTTTCTTTTCCCACCGTTTTGGGATGAGGAAGAATCTCCTGATTTCCCAAATTCATAATCACCCATTTTACCGCCTTGTCGATCTCTCGTTCCGTATACCCTTCCGCTAACAGACGTTGAGAGATACTATCCAAATCAAATTGAACAGATTCGGATGATTGAGATATTTCCTGAAGTAGAAAATCTATAATCTTATTGACACGTTTTTGCATTTTTTCTCCTTTGAACAAATTTAAGGAATTGCGTCCAAAAGTCAATTGATAATTTAAGATGATATGCTCGGACTTGTTTTGATGAGGGAACAAGTATTTGTGTCTTGAAATGAATCCAATTTTTAGGCAGTCTTGACAAAAGGATCCTCACGAGGATGCATCCTCCCATCGAGACACCTCGAATAAATCATTCGCAAAAAGCTTTTTAGAATCCCCCCTATCGCCTGTTTAAGAACAAAAATTCTTTCAATATTATCTTCGGAAAAACAATAACTTAAACCACATACTTGGTTTCAAAATAGTATCTCCCCTTGAATATTTCAAAAAAAAATAGTAAACTCTGTCGATTTTCATTTTTCAGGAGCTGAAAGCTGAAGAATACCTTTAGTGAGTATTTCTAAAACAGTTTAGGACTCGGCTGATGCACCACAATCACATACATCCTACCCATGTAAATTGTCAGGGTGCGCCTTTTCCAGAAAGCACCAATACCAGAACCTTTTTTTATCCGATATGGCAATAAATTGGGCAGAGTCTTTTAGGCTCAGACTTTGCTCGCGATTCTTTATTCTTCAGTAACACACTGTAACGTTTGGAAAGGTGGGAGGGAGATATAACTTCATAAGTTCCACCAAACAAAGGAGAAGTGTGATGAAGGCATTAACCACCACAGTCGCTCGAATTTTGTTTGCGATACCATTTGGTATATTCGGGTTGCTCCATTTCATGAAAACTTCCATGCTGACAAGCTATGTGCCCATTCCCGGCGGAGCAATCTGGGTTTATATAACCGGAATTGCGCTGCTTGCTGCTTGTGTCAGTATGTTAATTGGCAAAATGGGAAAAATCTCATCCCTGTTATTGGCAGCAATGCTGGCGATTTTCGTGTTGACCATTCATATTCCCGGACTGATGAAAGCGACCGACCAGATGACAATGGCTGCCACGATGACCAATCTTCTTAAAGATATTGCTTTGATAGGAGGCGCATTGACTTATGCCGGGATTTTTGCCGAACAAGAAAGTGGCGCAAAAGTAGAAGAGAAAGTTTCCGCTTGATAATGTACCCGCATGCTTTTTAAGCTCCGGTTTCACATAACGCCTCCCGGTAATCGTTTGATTCGCCGGGAGGCGTTTTTTGTTCACCATTCCTGACAATTGGCTTGCGTTTAGATCTTATTTGTGATGAAGTAGGTGTTTTTTAACCTTACCAGATCCCTCCCGTGCCAAAAAACGGGGCATCCTCCTACAGATTTCTACGGGCACTCTTTCTTCTCTACATCCTAAATAGCTACTACCGGAGTCGTTACGTCTATTTTTGAACCACCAATATTTTCCCCGTGGTGCTCTGGCCATCTCCTGAGGTAACCAGGTAGAGGTAAACCCCAGTTGAAACGGCTTTGCCTTCCATATTCCGCCCGTCCCATTGCGCCTGGCTGCCCCGAATTTCATTAAAATTATCCGGACTCAGCACTCGCACAACTTGACCATTAACGGTCAGAATCCGCACTTCGCTTCCCGGAACCAGGTTAAAAAAGTTCAGCATGTTCTCCTTGCCATCCTCTATCACATAGGGTATCGGTCCGACTTTCAATTGATCAAACGTCTCAAAAGTAGAAGCGAAGGGGTTGTCCCGGACCACTGCTAATCCGGCGTCGGTACCGAGGTAGAGGTCACCGGTAGCCTCGTCCAGATAGATACTGTGTATTTCTTCCGAGGGCAGGTTTCCTCGAAACACATTGCTTCGAATGCCGATTACTTCCGGATCCAGGGTGCTGTTTTCCGGGATCAAATCCACCCAGCTTTGCGGATCAAAAGGGGAGCCGCTGGCTTTCAACAAACTCACCCCTTTGTCGGTGGCAAACCATTTATTGTTGCGGGAATCCACATATATATCATTGATTCGCAGACCGATCGGTTGAAACGCTTCCCGGAAATCAAATACCTGCCCCCCCTGAATTGCATTCAATCCCGATTTGGTTCCAATCCATACAAAACCGTCCAGATCTGTGGCAATGGCAATCGTGGCATTACTTTTCATGTTATCGCTTTCATTAAAATGGGCGAAATTCAAGGCGCCATTTTCAATCCGAATCTGGTAAACCCCATCCTGCTCCAGAATCGCCCATAAATCTCCAAAGATATCCCAACTCATCTCAAACCAATTTATTTTTCCCTGGGGGCTGGGAAAGGTTTCCCATGCCGAGGGGTCGGCGATTGTAGGACCGAAGGCGACATCTTTATAATGGAGAATCGCATTCCCATCGGCCGGTTTGGTATTTAATAACCAGATGGTCTGGTCATTCGGGTCCGGGATGATATCTGTGATAACGACCGAATAGGGATTCTCCGGAACCGGGCTGAAAACATTTAAAAAATTTGTTGGTGTTGTAACTTCCAGGGTATCATCCTTTTCGATAGAGGAAATCCAGGCTCTTCCCGGTTGATCGATCGGATTAATGGTTTGAAAGTTTAATTCCGGGTCAAAAACCACTACCCCGCCTCCCCAGGAGCCTACCCAGACATTGCCCGCCTGATCTTCAAAAACGGACAGAGAAGAATTGAGAGTCTGGTACTGCCCGTTATTCCCGCCGCTGAAGAAGAAATTAACGAATCCATTCGGGGTCATCACAAAAATGCCTTGTTTGCGTTCATCTTTTACCAGGCCGGAGGTCAACCAGATACGCCCCTGGCTGTCTTTGGTAATTTCCCCAATGTAATTATCCAGCGGTCCATCAAAACGAATTGCCTGACCGGTACTGAGATTCCGGAGCCCCCGTTTTTCAATTCCAATCCAGGCGCCACCGTTGTCATCTCCGGTTAATGCGGTGATATCGGCAAATAAGAGTTGAGCAATGGTTTGAAAATGATCATTCTCAAATTGAAAAACCGCTCTGCTCTCGGCAGCATATAGTTGATTATTCTTTAGAAACAAATGTTTTATTTTTTTTGATTTCAACCCGCTCCGAATATTCGTGAATGTCTGGAAATCATAAATCACCAATCCCAGAGCAGTTCCCATTAATAAACGGTTGTTGGCATCATCCACCAGGACAGCGAAGATATTATTGGTCGGTAAACCATCAGCGGTTGTCTTGATATTCCAATTGGAACTGGCGTAAAGATTGTACCGCAAAAAATTCCCCGGAGCATTCACCAACCCAACATTGCTGGCTAACCATACACGTTGGTTTCGATAGGCAATTTCCCGGAAACTTCCCACATTAAGACCAAACTCATGGTAAGATTCCCGAAACTGAAAACGGTTCAAATTGTGATCGAATAAAAACACGGAAACAAAATTGCTTGCCAGTACCCACAAGGTATCTTCAATCGCAAGAACATCCACAATTTCATTCCCCTGTAAGCTGGCATCATTGGTAAAAGAGTGGCTTTCTTCATCATAAAAAGAGACAATGCCATTCAAACTTCCTATTATTAATTTGCCACGACTATCCCGGTCCAGCGCAGTTAAGCGATGGTCCAATAAGCCATCGACCACGGTCAATTTTTCAATGGTTTGGTTTGCAGAAATATCATATATGACCAACCCCCCGGTGGTAGCGGCGTAAAGGCGATTTCCCTCTATTCGGAAATCGGAAATGGTATTTGTATGGGTAAAGGCATCAATTTGAAACTGAAGTGGCTGGGAGAAAGCGATGGAGATGAAAACGACCATATTTATCCAGAGGAGAATATATCGAGAAGACATAATTTTCCTTTCCATTAATCTGCAAGAGGTTCACAATCCAGTTCAGCGGCAGTGAACTTGAATCCCGAAAAGGAGCAAAAATCACTGCTCGTCTATCTTACGAAACAAATTTACCATTTCGATTGCCGCCAGGGCAGCATCCCAACCCTTGTTGCCAGATTTGGTGCCGGCACGTTCGATGGCTTGTTCGATTGTTTCGGTGGTTAAAATACCAAAGGTAACCGGCACACCGCTTCGCATGGCAACCTCGGAAACGCCATGAGCAGCAGAAGAGGCGATGTAATCAAAATGAGCCGTTGCTCCGCGTATCACCGCTCCCAGGCAAATCACAGCTTCAAATTTTTGGCTGTTTACGGCTTTCAAAGCTACTTGTGGAATTTCAAAAGCACCGGGCACCCGGTAAACCGTTACTCCGCTTAAATCGTTTCCATGCCGCTGTAAACAATCCAGAGCACCTTCCAATAACCGCTCGCTAATAAATTGATTAAACCGCCCCACAATTATCGCAACCGATATCCCCTTAGCCTGTAATTCACCCTGAATTTCTTTGGGACTGCTCATTGTTACTCCAGTTTATAATTTTAAACGGTTAAACCCGGAAAAAAAAGTGAATTATTGAGTAGGAACCCGGTCCCCCCTGATTGTCTATCAATCTCCTCAATCTTCTACGATATTACACGTTCTTAATCTTTTCCGTTTAAGAGGTGTTTTTTCTCAATGAAATGCCCCAGTTTTTCTCCCTTTGTGAGTAAATAATGAACATTGCTGGGATTGGGATTAACCAGGATGGGGATTCGCCGGGTTACCTTAATACCATATTTTTCCAGGTCATCCACTTTACGGGGGTTATTGGTCATCAACTTAATTTTTTGAACACCCAGCACTTTTAACATCTGGGCGGCAAACCAATATTCCCGCAAATCCGCCTTAAATCCCAGGGCTTCGTTGGCTTCCACGGTATCTTTTCCCTCATCCTGCAACTTATAGGCTAAAATTTTATTCGCCAGACCAATCCCTCGGCCTTCCTGCTTCAGATAAAGCACGGCTCCTCTGCCCACATTATTGATTTCCTTCAAAGCATGATGAAGCTGATCGCCGCAGTCGCAGCGATGAGAACCGAACGTATCGCCGGTGAGACATTCGGAATGTACCCGGATTAGTACCGGTTCATCCCCGGACAAATTCCCTTTCACCAGTGCCAGATGATGCTCATTGGGATTGAACCGGTTCTGAAATAAGTGGAGTTGAAAATCTCCATAAGCGGTGGGTAAACGAACCTCGGTGACCTGTTGGATGAGCGTTTCATTCTGGCATCGGTAGTGGACCAAATCTGCCACGGTAGCGATTTTCAGGTGATGCCGGCGGGCTAATTTCATCAACGCCGGTAATTTTGCCATCCGACCGTCCTCATCCAAGATTTCGCAGAGCACCCCGGCAGGAAAAATACCGCCTGCCCTCGCCAGATCAATTACTGCCTCGGTATGCCCGGGGCGCATAATTACCCCACCGGGGTTGGCAATCAACGGGAAGACATGCCCGGGGCGTGCCAGATCCTCCGGGCGGGTTTGGGGATCTATCAACGCTCGGATGGTCGCTGCCCGATCATAAGCGGATATCCCCGTTGTCACACCGTGGATTACATCCACACTCTCCGTAAAGGCGGTGTGGAGCAATGCCGTGTTGCGAGCAACCATCGGTCTTAGCTTTAGTTCATGGGCACGTTCTTCGCTTAACGACACACAAACTAACCCTCTACCATGCGTAACCATAAAATTAATCGCCTCCGGTGTAGCATACTCCGCTGCCATCACCAGGTCGCCTTCATCCTCCCGTTCTTCATCATCTATTAAGATCAGCATTTCCCCCTCGCGAAATGCTTTGATGGCTTCTTCTGCGGATACCAATATGGATTCCGCTTCACTTAAATTCGGCATTGATTTTACTGCTTCCATGAATAACCCCTTGCTTTATTGGATTCTTTCCGGTAAAAGGTTCTCAATATATTTGGCAATCAGATCTACTTCGATGTTGATCTGATCACCCGGTTGTTTGTACTGTAAATTTGTCACCCGGGCGGTATGGGGGATGATGTTCATTCCGATCTTATTATCGGACAGGGTTGCCACGGTCAAACTGATGCCATTGATAGCAATCGATCCCTCCAGGATAACATATTTCATCAGGTGGCGGGGAATTTCCACCTCCAGAAAATAATTTTCTCCCCGCGGGAACCATCGGGTAATTTTCCCGGTGGCATTGACATGCCCCTGTACAAAATGACCGCCCAATCTTCCCGCCGCGGTAAGGGGGCGTTCCAGGTTCACCCAATCTCCTGTTTGGTATTTGCCCAGGGTGGTCTTTTCCAGGGTTTCACCGACCGCTTCCACGCTAAAGCCGTTTTCCGCCACCGTCACCGCTGTTAAACATACGCCGTCCACTGCCACGGAATCCCCCACTTTCAAATCCGAAAGCACCGCTTGAGCGGCAATGAAAAAACGGATGCCGCCTTCCAGGGGGACCGTAGATTGAATCTGCCCCATCTCCTCTATCAGCCCGGTAAACATTCCGCCTCCTCCCATACTTTTTTGATGAACGATAAATCCCGATAGCCCTGTATCACTATTTGATCGTCAATCACTCGAAAAGTTACGTTTTTTAAACGCAAAGCTTCTGAAACGCGGTCTGTTTCCATTTCCCCGAGGGCTGCAATGCCTTCGCCGATTAACAGCGGGGCAATAAACACCGCCAGTTTGTCGAATAGCCGTTCCTTTACGAAAGAGGTAAAAACAGCCCTGCCACCCTCCACCAGAACGGATGAGATGCCCATTCCGGCTAATGCTTCTAAAACGGAAGCAAGTGCCACTCCCGTGGCGGGATGGTCGGGAACTTCTTTCACCAGGATGCCTCTTGCGGTTAATACCTCCCGCATCCCCGGATTGGAACCGGTGGAGGTAAACAAAATGGTTCGTTCCCGATAGTCATCCTGAAAAAGATGACGCTGGAGGGGCAAATCCAACGTGCGGGACAATACCACCCGGTAAGGTTGGCGTCCCTCCGAATAGCGAACCGTTAACCGCGGATTATCCCGGCGAACCGTGTTGCTGCCCACCAGCACCGCATCAAATTGATGGCGCAATTGATGTACCTCCCTCCGGGCATGCTCATTGGTAATCCATCTGGAATCACCGCTTCCTGTGGCTATACGCCCATCCAGCGACATGGCAATTTTTAACAACACAAACGGCAGCCGAATCTGACTGAACTTGAAATAGATCTCGTTTAAAAAAGCCGCCTGCTTCCCCATAATGCCAATTTCAACATCAATGCCCGCTTCCCGCAATTTTTGAATCCCCTTTCCGCATACGTGAGGATTGGGGTCAATTGTAGCGATAACGACCCGTCGTACCCGTTCACGAATCAGTCTATCGGTGCAGGGAGGATTATGCTTTTTTCCCGGGAGATGAACACAGGGTTCCATGGTACAATATACCGTGCTGCCGGCAACTGAATCGCTGGCGCTTTCAATTGCACACACCTCGGCATGTTTGTCCCCATAGCGGGGATGAAATCCCTCCCCAATAATGCGTCCCTCTTTCACAATCACAGCACCTACCATGGGATTGGGCGAGGTATAGCCCCGTCCTTTTTCGGCTAACTGTAACGCCCGTGTCATATACTCTTTGTCTGTCACCAACTACCCCGGTTAAGTAGGTTAAGGGTATAGGGAATAAGATGTGTTGAACTTATACCTTACACCTTACACCCTAATACTTCTTATTTACGGAGAAAGAGATGCCGGTGGGAGAATAGATAGACCAAACCCACTCCGTTAAAAAAAAGCCCCTGACGAAAAGACAGGGGGCAGCGGAGAACGGATCATACCAATGGCGATCTTCTCCCATCCGGACTATACCGTCGGTACCGGAATTCCACCGGTTCAGCCCAGCACCCAACTTCAACATTCTCTACTCAGGATAAAACAACCCCAAATTCATTGTTGAATTTGAGTGCTGAGGTCACGGACTTTCACCGCCGGTCAGGAATTCCCTGCACTTAAGCCCGGATTTGAGAACATCAACTTTACAGAGTCAACTATGGCAACCGGACTTAAATGCTGGGTCACCTTGCCCCGAAGATCGTATCTAATTTATCAGAGAGGTCATGAATAAGCAAGCGGTTTGTTGGAATCATTTCTGCCCGGAGCAACGGATGTCCATTCCCTGTGGAACGAATTGGTGATGGATACGCCGTAATGTGGAAGGAATCCGGGAGACGGGCTATTGAGGGAAAACCCGCCTGGGATAGCATTCCCCTTCAACGTTGAGAGCACCATAAAAGAGGGTTGAACGTCCATTCCCTCCCCATCTCTGTGCAAACCTTGCTCTCGATATGAAAAATTTTCACTATCAAAAACGAAGACCATCCAAAGGTGCTCTTTTTCTAAATACTATATTTTCAATCAAATAGAGCGTTTCTTCTCCCGGCATTTCCCGGATTACGGACGTGGTATGATCGTTGCCTGATGATAGTTTTTGAGGAGAGTGTCAATGATCAAATTATATACCAGACATCCGGGGTTCGGGGCAATATTTTTTTTGTTATTCCTGGGGTGTATGCCTACCCTCTGGCAGCAGGTGGATATTGCCGAGCGGCGGGGGGATCCCCGGGAAGGAATTCGTTTAATCGAGCAATATCTTTCCCTGCATCCAAAAGATGCCCGGGCATATTTCAAATTAGGAGAATTATACGCCCGGGTAAAAAAGTGGGATGCCATGACGGAGGCCTTCCGGGCATGTGTTCAGGCAGACTCCCGCTGGCAGCCGGATGCGGAATCTGCCCGGGAACGCTATTGGCGGAAGAGCATCAATGCCGGGGTGCAGGCGCTCCGGCGCAACAATGCCCGAACCGCCCAAACCTTCTTTCATGATGCCGTACAAATTCACCCCGGCCGCGCCCTCTCTTTCCGCCTTTACGGAGAAGCCCTGTTAGCCGACCGGGATACCAGCGCAGCGCTAACACAGTTTCGAAACGCCTTTCATCTAAAAACGGAAGACCCGGTGGTTCTCCGCTACCTCATGCGGCTCACTTATGCTGCCGGGGATGATACGGCGTCGGTTCACTACAGCCAATTGCTGTTGAAACAACTGCCGGAGGATGCCGAGGCGCTCCGCCTTACTGCCTACAGTTTTGACCACTTGAACAAGGTGAGCAAGGCGGTTGAATTTTATGAGAAGGTCAATGCCCGGGGCGATCGCCCGGAAGACCTGCTCGCTTATGCGGCATTCCAATACCGGCAGGGAGAATATGAGAAATCGATTGCTTTGACCCGCCTGGCGAACTCCCTGGGCGCCGATTCATTACAATGCCTGAATGCCATTGCCCAATGCCAGTTGATGCTGAAAGATTTTACGGGATTAAAAGACACCGCTCACACCATGTTAACCGCCAATCCGGATGATCTGACGGCATTACAACTCCTGCAAATTGCCTTTGCCGCTCTGGGCAATACCCGCAAGGTAAAAGCCATCGCGGCACGCATTCATCAATTGTCGCCGCAGCCTTAACCAGCAACTTTCAAGATGATGCAACGAACTCATTCAAACACGCTTATTCGCTTTGCCGGTCGCTCATACATCCGGTGGCTGCCGTTGCTCCTGTGCAGTTTCCAATTTCTGTATGGGCAGATGCAGGTGGTATCCACTCAACCGGTATTGGCTGCCGTCGCGGTTGACCCGTTTAGCCCTCCCGCTATCACCTTCGATCGGGCACTCGATACAACTTCGCTGACGCCGACTTCTCTGCACATCTCCGGCAGTCAGCATGGTGCATATAACTACGCTTTTCAGTTTGCCGACAGCACCAACACCCTGTTTCTTACCCCACTACCGGGCTTTATCAATGGCGAAACCATCACCATCACTTTAACCACACAACTCAGGGCTGCCGATGGCTCGTCTTTGGCATCTCCGTTTCAATTTTCTTTTCGCATCCAACCATTCCAGGGAGATGTTCTTTCCGGCGCACTGGCATCGCTCGACATCCCGCTCTTCACCACCGACGCTCAGCCAGCCGGCATGACGGCAAGCGATTTTAACAATGACAATTTCCCGGATGTGGCGGTTATCAACAGCACTTCCAACACGTTAACGATTCTGAGCAACCAAACCCCGCAGTTTCGCACCCTCACCCTGGGGGCATTTCAACATTATTCCACCGGTATTACCCCGCTGGATATTGCGGCAGCGGATTTCGACAACGATGGCAACCCGGACCTGGCGGTGGTTAATTTTAACAGTAACGATGTGGCATTGTTCTGGGGGCAGGGAGATAACACCTTTACCACCCCTCCGGAGCGGATTCCCGTTGGCGCCCGTCCCACTGCCATAGTGGTTCAGGATTTCAGCGGTGACGGCACTCCGGATTTTGCCGTGACCCTATCAGCCGCCGATCAGGTGAGTATTTTCCGAAATGACGGCAACCGTCAATTTTCACTTTCAAGCCAGCTATCAACCGAAGCCAGCCCCCTTGCCCTGACGGAAGGAGATTTTGACGGCGACGGTGACCCGGACCTGGCGGTTGCCAACAATGGCGCACAAACCATCTCGGTATTTCGAAATCAGAATTTCCAGGGATGGGACCCCCTGCCCTCCCTGCCCCTTTCCCAGCGACCGGTTGC
>CAYYGL010000002.1:43142-87499 GCA_964471235.1 uncultured Calditrichaceae bacterium
TGCCCTTACCTGGGGAAACGTGTTCCAATCCACTCCAAACCCGGCAGCCGACCGCTTCCCTGAGTTAGTCGTACTTGCGTCCAGTCTGACGTTGCTGGGGAATCCCACCGGTACCGAAATCAGCGAATTGCAAATTTTTACCTATGACAGCCTCTCGGCCGCCTTTTCCTCCCAACAGCAAATTCCTATTGAAGGCGGCGTTCCGGCGTTTTTCCTTGCCAATATGGATTTCGACCGTTTGAACGGACAGGAAAACGACAGGGATCTGGACTTGATGATTGCTGACTACACCGGCGGTAAAGTTCAGTTTTTGACGAACCAGCAAAACACC
Organism: uncultured Calditrichaceae bacterium; assembly: GCA_964471235.1. Classification (GTDB taxonomy): domain Bacteria; phylum Calditrichota; class Calditrichia; order RBG-13-44-9; family J075; genus CAYYGL01. Next base: position 43,474 of record CAYYGL010000002.1, read on the forward strand.
GGTTGGGAGACGCAATTCCACGAGCTGGCGCTTGCCGAAAACCCCCGCACCCTGATTGCGGCAGATTTCGACCGGGACGGGGATGAGGATATTCTGTTCAGCCGCCATTTTCAGGACACCCTCTCTTTGCTAATCACCCCACCGGATTTGTTTAAGCCGCCCAACGACGGCTTGTTGATTGACTTCGGGGATGTATTTGTGGGCGATACTGTCGGGGTGGATGTGCCCTTCGGAATCAATACCACTCTGGACTTGCAGGTGCAGCTCACACTCCAGGATAGTATTCATTTCAGCGCTCTGCCGCAATCTTTTGTTCTGGAGAACGGTCACCCCCGTTTGGTGCGTTTTACCTTTCAACCGGCGGATACCATTTTTTACCAAACCCTCACCCTGGTGGATACCGATCATCCCCTTCAGCGCCAACCGGGTGTGATTACCCTGCGGGGACAGGGGGTTGCCGCCCACATCTCGGTGCAGCCGCTGCTGCTGGATTTTGGCATCGTGCCGCCGGGATTTACCAAAACCCTCGATTTGCAGGTTCGCAACAGCGGCAACGGCTCGCTGGTAATTTCCGATTGGGAACATACCCTCCCGCAATTTCAGACGCCGGCAACTCCGGCTTCCGTTGATCCCCACAGCAGCCAGGTATTTCCGATTTCCTTTGCACCCGATACCCTGGGACAATTCCGGGATACGTTGTATATCGTCAGCAACGACCGGGCTTTCCCCCGGGTGGCAGTAGTACTTACCGGGCAATCCAGCGACGGCAAGCCGGTAATCACATCACCGGATACCGTCACCGCAGTGGAACATCAATTCTTCAGCTACCAGGTAACGGCCGAGGATCCGGAAGGACAGCCGCTTACCTTCTTCTATTTTAACCTTACCGATTGGCTGCAAGTACGGGCAGACAGCGTATTTGGTACCCCTCCGGAAGGCGCTTCCGACACCCAATTCCGCATCATCGCCAGTGACGGTTTTTTGCAGGATACCCTGAATGTTTACGTTCGGGTGATTCCGGTAAATGATCCGCCGGTTTTTACACCGGTTCCCCCACAGGTGGTTACTGAATTGGAGAATTTAACGTTCAATGTGATTGCCAGCGACCCGGAAAATGAACCGATTGAAATTACCGCGGAGAACCTCCCGACAGGTGCGCAGTTCAGCCTGCCGGATTCCAACCGGGGAGAATTTAGCTGGTCGCCCCCTCTTGGCAGCGCCGGAACTTACCTGGCAACCTTTAAGGCGCAGGAAAAACAATCCAAGCCGCCTCTCTCCGCTATGCTCACGGTAGAAATTCAAGTCATTGCTAAAAAACCGGATTTGCAAGTGCGTCAACTCCGGGTGTTTCCGGAACAGCTTCATCGGGGCGAAACCGGCACCATCGAAGCGGTTCTTGCCAACCGGGAAGCACCGATAACCGGTAGTTTCCGGGTTCAGCTTCAGGTGGATGGCAGCAGCGTGTTCGATTCTACCCTTTCCGGGATGGCACTCAATGAGGAAATTCCCCTGCATTCAACCGCCCGGTTTACCCGGGTGGGTCAAATTCCGGTCAGTGCGGAAATCGATATCGGGGATGCCATTGCCGAGACCGACGAGACCAACAACCGGCTGGAAATTATCGTACCGGTTGAACCGGGGCGGTTGATTGTTCGCCCCAACCCATTCACCCCCAACGGGGACACCAAAAACGATCAGGCCGGGTTTGATATGCAGCAACTAACCCTGACCGCCCCCCGGCTCACCATTTTCGATATCAACGGCAGGGTCATCCGCTCCCTCAACCGGGTGCGAAATCATCAATTCCTCTGGGACGGCAGGGATAACGACGGTAAGGAGATGCTCCCCGGGGTATATCTCTATGTGTTACAGGATGGATCAAAAAATGTGGCGAAAGGTTATGTGGTATTGGCGCGTTAACATATTGCTTCTGCTGATAATGCTCCTGACGGGAAATACGGTCGGGCAGGTGGGGCAAAGCTACTTTTCAGCAGACCCGGCAAATCTATATGAATGGCGCAGCAGTATGGTGAACCCTTCCATTGGTGTGTATCAGAACGGGGCACTGGAAATGGGCTTTAAACTGCTCCATCTCGGGTTTGCGGATAACCATGCCGCCCGCTTTAAAGCCACCTACCTGGTCGTCAACCTTCCCCGGGTGCTCCCGGAACGGTTTGCTCTGGGCATCCACACCCAATTGTTTACCACCCCTATCGTCCAAGAAGCATCCCTCCGGTTAAATCTGGCGCGGCCGTTTCTGAACCGGTTCTCCCTGGGTATTTCGCTGGGTTTTCTGGGATTATCCTACGATCGCAGTCAATTCGACCTGGTCGATCCCGACGATCCGGTTTTCAGCGGCGGCACTTCCCGCTGGCAGCCGGATATCGGCATTGGCGCAACCCTGTTTGCTTCAACACCGGTGCTAATCGGCATCGGCATCAACCATCTCAATCGTCCGGCAGTTTCTTTAAACAGTAATGATTTCCGTCTGGAGCCCACGGTGACCATCGGGGTCGCCTTCCGACTGGGCGGCATTACAATGCTCAGCAGCAACCGGCGCACCGGCAGAGAGAGTCTGCCCGGCGGCAGCCTCCAATGGGTAGATGAAGCTACCGGCATGATACAGGCGGGGTATGGAGACCGGGCGATGTGGCTGCGTTCTCGCTTGCGGGTCAAAGGGAATCTCAGCATTGGCTACGGGTTCAGCTATCCCCTCGGGGGGTTAAGCGGCACCAGCCTCGGTTCCCATGAGGCAATTCTGGTCTATGAGTTCAACCGTATTCGGAAACTGCCATCCTTAGATATTCCCGAACCGGACTGGGAGCCTTATCTTCCGGAAACGCCCCGGGTTTATCTGGCACCGCAATTTTATCCTCTGTCAGCAACAGAGCGGGTAACCATTTATGAGAAACGGTTACACCGGGAAATCCGGGGTAGTCTCTCCCCGGAGGTGCTTGCCCGGTTATCGAAACTTGACATCGGGTCGCTGGACAGCTCTTTTGTGGCGGAGCTATTTCCGGATTCCATCCTGCAGAAGGTAAATGAGGATAGTTTACCTCCCCGGGATTCACTCATTTATTCGCCTGGTTATCGTCAATCCCTCCAGCGCCTCCGGAAAGATTTACAGCAACACCCGGTGGAGGTTACCCTGATCACCCCGGAGAATCAAAAACGGCGCGCCATTGCCCTGAAGCGCTACCTAAAGCAGGCACTGAAGGATTCCGCCAACATCACCATTTTACAACCGGTAAATCCAAACGGTAAACAGGGGTCGGAAAATCATCCCTCGTTATCACTGGCTGATCTCCTGCGCAGTCAACGGATGGTGTTGTTTCGACCGGGAAAAATCCGTTTCCGGGTGTATTCTGTAAAGGCAGACCGTCTAACTCCCTGGTCGTTGGTGGTGGAAGATGCCCGGGGAGAAGTTGTTTGGGTGTATGATGGGAATTCGACGACAAAGGTGATTGATTGGGATTGGCGCCGGAACAACGGGGAAATTATTGAACCGGGATTCTACCGCTATTATATCCGCTGGTTCGATGACAATGGCAGGGAGTTTCATTCCCTGGCGCACACCATTTATGCCCGGAAATTTACCCGGGATGTCCATATCCGGATTTCCCCGAGATATGAAAGCCCGGGAACAGAGATAGATAAAATCGGAATCATTTTAAACAAACAATAAATGGGGGTCATACGATGATGAACAACACCTTACAGGGAATTTTATTCCTATTGGTGATGGAACTTCCCGCTATAGCCCGGGGAGCCATCCCGGACGCCATGCAGTCGCCAGGCAAGATTACGGATATTACCTCCTTCTGGGCGATGGCGCGGCTGGGCGGCGGCATCGGATATGTCATCATGGGAGTACTGGCAGTTGGCATTTTTTTAATCATATACAAACTTATCGAACTGGTGTTGGACAAACGACATTCCGCCACCTTGCTGAGAATTTCGTTTCAGGATAAATCCATCACTGATATTGAGGATCTGGTGCGAGGAAATGGCGGTTCCTTGTTAAAAAACGCCATCATTCATCTAATCGATTTCTTTCGCGCCGGCGGAAATGCCCGTGATATGCATCAGGAGCTCATCGAATTTTTGGACAGTGAACATGATAAATTCGAAACCTACCGCAACTGGCTGAGCTTCCTTTCCGATTCCGCCGGCGCCCTCGGTTTATTGGGAACGGCATGGGGGGTTTTTCTAACTTTTTTTGGTGGAAATCTGGACTCGGAGAAAATCCTGAATGGCATGGGGGTGGCGCTCATTACCACCCTGCTGGGTCTGGTGGTCAGTCTCATCATTAACTTCTTCAGTACCCAACTGTATAGTGCGTATCAAAATCGGTTGAGCCTGGTAAGCAAAAAAGGGGATGAATTCCGGCTGCACCTGTTTCGGATGGCAAACAGCAGCAATCCCAAAGAGATAAGCAATCACACGCCCTATTCCCCCGGCATTCCGACCTCGGCAACGCTGAGTCCCCCAAATGTTCCGGCTCCACAGGGGTCTGCGAAAAACAACGGGATGCCGCAGTTGCAGGTTCTGCAAATCAAGACCCGGGAAATACCGGTTCGTAGTGTCATTCGCAGTGCAATCCAATTAAAGGTATTGGAAGGAACCGGAAACCCGGTGGAAAAAGCAACCCTCATCTTAAAAACCGAAGGTCCGTTAATGTTGAGCAGTGACGGAACAACCCGGACAAAAATTTTCTCGGATGAGAATGGTGAAGCGACAATTGACTTGATTTCCGGAGCAGAAATAGGAGCAGCCCGGCTGCATTGTATGATTGCCGGTTTTGAAGATGAGAAAAAAACAATACCCTTTTTGATTCTGCCCGGGGAAGCGGAAAAACTGCTGGTTGTCAGCGGGAATGACCAGGCTGGTCTGGTTGGCAGCGAACTCCCCGAATCGTTTAATGTGAAAGTAACGGACCAATTTGGCAATCCGGTCGCCAATGCACCGGTTCAGTTTAGACTAACCAACGGTAGCGGCATCCTGGATGGCAGTAACCACCATGTGGTAAAAAAGAGCGACGCCAATGGTATTGCCCGGGCGCGGTTGGTATTGGGGAAGCAGCCTGGATTTCACACGGTGGTGGCTTCTTTAAACGGTAATAAAAACACCTCGGTAGTATTCCGGGTGTTATGCAAAGCCTGAAAACCCAGGAGGTCGTAAATGCCCGGTCCCCGAAAAAAGTATCGCAGTAATTTGTTTATCCGGTTAATCGATGTTGTGCTAATTCTGCTCTTTGGTTTCATCGCTATTTCCGAGATTGATATTCGCAGTCAAATTAAGCTGGCAAAAAGCACCACGGTACCGGTGACAGCCCCGGACAAAGAGGTAGTGGTTTACGTGGGGGTGTTACCGGACGGACGATACCTGGTGGAGAAGGAAAGTCGGGTGGTGGATCAACTTGAGGTACTGGCAGGCTACCTGCAAAACAAACGCAGCCTGTTTTCATCGAATCATACCCGTTTGAAGGTACGTATCCGAACCAATTATAATGCCCCGGTAAAATATGCCTTTGCAGTTGTGAACCTTTGCCAGCGTTTAGGAATTCCAGTAGGACTGGATGTGGTGCACCGGAAGGGGTAGAAAATTGTGAGCGGCGAAGGGGGGAGTGGGTTAGAGGTAGTTTCGCATAAATTTGAATATCCGAGATTTATATGGAGAATCTAACATGACAGGTAGTTTGATGGTGCGATTAATTGATGTGGTGCTGATTATTTTGTTCGGGTTTCTGTCGATTAGCGATATCCAGATTAAGCGGCAGATAAGATTGCCCGAATCGGGTAAGACGGAAAACGAACCGGAGACATCCCAAATCGGGTATCTTTTTGTACATATTAACCCGGCAGGGGATTTTATCCTGACCATGGACGGAAGAGCACCTCAAACAATCGGGACGTTGGCGGAATTACGCCCGGCGTTGCGAAAAGCTGCGGATGAACTCCGTGAGACAAAAGAAAATCCCCTGGTGGTTATCGATCCCGATCCGGAGGCATCCATGCAATCCACCGTAAATGTATATGATCTTTGTGAAATGGAGCAGCTTCCCCGCAGCATCAATATGGAACTTAAATTCACAGATGCTGCGAAAGGAAACCAGAACCACCATCATTAAAAGATACCTCCTGGGGCAGGGAAGTCTTCTGTAAAGTTGCCGGAACAGGTAAAATGAAATGACAAGCATTTTCAGATGAATTCACAACACAAACAAAAATTCCTGGCTGCCGTACTGACCGTTCTTTTGTTGGCGATCTTCTTTTTGGCGCTGAGCAGCATGGCGGTTCCGCACCATGATTTGATTGCCGACCGTTACGATGAGATTAACTGGACCCGCTTTGTTCCCCAGCCGAAGCCAATCCTCCCGAAACAACGTTCAGAGGAGACGAAAGTGGAGAAGCCGAGGATGGAAATGAATAAAACGGCCATAAAGCGAATCAACCTGGAAGCGTTATTGCCGGAGATAAACCGGGAACAACAACAGGTCACAGAACCGCTACCCCGGCAAAAAAAATTTCGTTCCGGGCACCAGGGGCAGTCTGTCACCCCGGAAATGTTGAAATTGGACGACAAGATATTAACCGGGGACCTGAATTTAGCCCCCGGGGAGGAGCATACCGTGCAAATCACCGCCTCCCGAGTTCGAGAGCGTACTGCCGGTAGCGGATTAAAACTGGGAGAAAATACCGGCGCTTCTATCCTGGAGGAGGATCAGCTCAGCAACATTTCTGCCGGGTTAAAAAAGCCGGTATCCGGGCATTCATCCCTTCCGCCTTCCCGGCAAATAGAGTTAAAGACCTTAAATGAATTGGAAAATGCCCCTGGTAATCTTTCGCCCATTTACAGACCGCTGGTGGAATGGATGAAGAAACATCCTCATAAACTTCCCGGGGTTGTTCAACGGTTTATGGCTTACTCTCCCCCGGCGTTGACCTCCCTCGTCAGGTTTTCTGCCAATGGGATTTCATATCAGATGTATCTCCTCTGTGTGGAGTCGTCTTATGAAGTACGGATTGCAATCATCAAAGGAGACCGGGTAATGTATTTAATTGATCAGGGATTTCGTAAAAATGTTAATTTACTGCGTACTGGCACCATTACCCGCTTGAAGAACCAGGAGATCCTGGAATTCAGTACGAACTTACAGCCAGCCGGGGATAAGGTTAGCCAAAACTTTTATCAAATTTTCTTATCATGGTGGGAGACTGTAGAAAATGAGAAGTAAATTACTTCAACGCCTATGGATGATCGTCATGCTCTCTTTCCTCACTTACTGTGCCGCCAGCAGGAAAACTCCTGCCACTGTAGAGTTGGAAATCCCCCTGCCCACCGTTGCCGCCGGGGTGGACAGTGCGGTTGCTGCGGAAACCGATTCTCTGGCGAACGAACTTTTCGTTAGCTGGGAGCGACAGGAAGCTGCCCTGCATCTCCGACAGAAAGGGAAATCCGCAGTAGCTGAATCCGACAGCTTGTGGCGACTATTGACAATTCCAGCAGATAGTTTCCTGGTTAGCAAAGGCGATTCATTGCGTTCGATTAGGACTTTTAACCGAGGCGCCCGACAATTGCTCGAAATTCGGGATGCCCGGAATTCCACGTTACTGTCCCCTGCTGAAGTTGAACAGCAAGTTTCCATGCGGTTGGATTCAGCCCAGTACTATTTTGAAAAAGCCCTGCAGTTAAACCCCTTCGACCGTAACAGCCGCCTTTGGCTGGCAAGAGTTTATCAGATGCAGGGCAAAAGGTTAATGCGTTCTCAACAGTTTTATAAGGCGGCTGCAACCCTGGAAAGATTGCTGCGTTTAGACCGCAGTCAACATGGGGTTTACGGAAGATTGGGACAAATTTACTTTACTCTGAAACAATGGGATAAAGCTTATCAGGATTTTCATTCTGCTGAAGTAACCTTAAGGCAATCGGCAATATTTGACGTGCCGGAAACGATTCCTATCAATGATTCGACAATTGCTCAACAGGTGGATTCCACCAGCCTTTTCTTATATGTTTATTATCAGGGGGAGACCAATATTCGAAGATATCAATCGGAAGGGGCATTAGCGGATTTCCAGCGAGCGCTGGCACTGGCAAAAAAACCTGAGGACCAATCGCTGGTAAGGGATGCCATCAACTGGATAAACTGGGATAACGGAAATATTCACGCAGTGGAATACCGTGATTCCATGCTCACCCTGATTGAAAAGGGGAAATATGAAGCGGCAAGCCGGGGGTTTCGGGCACTGTATAAACTCCTACGGTCTGAAAAAGCAAAACGGGAAATTGACTGGCGACTCTCACTATTGGAATATGCCCACCTGGGAGAACCCGAGCAGGCACTAAACCGAATGCAACGGATTGTTCATTATTATCTGGATGACAGCACCGGCTTAGCCCAACAAGATACCATGTATCGGGAATATTACAAAAGTTACGGGACGATGTGCCATAATCAGGGGTTAAAGGCATTAAAACAACGAAAACTGCGGCAGGCACTGGCATACTTCCGGCAGTCATGTTCAATTCCTTGGGAACAACGGGCAAAGAGTTATCTGGAAGTTGCCCGGCTTTCCCGAAATTCTCCCCGGCATGCTATGGAAGCTGCCAAAACCGCCCTGCAATCTGCCGATCAACTTTCCCCCCGGGAGCACATCGAAGCTATGCGCATCCTGATAGAATCTTTAAAGCGGATGGGGAAATTCGAAGAAGCGATTGCCTATTTTAAACAATACCGCAAATATATTGCCCGGAGCAGTGACCATGACTAAATTTTCTCACCATCCTCTATATCGGAAAGTACCGGTGTTATGGACAATTATAATGTTGTTAATGAGTTTCCCGGGTGTTCTGGCACAAACGCAAGTTGTAGTTGACCAGGAAATGGTTTCGACTGCTACGGTAAGCAATCCGAAATTGATCCGTTTTTTTCTGGATGCGTACCTGATTCCGGAAGACAGCGTAACTCAAATCGTATTTATTGATGCCACCGGCAACGGATTCGGTGAAGATGACTTGATAAAATGTTTTCCGTCGGAGAAGACCTATTTTCTCTACCCATCGGATACGGCTCAGCAGGTGATGAGTCAATGGAAATTTACCAGTAACGTGCAAAGTGTTACCCGGGTTGGTGATGCAAGCATTTTCGAAACTTTGGAGAAGGATAAGGCATCGAATTGGATTTTAGCGGGCTTGCTGCAACGCTTAAATTTGAATTACCATGATATTCCAATAAAAATGTATTTTGAGCGGGATTCTTCGGCAATGGTTTTTGAGATGTGGGGATTTAACCAGGATTCACTGCGTTGGCAGCCGCCGCCTCCGCCCCCTAAAATACCCGAAACCACCTACGATTTGCTTCAGTTGGTGAAAAGCGACACCCTGATTCTATCGGACACCACGTATTATGACCAATTTTTTGTTTTTAAAAGTATGACAGATACGGTAGTTATTTCTGAAGAAGAGTTCCGGAAAGTGACTCGCCGGGAGCAATTACGCTATCAGCCCGGAATAACACCCCGCCGGAAAAATCAACAGTAATGTAGTTCGGAAGGCTCAATCACCATTCCCGCGGTTGAAACTTCTCGTCATTGAGGATCTGCACCGTTTCACCACTCTGCCCTATCACAAACAAACCCTGACGATAGGCATACCGGTCAACATCTTCCTCTAACACAATACCCGCTACCGCTCCAATCACCCGGTGACCGGCATATTCCGGGAAAAATTCTTTGAACCGTTTCAATCTTTCAATGTGTTCGTTTACGTCTTCAACTTTCAGGGTGCTCTTGGCTTCAATCAATACCGCATAACCACCGTTTATCGCCAGAATATCAATCTCCATCCGGTCCCCATTCCGGGTGGACTCCGAACGACGATGCACCCGTTCTATAGGAATTCCCCGTTCGCTGAACAAACGCTTTACCGCCGGTTCCAACAATCCTTCCACAAACCGTCCCCATTTGCCGCCCAAATCACCGATGGCAGTGGTCACCTCGGCAATCTTCTCATCCGTCTTTCGGAATTTTTCCTCTAATAGCCGGTCGGTTTCCTCAAATTTTTCCTTTAAAAACTGATCGGTCTCCTTAAACTTTTGATCCGTCTTTGCGAATTTTTCCTTTAAAAACCGTTCCGTCTCCTTAAACTTTCGATCCGTCTCTTTAAACCTCCGATCGGTCTCTTTAAACATCTCCCAAATTTCCTGAATGGTTCGTTCCAGTTGCTGGTCAGTCATGACGCTCTCATCCACATTTATTGTGAGTTAAATATAACCTTTTATCGAAACGGTTGCAAATTCGACACAAAAAATGAAAGAGGTGGGTGCAAAAGAATAATTTGTGATTTACAAAACTTTATTTGCACATACGCGAAGGGATTAGGTTATAATTAAGTAATTTTATTATCCATCCGTATCAAAACCATTTCTTCTCGATCATGCCGGGTTTATAATGTTCAATATAATCGAAAGCTTCATCAATGGTCTTGGCGAAGTGGTAGAGATGCCGATTGCTTTCCTTAAGGATATGCTGTTTGTACCAATATTCAAAAAGTGCCATAAGTGGATGATAAAATCGATCAATATTCAAAAACACGATGGGTTTGTTCTCGTTCCCCAATTGCTTTCGGGTAATGATTTCCAACGCCTCTTCTAACGTACCAAATCCCCCCGGAAGGACAATAAACCCGTCAGAATGTTTTGCCATTAATTTTTTGCGTTGATACATATCCGGTGTGACGATTAACTTATCAGCATCCTGGAAGGATAAACCTGCCTTGTGGATAACTTCCGGAACAATCCCAACCACTTTTGCCCCATGTTTGTGGGCTGAAGAGGCCACTGCTCCCATCAACCCAACTTCAGCCCCCCCAAACACCAGGGTATACTTCCGGCGAGCAATTTCTTTCCCTAATTGATGAGCGGTTTCAAAAAAACTTGTTTTCACCGCATTACTTGAGGCGCCATACACACAAACAATTTTTTTCATTTTTCCTCCCTGAAAAATGAGCCTGCTTCTACGTGGCTTTCAGGTTTGGTTATTGGTAACGGTTTTCTTTTGAATATAGCGCATAATAGCTGCTCCCAGGCAAATCACACCAAAAATAGCCACTATGGAGGGACCTGCCGGGAAATCAAATGTATAAGAAAACCAGAGACCAATGAAGCCGGCAATCACAGAATTAAAAAGTGTAATTGTAATAATAATCCAGGTTCGTCTCGCTACCAGAACCGCACTCACCGCCGGTACCACCAGGTAAGCAAACACCGGCATCACCCCACCGATTCTTACCGCGTAGACAATCGCCAGGCCAATGGACAGGTAAAAGAAAAAATTCCAGGCGCGCTCTTTCACACCAAAATTGGCAATATCACCAGCTTCCATGCACTCGGTAATTCGAAAAATGTGTTTGGAAAATGCTATATGTAGAATTGCTAATACAGAAAAGACAATACCCAATTTTAACAATTCGGAACTCGATGTTGCTAACAAAGTACCAAAAAGGACTTCCTGAATATCCGCTTCTCCATGAGGAGTTTTGGAAATTACCAACACTGTGGTAGCAGCTGCCACCACGTAAATAATTCCAATGATCGCTTCCAAACGAAGCCGTTTATCCTCGATATGAATCAACGAAAGCAGTACCGCCCCGACCAGAGTGAAGACAATTGGCAGCCATTCTTCACCAATATGAGTGAACTGAGAGAATGCCACCCCAAGTGAAGAGATTTGCCCTAACGCCAGGTCAACAAATACTATTCCTCGACCAATGACATGAATTCCCAAATAACTCAGTAGCAATCCCATAATTAAGGTTGCCCAAAATGCCATCACCATAAATGATAAATTAAACATTTCAAACATGTTCGCTCTCCTTATTCGCCTGTTGAAACGGGTTGATAACCAGCTTTTTGAAATGCTTCAATCAATTTGTGAATGTTGTAGTCAAACAAATCAAAATATGTTTTTACTTCCGGGAAAGACCCAACAGAGGAGGCTAACTCCACCACTATTCCGTCGGTTTTGGATGCTACCAATTCGGAAGATTTCTTATTATAATAAGGTGAGATGATAATTACATGGGCATCATTTTGCCGCATGGTTTTAATTACTTTTACCAGGTGTTTTGGCGTAGGTGGAATACCGGGTTTCGGTTCAATAAAGGTCACAATGTGAACTCCAAACCGTTCTTCAAAATAGGGCCAACTATCATGATATGCTACAATCTTTGCACCTCGGTAGGGCTTCATTTTTTCCTGCCATTCCTGCAACTTGCGATCGATTGTCGCATTAAATTTTTCCAGGTTTGCCCGAAATTCCTGTTGATGTTCCGGCATTAATCGAACCAGCCCATTGTAAATATTTCGGGCGATGATTTTTCCACGTGCCGGGTCTAACCAATAATGGGGGTTGCCGGCAGCATGAATATCTCCCTGGGCGCGCAGGGTTGCCGGATCGCCGACTGGCACTTTGAGCAAAGGTATTCCCTGGGAAGCATCCACATATCCTTTTCCGCCCGGGAGGATGTCCGGATTGCGGGAACCATCCAATAACGGCGGCACCCAGCCAATTTCCAATCCTAACCCCACTTGCACAAACATATCCGCTTTTTGCAGTTTTATCATGAAGCTCGGTTTGGCATCTACAAAGTGGGGGTCTTGATATCCCCGGGCAATGGAGAACGCATCCACGTAATCCCCCCCTATCTCCCGGGCAATCGATGCTAAATCGGTTAAAGATGTAACAACTTTCAATTTTTTTGCCGAATAAAGGGATTCAACAAAACCACCCCAAATGATTATCACCATCAAAAAACTTAGCCATGCTGCCATTTTATGGTATTTCTTCATGATTTCATTCCTTCCTCTTGTTAGGGGAGTTGATTCTTTTAATCCATTGGATAACACACAGTTGTAGAGAATGCTCTTTGATTCTTTAATATTGATGCGCCCCATGAGCGCCAATCACAAAAATTGCCCGCAGAAGCACCCGGTTAAATGAAGAACGCTCAGCCGGTTGCCCATACTGGTATTCAACTTCCAATTTCTGAAATTCAGTGGCAAAAAAACTAAGAATGGCGGAATATGCTTTTTCATTCATCTGGCTGGACTCCGGAAATTCGGAATAGTCGTAACGAATCCCGACAAACCAGCGTTTGGCTATCTGGTAGCGCAGGAAACTGTATAATGCCTTACTATTGATTGTCCCATGTAATGAATTGCGATGACTAATCAATGCCTCGGTAGTCCATTCAAAACTCCGGTAGCGGTTTCGACGCAAGGGTTTCCATTTGTAGGTAACATCTGCCCCACCTATGGTGGTTCGATGCCCTTCTCCATCATTCTTCCCGGTAATTCCACTGAGACCGATTTCCAGAGTACTGTTTTCCGTTAAGTCAAAGAAATTTTTCAAATGCCCCAAATACAGCAAATCAAATCCCTCACCACTAAAAGAAGGAGCTTCTACCGCACCCGAAAGCGCTTCCAGGGTCAATTCCTGAAAAAATCCGAAAGGATTGGGTACCAGCCAGCTAAGGGACAGCCCGGCGTCTGATAAACCATCTCCCCCCAAAAAATTAACATACATTCTGGGGATATCCAGATAATTGAGGGCGTGAGGATGAATAGGGTTGATCTTCCCGAAAGTCGTGCGAAATTTACCGCCTCTCAGTTGCAAACCGAACGGCAGCGCCAGGGTGGTCACATACCCTTCTTCCAACTCGGTAGTGAATTCTCCGCTTCCGGCAATAGCCGAATCGGGTCCCTCAAACGGATCTTCACTTTCATGCCCGAATGCCACAAAAAAATCCGCTCGACTGTACGGATCAACATACGCACGCAATGCGATCTCCGCTTCGGCAAGTCCCACATTCTTGTTTTTGACCACCACGCCTGTTTCGGTTCCAGATGCGAAGAACGTTCCTACTACACTAATTTGCGGGTTTAAGACTGTACTTCGCCGTACAGTAGTGCCCGTCACCGGAACAGGCATCACGGGGATTACGGTATCGGAACTATCGCTACTCTCACCCAATTCTTTGGCAAGTTCCTCCTCCAGAGCTTTATCTGTAGAATCTACTATCCCGGGATGCTTTACCGTATCCGGCTGGGTCGTTTGCCCGAATCCCATGCTCCCTCCAAGCCATAACAATGAGACCATGATTAAAATTAAAGGTTGTTTCATTCCTGTTTCCTTTCCCTTTGAACAATTCTATAAGATAACTGGCGAGCAAGTATATTCTCCGTACCGGTAAATCACGTTCGGAGGAATCGGACTTCCTGGTGTCCCGAATTCTAACCGCCGGATTTTATGACGCCAACAGGCTGTCATTCCACCCTCAAGCGGGCAACAACGCTTTTGGCGCACGGAAAATTAAATTCTGCTTAACTTGATGAATGATGAGAGACTTCAATCTAAAAGGAAAGGAGGGGAGCGGTTGGGGGTTGGATAGCTTAAGAAATATGTTAAAAAAGATGGCGTAAGGGGGTTTAAATACTGGACATTCAATTGATGCATCGGCAGGGTCGAAAAGAGCGGAGGTGAAAAGACAGTTCGAGCAATTACGCATGCCAGGCACAAACGAAATTCGGATGTATCTATCTTAGTTATATTTTCCGTATGAGTACCGTCTTGATGTAGAGTTTTTATGAACGATGTGGGATGGGTGTGAAACATTCCTGTCCAGGATAAAAACCAACTGGTCAGGAGCAATAGAATCAAGGTCTGTTTTGGGAAATCTTGATACTGCAACGACTTTCCTCAGGTTTAAACTCTAAAAACGGAGTTAATGTAAAGGATATTACCTGAAAAATCAAGTTGTTCCTGTTTCGTCAATGTCTCGGGGTTGAAAAAAGATCATGTCACAAGATATATCAGCAGAGATGTCCTTTCCTGTGGTTTCATCGATCACTCTCGGAAAGATCTATCCAGGGCGTTGTCCCTGGCTATAATATTAAGCCCCGTTGGGGCAACAAAGGGATACGATAACAGCACACACGGCAAAACCGAAGCCTCTCAACCCCAAAGGGGTCAAAAAAGACAGCGAAGAGCAATATCTACCGCAAGCTGCAAGTGAACAGCCGCATCGGCGCGGTGGGTAAAACAAGGATGAGGGGTGGGTGAATCTAAAACGTTTTTGAATAAAGGCGGTAGGGTAACTACTATCGCAGTCGGTTGATTTCAGGCAGATGACACCGTTTCGGGTTAAGGCGTTCTCCCGCTACACGAATGCCCGGAGAATCGGTCATCGAACTTTCCTATAGCAAATCCGGGGAAGCTGATCGATAAAGGCAGCTTAATTGCTCGGGCGGTGGGAAAACGAGACAGCCGATCCATGAAGAAATAGAGCAATAGCTCCTCAGCTAATATCTCATTTAGATAGCCTTCGGAAAACAGACGATTGTCAATACAGCCAGCTATAGAATCCTTTAATACGTTCCAGCCGATGTGCAAAGAACCCCCTGCCCCCCCTTGCTTTCTCCCGGGTAAATGTGTAAAATTCGACCGTACGTTATGAAACCCAAAACTACCACATTGCTTCTGCTGCTGTTTTTTCTTTTCCAGTGTCTGAAACAGAATGAGCCGCTGGGCAGCACAGGAAACGATCACATCATCGGGGACTTGAGCTTACCCCCCGAGATTACCATCACGTATGCCAGCAATGAGCCGGGGAACCGGGTTATCAGGGGAAGGGTGAACAATGTGGATGTGAATCTCACCAGGGTGGTGCTGTGGGCAAAGACGGATAAATGGTATGTTCAACCGCTGATTGATGCCCCATTCACGAAAATTCAATCCAACGGGGACTGGGAGAATTGGACTCATCCCTGGACGCGTATCGCGGCGCTGTTAGTGGATACCACCTATCAACCCGGGGCGATACGGCTTGAGCATCCTGCGACTGACCCCGGTGTGCTTGCCTGGGATGAAAAGCCGGAGAAAAGCGCAGACCGCATTATTGAGTTCAGCGGCTATCAATGGCGGGTGAAAACGGCGGATATCAAACTCGATCCGGGACCGAATTATTTCTCCGACAGCAGTGAATCCGTTTGGGTGGATTCGGCCGGGCTGCATCTTGCCATCCGGCAGCGGGATGGGAAATGGTTCTGCGCCGAGGTAGTGCTTCTGACGTCGCTCGGCTATGGAGAATACACCTTTCAACTGGTAAGCCGGGTGGATTCCCTGGTAGAACCGGTGGTCTTTGCCGGATTTGTCTATGAGTCAGTGGATCGGGAAATTGACATCGAATTTTCCCGGGGACTTGCTGCACCGGATAATTCCCAATACGTGGTGCAACCGTTTCAAACGCCCGGCAATCTATGCCGCTTCACCATGCCGGCAACAGCGACATCCACGCATCGCTTTACCTGGCATGCCGATTCGATTTTCTTTGCCAGTTGGGAAGGATTCGCCGATGCCCCCACTCAAAACACGCTCATTAATTCATGGCCCTACCAGGGCGCGGATATCCCACCGCCCGGAAACGAACGGATGCGTTTTAACTTGTGGTTGCTCCAGGGGCAGCCTCCCCAACAGGAAGCAGCGGTAGTGGTACGCTCCTTTCATTTCACGCCATAAAGCGAGTTTTTCAGACAGGATGAATATGATTTTCTCGATTAAAAAAAGAGTATCTGAGGGAGCGGGCAAAAGAAGAAGCGCTGGTTCTGGACTTTCTACGTCCCCAATCGACCACACTCCATTTACCAAGCCCCTCCTCCCTCATTCCATCACTTTCTCCAATTCCTGAAAATAAATTTCCGATAACTCCGCAACAGGGATGTGGAAAACTTCCTTAATGTTCAGAGTTGAGCCGCCAACCTGACCGAGGGGAATGATAGGAATGTCTCGTTTCCAAAAAAACGATTCGATGTCTTCCCGATGTTCCGGCACCACCGACAGCAAAAACCGCGATTGACTTTCGCTGAACAGAAACCACTCCGGGCGCAACTTTCCGGGAGCAATCTGAACCTGCGCTCCGATGGGCTTCTCCGCATTCATGATGCAGCATTCCGCCAGGGCGACCGCCAGACCACCGTCGGAAAGGTCATGAGCAGAGTTCACCCACCCGCGGCGGATGGCTTCCAATACCGTCTGTTGAGTGCGATGCTCCAGTTCCAGATCCAGCACCGGGGAATCCCCGGTGACCTTACCGTAAACTTCTTTCAAAAACTCACTCCCACCGATATCCGGTTTGGTTTCCCCTACCAGATAAATCAGATCCCCTTCATTCTTAAAGAATGCGGTAGTGAGATGGGAAATGTCTTCAACCAATCCCACCATACCGATGGTGGGGGTGGGATACACCACGCTCTCCGGGCTTTCGTTATAAAAACTGACGTTTCCGCCGGTCACCGGGGTGTCGAACACCCGGCAGGCGTCTCCCATCCCTGCCACGGCTTCCCGGAACAGGTAAAACATCTCCGGTTTGTAGGGATTGCCGAAGTTCAGGCAATTGGTAATCGCCAGGGGCTGGGCGCCGGTTGCCACCACATTGCGCGCGGCTTCCGCCACGGCGATTTGTGCCCCCCGGCGCGGGTTCAGATACACATATCTGCCGTTGCCATCGGTGGTCACTGCCAGTGCTTTTCGGGTGCTTTTAATCCGCACTACCGCGGCATCACCGCCCGGTAAAACTGCCGTGTTGGTTTGCACCTGGGTGTCGTACTGCTCATACACCCAGCGCCGGGAGATGATGTTCCGGGATGAAAAAACCTTGAGAAACGCAGCCCGCAGGTCGGTGACCGGTGGTAGCTGCTGAAAATCATACTGCTGTACTTCATCCAGGTAAGCCGGGCGCCGGTACTCCCGGTAATACACCGGCGCTCCCCCGCCCAGCACACAAGTCTCCGGCGGCAATTCGGCCACGGATTCCCCTTGATAAAACACTTTTAAGACCGGTTCATCCGTCACCTCGCCGATCTGGGAGCACAGCAAATCCCATTTATCGCAGATAGCGTACATCCGGTCTTCAGCTCCTTTTTTCGCCACTGCCAACATCCGTTCCTGGGATTCGGAGAGCAAAATCTCGTAAGCGCTCATCCCGTCTTCCCGCACCGGCACTTTATCTAAATCGATTATCATGCCGCTGTCCCCCTTGGCGCTCATTTCCGTGGTGCTGCAAGTAATGCCGGCAGCGCCCATATCCTGAATGCCCACCAGAATCCCCTCGGCAATCATCTCCAGGGTGGCTTCCAGCAGTAATTTTTCGGTGAAAGGATCGCCCACCTGCACATTGGGGCGTTTTTCTTCCGAATCCTCTCCAAGCTCTTCAGAGGCAAAGGTGGCGCCGTGAATGCCATCCCTCCCGGTACGGGAACCGATGATGAATACCGGGTTGCCGGCGCCCCTGGCAATTGCCGAAGCAGTTTGTTCATGGCGCACAATCCCCACGGTCATGGCATTCACCAGGGGGTTACCGTCGTAGCAGTCCTCAAAATACACCTCCCCGGCAATCGTGGGCACCCCCAGGCAGTTACCATAATCGGCAATCCCGCGCACCACACCGTCGAACAGGTAGCGGTTGCGGGATTTATCCAATTTCCCGAATCGCAGCGAATTCAGCGCGGCGATAGGGCGAGCACCCATGGTGAAGATATCCCGCATAATCCCCCCTACCCCGGTGGCTGCCCCCTGGTAGGGCTCCACCGCTGAAGGATGGTTGTGACTCTCGATTTTAAAACAGACTGCCAGTCCGTCGCCGATATCTACCAGACCGGCATTTTCCTCCCCGGCGCCCACCAACAGTCTGCCTCCGGAACGGGGTAATTTTTTCAACTCGGCAATGGAGTTTTTGTAGGAACAGTGCTCGCTCCACATCACGGAGTAAATGCCTAATTCGGTATAATTGGGTACCCTACCCAGAATTTCTTTGATACGCTCAAATTCTTCCTCAGTGAGCCCGTGCTGCCGGGCTAATGCTAAGGTGACTTCCGGTTCGTGCATGAATGACCTCGGTTATGATTACAACGGAACCAATTTTACGGAAAAAAGACAGGCAGTGCAATTGAGGATAGAAAAAGTGTTAATCCCGGAGAAATTCCAGGGCATCCATTAAATCGTTGGATATTTTTTCCTGACTGAATCCAGGATAAAATTTCTCGCTCAAGTCAAGTCGGCTATGGCAGATGAAACCACTCATGACATGAAGATCGTATTTCGTGTTAAGTGGGACGGTCGCATAATACCGGGGATCACAAAAGTAAGTGAATTGAGACGAAAAACCGAGGTTATTCCCCTCCGAAACGGTGGAGACCCCAGTATTCAATACAGATCTCCCGGGATAACAAGCTACGAACCGATCGTCATATCAAGACCCCGCACGGCAGACAAGGAATTTGAAAGATGGGCTAATAAAGTATAGAGTCTCGGAAGCGGATCAGGGAGGGAAGTATCGTTGAAAGATTTTCGAAAGGATATTGTTATCGAATTGCTGAATGAAGCCGGGCAGGTGATGATGGCTTTTATGGTGTATCGATGCTGGCCATCCAGGTACAGTGCTCTACAAGACCTTGATGCCAACAGTCAGGATATTGCTATCGAATCATTAACTCTTGAATACGAGGGCTGGGAAAGAGACTATTCAGTAGTGGAGCCGGTGGAACCCTCTTTTACGAAGCCTGAATAAATTTCTAACGAATAAAAAACGCTACGCCAGAGGAATAACGGTCTGGACCGAAATCGATCTGATTTTTCAATTATCCAATCAACAGGTAATACGCTTTAAGGGCGATGGCAGCGGCAATGTACGCCAGCACCATTCCCGTGGCGCGCACCAGGGTGGTATGACGATGCTGAACCATATAAAATGATGAAATGGTTAACACGAAGGAAAATATCAAATATACATAGCCCAACACAGGTCACCTCCATGTGAAAAGTGGGATAAAAATCATTTCTTGCCTTCCCAAAAACAGGCAAATCAATTATGACTGACCGCTTATGAATAATGCAACAATCAGCGCTGCCGGGGGTTGATTTTGAACACTTTTTTCAAAACCAAAATTTCCATCACTTAATCAAAGTGGAAATGGCTTTGAATTGTTCAGTACCCGCCACCAGGCACAGTTCCAACAAAATGGATTCATAGGTGGAAATAATCATTCCGTGGTGTCGCATCCGTTCAATGGCAACTTGCTTATCATTCAACTTCCGGGAAGAGACGCAATCTTCGATAATCACCGGTTGATATCCACGTTGCAGTAAGTCGATAGCGGTCTGCAAGACGCAAACGTGGGTTTCGATTCCCATCAGAATAATCTGGTTTTTACCCAGGTCTGATAAGGTATCCATAAAATCCGGATCGGCACAGCAACTGAAGGTTAATTTTTCCAGCGGGTCATACTTCCCCAACGCTTTTGCCACGGATGGGATGGTTTTCCCCAATCCTTTGGTGTATTGCTGAGTGACAATTAGCGGAATATCCAGTATCTTCAAACCGCTGATTAAGGTAATAAGGTTTTTTTCCAACTGCTGGTGTTCATGGATATGCGGAAACAGCCGCTCCTGCACATCCACCACCACCGCAACCGAATTATGTTTTGAGATACGCATTTTTCCCTCTCACTCTAAAAACAAGGCGTCGGAAATCATTCCGACGCCTCAGGTTTATTTGTCAATTATTGTCTCCCTTCCACCAGGGCATCCACCACGGTGGGGTCTGCCAGGGTGGAAGTGTCGCCCATGTGCTCCACATCTCCTTCGGCAATTTTACGCAGCACCCGCCGCATGATCTTTCCGGAACGGGTTTTGGGAAGTGCCGGGGTGAACTGAATCTTATCCGGCACGGCATGGGGACCAATGTATTTGCGAACCGCTTCTTTGATTCCCTGAACAATCCCATCGCCGGGCTCCACTCCGCTCATCAACGTTACATAGGCATATATTCCCTGTCCCTTAATCTCATGGGGAAAGCCCACCACCGCAGCTTCCGCTACTCCTTCCGCTTTGCCGATGGCGCCTTCCACCTCTGCGGTGCCAATGCGATGACCGGAAACGTTCAACACGTCATCAATCCGACCGGTAATCCAGTAGTAACCGTCTTCATCCCGCCGGGCGCCGTCACCGGTCAGGTAATAGCCGGGAAAGCGGTCAAAATATATCTGGCGAAAGCGTTCGTGGTCGCCATAAACGGTGCGCATCAAGGCCGGCCAGGCCGCCTTGATTGCCAGATACCCCTGCGCAGGACCTTCTAATTCATTGCCGCTCTCATCCAGCAAAACCGGTTCCACCCCAAAAAAAGGCAGCGTGGCGGAACCCGGTTTGGTGGGCGTCGCTCCCGGCAGCGGGGTAATTAAGATGC
This sequence comes from uncultured Calditrichaceae bacterium, assembly GCA_964471235.1. GTDB lineage: Bacteria > Calditrichota > Calditrichia > RBG-13-44-9 > J075 > CAYYGL01. The sequence goes on from CAYYGL010000002.1 coordinate 64,771, forward strand.
CACCGGTCTCCGTCTGCCACCAGGTATCCACTATCGGGCACTTCTCCTTGCCGATTACCTTGTGATACCACATCCATTCCGGCTCTTTAATCGGCTCGCCAACCGTGCCCAGCAGCTTCAGCGAAGAGAGGTCATGCTGGAGAGGCCACTTATCGCCCTCCTTCATCAAGGCGCGGATGGCAGTGGGAGCGGTATAGAATTGATTGATTTTATGTTTATCAACTATCGCCCAGAAACGACCGTAATCCGGGTAGGTGGGCACCCCCTCATACATCACCGTAATTGCCCGGTTTGCCATGGGACCATAGATAATGTAGGAGTGACCGGTAATCCAGCCGATATCCGCCGTGCACCAGTAAACATCCCCTTCGTGGTAATCGAATATCAACTCATGGCTGTAGGAGGTATACACCAGGTAGCCGCCAGTGGTATGGAGCACTCCTTTGGGTTTCCCGGTGGAACCGGAGGTATAGAGGATAAACAGCGGGTCTTCGGCATCCATCTCCTCCGGCGGGCAGACCGAATCCGCCCTTGCCATCTCCTCATGCCACCACAGGTCGCGCCCCGACTGCATGTTCACATCGTGCCCGGTTCGTTTCACCACAATCACCTTTTCAATGGAAGGCGCACCGGCAACCGCTACATCGGCATTGGCTTTCATGGGAATATCGCTCTTGGCGCCTCGCATGGCGGTATCCTGGGTGATCAGGAGTTTGCAGGCAGAATCGTTGATGCGGTCGCGCAAACTATCGGCACTGAAGGCGCCGAATACGATGGAATGAATGGCGCCGATGCGGGAACAGGCAAGCATGGCAACCGCCAATTCCGGGATCATCTGTAGATAGATGCACACCCGGTCGCCTTTTTTTATCCCCTGTGATTTTAATACATTGGCAAACTTTTGCACTTCTGTATGCATCTGGGCATAGGTGAAGGTTTTTGATTCACCGGGGTCATTCCCTTCCCAGATGATAGCGGTCTGGTCGCCATGACCGGATGCAACATGACGATCCAGGCAATTATAGCTCACATTGAGTTTCCCTCCCTGGAACCAGGCGATGTTAGCCTTTACAAAATCAAATTCCCGTACTTTTTCCCACTTTTTAAACCAGTGTAACCGTTCCGCAACTTCACTCCAGAAGCCTTCCGGGTCTTCTACGGACCGCCGGTACATTTCCTGGTACTGCTCCAATGACTTCACATAAGCGTTCTGGGTAAATTCCGAATTGGGATGAAATTTCATAGAAATCCTCCTTGGTATTAAATGAGCATTGCTTCAAAAATAGCAAATCGGCATGAATCGTTTACGGACGTGGTAAGTTTTATCCATGCCGGTGATCGTAGGCGTTATATAGAAAAGCCGTGAATCCCCTTTTTAGTAAAGCTCCCGATGGGTATTATTGAATTGATGTAACGCACAAAGACCGAGAAAGGGTTTCACAGAATGAGCCCTGGAGCCCCTAAAGAATTGTAGAGGATTGTCATTCCACCATAGCGGAATGATGTTCTGAAGCAACTATATAGGGGCAATGCCATCGCACCATAATGGTACTCATGGCAGGCGAAGGGAACATTAAATTACGAATTTCCGGAATGTGTTCTCACTCCAGGTAATTGTAGGCTTTGAGGGTTAAAAACTCAGTAAATTCCTCATTGCAGCACAAGTCTTCCATAATCCGGCTTGCCAGGTCAAATTTCCGTTGGGAGAACAATTCATCACCAAACAGCTTTTTAATTTTTTCAAGTTCGTCCGGTAGCATCGATTTATAAAGTTCGACACTCACTTTCCTGCCGTCGTCCAGGGCGGCGGAAGGATGGTGGATCCATTGCCAGATTTGGGCCCGGGAGATTTCCGCAGTGGCGGTATCTTCCATTAAATTATAGATCGCCGCCGCCCCGACCCCTTGCAACCACGATTCGATATACAACAACCCGACATTCATATTTAATCGAAATCCGTGCTCGGTAATGTTGCCTCCCGGGATGTTAAAATTTACCAGGTCCGAGGCGCTCACCTGCACATCCTCCCGCATCCGCTCTTTTTGGTGGGGTTTATCCCCCAGGATGCCGTCGAAAATCTCCTTGACATGGGGCACTAAATCGGGATGGGCAACCCAGGTACCGTCAAAACCATCGCCGGATTCCCGTATTTTATCCTCTTTGACCTTTGCCAGGGCTACCCGATTCACCTCTTCATCCCGGCGGCTGGGAATAAAAGCTGCCATCCCGCCAATGGCATGGGCACCCCGGCGATGACAGGTTTTGACCAACAGTTCCGTATAGGCTCTCATAAAAGGCACCGTCATGGTAATTTGAGCCCGGTCGGGGAGGAGGAAATCCGGCTGATTGCGAAATTTTTTGATCACGCTGAAAATATAATCCCAACGCCCGGCATTTAAACCCACAATGTGGTCTTTCAGTTCATAGAGGATTTCTTCCATCTCAAAAGCCGCCAGAATATTTTCGATCAGCACTGTCACTTTTATGGTGCCGCGGGGAATCCCCAATTCATCCTGCGCCATGTTAAACACATCATTCCATAAGCGGGCTTCCAGGTGACTTTCCAGTTTGGGCAGGTAAAAATAAGGTCCGCTGCCATTATCCAGCAGCTTACGGGCATTATGAAAGAAATAAAGACCGAAATCCATTAAGGAACCGGAGAGGTTCTGCCCATCCACCAGAAAATGTTTATCCGAAAGGTGCCACCCGCGGGGACGTACCATTAACACAGCGATTTTGTCATTTAGCCGGTATTCTTTCCCTTCGGGGCTGGTAAATTCGATGGTTTTGTCAATGGCATCCTGCAAGTTGATATGCCCCCAGGTCATATTACTCCAGGTAGGGGAATTGGCATCTTCAAAATCCGCCATAAATACATCGGCACCGGAATTGAGAGCATTGATCATCATTTTTCGATCGGTGGGTCCTGTTATCTCCACATGGCGCCGTTCCAGGTCAGCCGGTACCCCGGCAATCCGCCAGCTATCATCTTCGCGAATCTTTTTTGTTTCCGGTAGAAAATCCGGGAGCACTCCCGAATCAAATTCTTTTTGGCGTTCGCTGCGAAGTTGTAGTAGTTCCAGGCGACGGGTGTTAAATTCACGGTGTAAACGGGTTAAAAAGCGCACCGCTTCCGGTGTCAGCACCCGGCTGCGTATCTCTTCCGGCAATTCGCCAATAATTTCAACCTCATCCCTTACAGAGCGTCGGGTAGAATCACTCATTGCATCAAACTCCTTTTTGTTTTGAAAATGCACCACTCAGTAAATATTGTCCCAAACGACCGCCACTTTATAGAATCAACATGCTGTCGCCGTAGCTAAAAAAACGATATTTCTCTTTGACGGCAATTTTATAGGCAGACATGAGAAATTCGTATCCTGCAAAGGCGCTGGTAAGCATTAGCAGGGTAGATTGGGGCAGGTGGAAATTGGTGATAAAATGGTCCACGATCCTGAATTGATAAGGTGGATAAATAAATTTATCGGTCCACCCCTGCCCGGCACGGATTAAGCCGTTTCGATCGGCAACGGTTTCCAGCACCCGCACACTGGTTGTCCCCACGGCAACGACCGCATTCCCCTTCTGACGGGTGCGATTAATGATTTCGGCAGAGGATTCACTCACATTGTAATATTCGGAATGCATTTGATGCCGGGAGATATCATCCACCTGGACCGGGCGGAAAGTGCCCAATCCCACATGTAAAGTAACCGGTACGATGTGAACTTCCTTTTCTCGCAATTGTTGAAGTAACGATTCGGTAAAATGAAGACCGGCCGTGGGGGCTGCCACCGCCCCCACGGCTTCCGCATAAACAGTTTGATAATATTCCTTGTCGATATCTTCCGCATCTCTTTTAATATAAGGCGGGAGGGGCGTCTTACCAACTTTATCCAACTGCTCGTAAAAATCGCCATTGCAATGCACTTCAATAATTCTTCCACCGGAAATGGTGTTATCAATGATGTCACAATAGAACGATTCATTGAAAAGGATTTTATTCCCCAGCCGGACTTTACGTGCCGGTTTTACCATTACCTCCCAGATACCATTTTCCAGGTTCCGCAACAGGAACACTTCAACCCGGGCGCCGGTTTTATCTTTGGTACCAATCAACCGTGCCGGAAATACCCGGGTGTTATTAATCACCAGGCAATCACCAGGATTAAGAAACTCCACGACATCTTTAAAAATCCGATGTTGAATTTCCCGGGTTGACCGGTTCAGTATCATTAACCGGCTTTGATCGCGCTCCTCTAACGGGTATTGGGCAATCAATTTCTCGGGAAGTTGATAATTGAAATCGTTAAGACGGTATCGAACATTTTCCTCTTCAAAAAAGTTCCTGCTGGTATCCATGTTTCCTCGGCTTATAGTTAAAGTGTTCGTAAGCAATCGGTGTGGCAACCCGACCACGCGGGGTGCGTTTAATAAATCCTTCCTGTATCAAAAACGGTTCGTATATTTCTTCAATGGTGTCGCTTTCTTCACCCACTGCCACGGCGATGGTGTTAATCCCGACCGGACCCCCGTTATATTTTTCGATGATGGTTTGGATGATGCGTTTATCCATTTCATCCAATCCCAATTCATCCACTTCCAGCATCTGGAGTGCCTGATCAGCCACCTCCCGGGTAATCACGCCGTCTGCCTTTACCTGGGCATAATCGCGAGTGCGGCGCAACAGCCGATTCACCACCCGGGGTGTCCCCCGGGAACGGCGGGCAATTTCCCGGGCGCCTTCTTCGTCAACCTTTACATCCAAAAGTTTGGCAGAACGCATTAAAACGTGGAACAGGTCTTCTGCGCTGTAATAATCGAGGCGCAAAACCACCCCAAAGCGAGCCCGCATGGGGGCGGTCAGCAATCCGGCGCGGGTAGTTGCCCCCACCAGGGTAAACCGCGGCAGTTTTATTTGAATGCTCCGGGCATTGGCGCCCCGGTCAATCATAATATCCAGCCGATAATCCTCCATCGCCGAATAGAGGTATTCCTCCACCACATTATTCAGGCGATGGATTTCATCGATGAACAATACTTCCTTTTCCTGAAGATTGGTCAAAATGCCGGCAAGGTCACCGGCTTTATCCAATACCGGGCCGGAGGTGGTTTTAATATCTACCCCTAATTCGGTTGCGATGATGTGCGCCAGAGTGGTTTTCCCCAGACCGGGAGGGCCATAGAGCAGCACATGATCCAGCGCTTCGGAACGCTGTCGCGCCGCTTCGATAAAAATTTTCAGATTTTCTACCACCTTTCCCTGCCCGACGAACTCATCAAAGGCGGTGGGGCGCAACGTTGCCTCAAACGCGCGATCATCTCCATGGGGAAACGGGTCAATCGCATCACGATGTTTATCCGGAGAGTCTTTCATCATCTTTCAAGTTTTTTGATTTCAACCCCATTATACATTTTTTAACGCCAGCCGTACCATTTCTTCCAGGGAGATATCTGCTCCAGACTGCTTTACCACCCGGTCAATCGCTTTCCGGGCTTCCGGCTGTTTATAACCTAATGCCATCAACGCAAGAAGGGCTTCATTCACTTTCCCTTGCTGAGATGGCGGTACCGGCACTCCTGCTGCCAGGTCTTTCATCCGGGTTTGCTGGTGGATTTTTTCTTTCAATTCCAAAATTAACCGCTGGGCAGTTTTCTTTCCAACACCGGGAATGCGCGTCAGCATCTCCACATCTTCCCGGGCAATAGCGGCTTCCAGCTCTGGCGGGGTGCTGCCGGATAAGACCGCCAGCGCTAATCGAGGACCCACTCCCGAGATGGAAATTAGCATCTGAAACATCTTCTTTTCCGCAATGTTCGCAAAACCGTATAACTGGAGCACATCTTCCCGAACGTGCAAATAAGTATGAAGCTTCACAGGTTCCCGGGAAGAGACATTTTCCAGCGATTGAAAGGTATTTAATGAGATGTACACCCCGATGCCCACCCCGTTATTTTCCACTACACAAAAAGTTGGATTTTTTTCAATAATTTTACCGGAAATTAATTCGATCATCTCATTTATCTCGATGTACTGGTTAGTTGTCGGTATTTCATCCGATGATAGTGGCACAACGCAATCGCCAGGGCATCGGCAGCATCCTGGGGTTTGGGAATTTCCGGAAGGGACAATAAATTTTTCACCATTGCCTGAACCTGATGTTTCGATGCTGCCCCGGAACCGGCAATGGACATCTTCACTTCCCGGGCAGCGTATTCATAGATTTCCAAGCCTTTTTGCCGGGCGGCTAACATGGCAACCCCGCGTGCATGGCCCATCACAATGGCTGTGTTTACATTTTCATGGTAAAAAATGTCCTCAATGGCACAATATTGAGGTTCAAATCTTTCAATAACATCCATAATGCCACTATAAATCAAAAAGAGCTTCTCGGCAATTTCCTTCTTGGCAAGACGGTTTCGTATCGCTCCGAAATCAATACATTGAACTCTGCGGTTGATAACTTCAATTACGCCGTACCCGGTAGCACTTAACCCCGGATCAATTCCTAATATTCTCAATCGATTTTCCTGGTGTAGGGTCTATGGGTGTCACATGAGCAAAAAGGATGAATAGCGCTTGAGGAATCGGGTCTCTCAATTGTCTATTCTCCATTTTCTCCCATTCTTCGGTAACGATTTTACTCATATACACCTTTGCTCAAATTTAACTGGTATAGCCTAATTCCGCTTACTCATTCTCCAGCGATTCCATCACTTTTTCATCAATATCAAAATTGGCGTAAACATTTTGTACATCGTCGTTGTCTTCCAGAGCGTCCATCAACTTTATCATCTGTTCTGCAGTTTTCCCCTCCAAAGGAACAGTATTTTGGGGAAGATAAGTAATTTCAGCAGATTCGATGAGTATCCCGGCTTCTTCCAATTTACTGCGAACAAGTTCCAATTCTTCCGGGGCGGTATAAATTTCATAGTATTCATCTTCGGTCTGAATGTCTTCTGCACCGGCATCTATTGCCTGCAATACCAAATCTTCTTCATTATAGTTTTCCGTACCGACCCGAATCAATCCTTTGCGATCGAACATCCAACTGACACAGCCGCTTTCCCCGAGGTTGCCCCCATATTTACTTAACAGGTGGCGAACTTCACTTACGGTGCGATTCCGATTATCCGTGGTGCAGACAATATACAGGGCAACGCCCCCGGGCCCATATCCCTCGTAAACCACTTCTTCCAGAGTAACGCCGGGCAGCTCTCCGGTTCCTTTTTTGATAGCATTCTCAATATTTTTCATGGGCATATTGGCGGCTTTGGCTGCCTGAATAGCACTTCGTAAGCGGGGATTGGCTTCCGGGTCTCCACCGCCGGTACGAGCGGCAATGGTCAACTCTTTGATCAACTTGGTGAAGATTTTCCCACGCTTGGCATCCTGTCGCTCTTTGCGAAATCGTATATTCGCCCATTTGGAATGTCCTGCCATAAAGCCTCCGCTTATTCCATTCGTTATCGAAATTTATCCATTATGAATAAAATAGCATCAGGGGTTGCTCATTGTTGGAGATCATTTAGATTCACATCGGTAATTTTGGGAAGGGTCGGATGGGTATTGACCTTCGTTTTTACTATCCATGCCTCACGATACCCTTTGGCTCTGGCGATTTGTTTGAATCGCACCGCATCATCTCGATTGACGAAATCGCCGACCCGTACTTTGTACATCGGGGAATCAAACTCGATATAAACGGCAACGCTGTCTTCCAAAAATTGAAATTCCGCCTGTTTTTTCTCCAGAGTAGCACGCTCGATGTCTTTCGTGGCGTATACCTGCACCCGGAATCCATCTACCTGGCGGTTGATTTCTTTTTCCGGACCCGGTAACCCAATTCCCGGAAGTGTTTCGCTTGCGCCGCTCTCCGGCAATGGGGATTCCTCAGGAAATACAATGTCTTCATCCTGAAGCAGTAACGGATCAAATGTTTCATCTCTTTTGGTGGTTTCGGAACTTTCTTTAACGACCGTCACCGGTTTGCTGGCGCTGCATCCCCATAGACTTACGATCAATAATACCCCTGAAAAAATGATGATGTTTTTAAAAATTCTCATGTATGCATCCTTTAATCAATTCAGTTGACTGGGAAAATAAAATAAAAAGGAGGGTGATTCAAGGAAAAATATTGGTCACTGAAACTAATAAGCCTTTTCGGACCCCGGAAAAATAAAAATTATTATTGCCGGAATCGTAAATATGTTATATTCCTTACAAAATTATCGATAATGTAACACTTAAGGTCTGTGAAAAATGTCATCAACTTGACGCCATAATTTACCAAAAAGTGTTACCGATGTGTCCGAACAACCTGTTACCCGTGTCCCCGGTTTATACAAAGGGGGGGAAAATATGGGGGGAAAATTCCTCTCGCCAACACCATCGTTTTTTTTCAAAGCGCTAAATTGTTACTCGATAAGAAAGGCTTCCGGTCGTTCGTAAAAAAAAGATTTACTCGATATTGTTTATGATACTTATCACAATATCAATTCATAAATCATTTTTCTTTAGTGACTTATTAATAACTGAAAAGGGTGCATGACAAATTGCACATTTCGGTAATCTTTAGAAACCGTTTCAACGGCTTACGTTTGTGCAATTTGTCATACACCCAACTGAAAATGTAAACCGATAGGAGCTTCTTTGATGAAACATCGTGGAATTATTACTGGTCTCTTGCTATTATTTTCCATTCTGTTGATGATAATCGTAAACGGTTGTCTGGGAATTGCGGATAATGTTCCCCCGGTGATTGGGATTGTGAACCCGGCACCGGGTTCGATTGTAACCGGAACGGTGAATGTCATTGCCGTGGCGTCGGATGATCGGGCAGTCAAGGAGATTAAAATTTTTATAGACGGGGTAGAAGAGTTTTCCACTGAGAGTAACTTTGCCACCTTTAACTGGAATACAGCGCCATTCGCCGACAATCAAAATCATTACATTGCTGCGTTTGCCAAAGACAAGGATGATAACTTCGGTGTTGCACCGGTAATTTCGGTACGAGTTCCCCGCACCGTCGCCGGTGACACCATCCCTCCCACCCTCTCCATCCAGAATCCGGCGCCTAACCAGGTGGTGCGGGGCAAGGTAAACATTGTTATCCAGGCAAATGATAACACCGGGGTCGATAGCGTGCAATTTTTCATCGATGGATTTCACAAGTTTACCGACACCAGCGAACCTTATCGCTTTCAATGGGATGTAACCGACTCGATTAACGGTTCCTTCCATACGATTTTTGCCCGGGCATTTGATTTGGGCGGATTTAACGCCGTCTCCCCGGTAATCGGCGTGACAGTAGCATCAGGTGTGATTGCCGATGTGACCCCGCCTTCGGTCTTGATTCTATACCCACCCGCCGGCACAACCCTGTCAGCCAGTTCGGTAGGGGCAATTGATATCATCGTCGATGTGATCGACAACGTGGCAGCAGACCATGTGGATTTCTTCATCGATGGTGTGTTCCAGGATACGGATAACGCTGCACCATTCCAATATCATTGGGACCTGACGCCCTATGGCAACGGGCTGACCCATACCATTTACATTAAAGCCTACGATACTTCCAACAATTTAACCACTTCATTCATTCCGATAACGGTTGTGCCCTGAGGTGCCATCCCCTTTCATTTCATAACTCCAAAAAAGCCTGCATGATTATGAAGCAGGCTTTTTTGCTTTTCACCGGGGACCCATTCTTCCTGGCGAACTGCCTCATTACCATCGCGGCGGCTATTGACCACATCTAATGCGGCAGGAACCATCTGAGGAACCGCATTAGTTTACCAGCCGAATGGACAACGGATAATGATAGACATTTCTCTCATTGGCTTTCACCGAAGCAACGATGATCATGATGACATCAAAAATGACCAGGGCTATCAAAAGTGGAATTCCAATGATCACAAAGACCAATATCGTTGCCACAATAGCATAGATGGTGATACTGATCTGGAAATTCAGCGATTCCTTACCGTTGGCATCCACCAATTCCGATTGGTCTTTTTTCAATAACCAGATGACCAGAGGACCGATGATGTTGCCAAGCGGAATAAAATACCCTGCCAGAGCGGAAAGGTGGCTCAGCATTGCCCACATCCGTTCATCACTTTCACTCATTTGAAGCGGTGAGGTGGTTGGGGATTCCTGCGGAACTTCACTTTGGTTTGTCATTTCTCTTCTCCTTCGGTTAAAAATGATTCCGGGTAACAACTTTACGGTTAATTCTATCCGGAAAATTTAATTTGAGATTCGGCTCCTCAAGTGTTTACTTTTTAAAGCCGCTCCCGGCATTTCCCGTTTCGAATCGATAGCTTATGCCATGGCTGTGTAAATACCCCGGTCTTTAAAAAATTTGATTCAAAGTGACATTTAACTTGAATATACCCATTTTTTGTGTAATATGCTATCCCCGGGGAATATCGGAAGCATTGGGAAGTTAAAAGAGCAACGATGGAGCCTGTTCATCAATTCCGTTTCGTTTTATGCTGAATGTATCCAACATAACAGACTTTTAATTTCGGGTAGCTGTACTTCGTAAATTGTGGAGATGGAAAATGTCAGATGATTTCAGCACCAGGGAAATCGCATTGATTTCGGCATACATGGATTTAGGCGCCGGGCGGCGGGGAGTGGACATGGGTCCTTCTGCCATCCGGATTGCCGGTCTGGGGGATCGCCTGAAGCGTCTTCAGATGCCGCTTCATGAGATGGGTGCGATTTATGCCCATGAACGGGAAATATGCCAGCCGGGCGATACAAGATTGAAATTTTTAGAGGAAGTTCGCAGCGTTTGTCAACAAATTCATCAACAGGTAAATGCAGCATTGGAGTCGGGATGGTTTCCCCTGATTCTGGGAGGCGATCACAGTATTGCCATCGGATCGGTATCCGGTGTGGCAGCTTATTTTCGTTCCCGGGGCAAAGATATCGGGTTAATCTGGGTAGATGCACATGCGGACATGAACACCCCGGAGACTTCTCCCAGCGGAAACATCCACGGCATGCCCTTGTCGGTGCTGCTCGGGCACGGGGATCCCACCCTGATCGGGCTGAACGGCAACAGCCCCTCAGTGGCACCGGAACATGTAACCATCCTGGCAGCCCGGGATGTGGATAGCGAAGAGAAATCCATTGTTCGTAAAACCGGCGTCCGGGTGTTTACCATGTCAGAGATTGATGAAACAGGAATCGGGGTCTGCATGGATGAGGCATTGAAACGCGCCTCCAACGGTACTGGCGGTTTTCATCTTTCGTTTGATATCGATGCTTTAGACCCCCGGGAAGCCCCGGGGGTGGGCACCCCGGTAAACGGTGGACTAACCTACCGGGAAGCCCACCTGCTCTGTGAAAAAGCAGCCCAGAGTAATGCCCTCCTCAGTATGGATATGGTAGAAGTCAATCCCATCCTGGACAGGCGCAATCATACGGCAGAATTGGCGCTTCATTTAATTGAGAGCGCCCTTGGAAAAACAATTTTGTGAGAGGTGTTCATCATGATGGTAAATCATCTACGTTGGACAATTGGGATGCTGCTCATATTCCTGGCAATTGGATATAGCCAGAACGGCGCTACGATAAAACCATTTTATGGGTTCTTCTTTCCCCGGATGAACGACGTAAACAATAAAATTAAGAATGACATCCGAACATTCGAGGATATTTTTGGTGAACAGATTCCTTCTCCCGGGAACATTAATGGCAATCGGACATTTGGGGGGCAAATTGAATATCATCTCAACGAAAACTATTTCCTGAATATTAATTTTTCTTACTTCCAGGAAGAAGTCTCTACGCTGTACATTAGCCGGGTTGAACCGGATGCATTTTTAAATTATTCCCGGGGAGTGGAATTATATGATGTGATAGCGAACCTGCTCTACTATTTCAACTACAATTCATGGCGTCGGTTTAACACCTACGTGGGTATTGGGGTGGGGTTGATTATCGCTAATGCCCATTCGGTCACTCAGACAACTTATATGGCACTTCCTTTGAACAGCCGGGGCGATTTTTCCGGCAACTCCCTTTCCGGAACGCTCAGCTTTGGAGGGAATTACCGTCTGGCTAAATTTCTCTATATCTGGGGCGAAGGAGGATTGATGTATGGCAGCATGGGACAATTGGACGGCTCCGTGACCACCCTGGAGAATCCCGAAAGACACAGTGCCGTCACCACATCTTCCTTTGATTTTACCGGGGTATTCGTTCGAGCCGGACTGGGGATTGCTGTGCCGTTCATCCGATAAGAGAGCTCCGGAAAAATCAATAACTTTTCTCAACTTCCTGGGAAACAAAAAAAAACGGATAAGGCAGGAGATTCGATCGTATAATAATTTGAAATTTAACAATGAGGTGATGCCATGCAAAAGCATTTCCTGCCTATTTTAACGATCGTCTTGATATTAATCATCAGCGCTTTTACCTTCGCCCAGTCATCGGATACCACTCATAATGACGCCGGAAAAAAAGCAAAACATCAATTTAAAAATGTTGATGTAGAAGTTATTTATGCCTGGGGTGAGAAAGAAAAAAGTGAAGGGGTGGACGCGGATGTGAATTACAAACAGAAGAAGCCGGAAAGTATCACTATCTATAGCGGAGGTCACAAGTCATGTGATATTTTTATACGGGGCGGGGTGGTCATTAAGATTTATGACCATAACACGAGGAAATTACTCAAGACGTTTAAAGGGTAACGCTGGAACAATGCCGGGTGCTCTTTACGAATAGCTTAAAAGTAAGCGCTTTCTAAGGCGACATCCTCCAGGAATCTGAATAATTCGGGAAGAGAGAGTCTTATCCAATGTTAATTAGACATAAGACAATGGAATGCGGATGACACGGATGACTTGGATTTTCGCAGATTTTTTTAAAATTAGGACCAATCATCCGTGCAAATCAGCGTTATCTGTGTGCTGTTTCAAATTACCTCGAACTCACGTTACTTAATCTCCTGAATCTTCTTTTTCCGTTCCAGCGCTTGCTGTTTTACAAATTCTGCCAGGGAATACTCTTTCCGTTCTTCTTCGGTTTCGATTAACAATGGGGGCACCGGGGTGGGTTTATCATCCTTATCCAATGCCACAAAATTAAAGCGTGCGGTGGTGAAATGTACCCGGGTGCCCTCAATGGGATTCTCAGCAAACACATCTACCTTAATCACCATAGAAGTGTTGCCCACATAAACCACCCGGGCAATGGTTTGAATGCGGTCCCCAACCCGAACCGGGCGTTTAAACACAATTCCTTCGGTAGAGGCAGTTACTACCGAAGTGCACGCATATCGAGCGGCAGCAATTCCGGCAATTTTATCCATAATCGCCATTAACTTCCCCCCGAACATGGTGCCATGTGGATTGGCATCATTGGGAAAGACAATTTCCCAACTGCGGATGGTTTCGGCTTTTTTAGGTTCCATACCATATTCAAATGGTTTAGCGTAAGCTTTAAGGGGGTATGATTGATTTCTCATCCCCACCATTTGTTATATATCCCGCCTCCGAACTTTCTCCGAATATCTTTATACCCCGGTCGCAACTCTTTTTAATCAAACACGCCAAACACATTTAACAACACGATAAAGATAAACACCGGGCAGATATATCGGATAAAAAATCCCCAGATTTGGGCGTTGGTATAGGGCAGTCCAAATGGGCGGGATTGAAAGAATGGGCTGCCTTCGGTTAATTCATTTGCTGCGTTGGAAATTCCCCATACCCAACCAATAAAAATACTAAGCAGCAGCGCACCCAGTGCCAGAGAGACATCCCCCCATAGAAAACTCATCAAGCTGAGGAAATCCATTCCTCCCACATTTCCCAATGTCGGCACCGCCCCTTGGGATAAAGCAGAGGGTAATGCCAGAAGAAATGATATCCCCCCCATCAACCAGACGGTTTTTTTACGATGCTGCCGTTTTTCATCCACCCAATAAGCAACCGGCACTTCCAGCAAAGAAATGGTTGAAGTGAGGGCGGCAATGGAGAGGAGCAGGAAAAAAGCAGCCCCCACGATATTTCCCAGAGGCATTTCCCGGAACATCTCCGGAAGAACGATGAAGATTAGCTTGGGTCCGGCATCGGGTTGTTTCCCCAGGGCAAACAGCGCTGGAAAAATCATAAATCCGGCTAACAAAGCAATTAAAGTATCGAACACCGCTACCCACACGCCGGAAGTGACCATATTATCTTTTTTGGAGAGATAAGAACCATAGGTGATCATTAACCCCATCCCCAGGCTGAGGGAAAAGAATGCTTGCCCAAGGGCAGCTAACACCGATTTCCCGGTTATTTTGGAAAAATCGGGTTTGAGAAGAAATTCCAGTCCGGCGGATGACCCGGGTAGGGTGACACTGCGGATAATTAAAACAACCAGAATAAAAAACAACAATGGCATTAAAAACTTGGACCATCGTTCGATCCCATCTTGAACACCTCCATACACTACCAGAATGGTGAAAATCAAAAAAAGAGCGGTTAAGCCGAGTTCATAAGCCGGGGAAGCAATAAACTGGCTAAACGGAGTAGAATTTTGAAATAACGTTTTAAAAATGTATCCGAAGGACCATCCGGCAATGACAGCGTAAAAACTTAAGATAAATAAGCCGGTTAATACTCCCAATATTCCCACGACTATCCATAAACTTCCGGGACGAATCGCACGAATGGCTCCCACCGGGTTCTTCTGTGTAAATCGACCGATGGCTAATTCCCCGAACATATAGGGCAAACATATTAACACCACACAAAGCAGATAGACCAATACAAAGGCAGCGCCGCCATTCTCCCCTGCCACATAAGGAAACCGCCAGATATTCCCCAAGCCGATGGCAGACCCCGAAGCAGCAAAAATAAAGCCTATCTTGGAACTCCACTGTCCCCGTTGTTCTGAACTCGTTGCCATTCCGTTGCTCCTTCCATTCGTTATTCAATCCTGTTTAATCCTCATTTCCCTGGATACGCTAAGCAAAAATAAGGGCTAAAGATATAGAATTCCTTACATTTTTCCAAGAAGCAACCATGAATATTTTTGGCATGAATCGGAGAACTTGATATTGCATTTGCTCCGGGTGTGATTCTCCATGTAGGGATAGCAACAGATATGGCGTGAACATCAACGGGCAGGAAGGGCTAAAAAAATACCCCGGCAAGATACCCCACTACATTTTTCCGGTCACCGGTAATGTCTCCGGAATTTCGATAGAGCAGTACTTTGCCGGTTCTGGCATCGGCAGTTTTGGCGACTTTCATTGCGGTAATCGCAGGACCAAATCCACACATTTCCCCCCTGCCGGTTTCAATATCTTCATAAAGTTCATCCGGCTCAAAACGGTTCACATGATTGATCACCACCTGATCTTTCACACGCGCCTGAACATCCGGGTAATAATGGGATAAATCGGAACTGGCGATCACAAGAAAATGTTTGCTGTGCAAGACATCTGCCAGAGCATTCGTTAATAAATCAATCGTCTCCCGGCTCTGTTCTCCCATCATGAGTGGCACAATCTTAACCCGATCCAACACCCACTTCAAAAAAGGGAGTTGCACCTCCAGGCTGTGCTCATCGGTTTCATATCCCCGGAACGAGCGTTCAATTTCGGGATGTTTTCGGATTAATAGGTTCACAAAGGAGCGGTCAACAGGAACCTCACCCAATGGGGTTTGAAACGCTTTTCCGGGAAAAACAGAGGGGGCATGAAAATGAAGACGATGAGCCGGGGCGATGATCACAACGACATCGTATTGGGTACCGACAATCTGACGATAAGCCCGGGCAGCCACCCCGCCGGAATAGGTATATCCGGCATGGGGCACAATCATCCCCCGAATCGGTCGGGGGAATTGTTCCACCGGGGCACTTTCCAGTAACAGACTCAGGTCTTTTTCTAATACAATTTTATCTGCCGGGTAAAATAAACCGGCAACCCCGGGTGGGCGAATAACTTGTTCTTCGTTTGGTGCCATTGTATGCTCACTCATCAATTTTCAGCGCCACCGTTTCGTTTCCCGAGTGAGTTTAGCTGCTCCCCTAATCAAAGGGCAGTTCTGCCGATTCGGTTCTGGGCAGGTGCTCATCGGTGGTGCTGTAGGCTAACAGCTTGCGAATCACCGTTACCTTAATTTGTCCGGGATAGTCCATGGTTTCCTTAATTTTTCGGGCAATATCGGATGCCAGCATCTCTGCTTCCTGATCGGTTAACTTCTCCGGTTCCACAATCACCCGGATTTCCCTGCCAGCGGACAGGGCATAGGTCTTGGCAACCCCTTCAAAAGAGTTGGCAAGTTCCTCTAACTTGGTGATTCGCTGGGTATAGGCTTCCAGGGATTCCCGTCGGGCGCCGGGGCGGGCACCACTGATGCGGTCTGCGGCGGTTACCAGCACCGATATGGGTGAAATCGGCTCTGCTTCTTCATGATGCGCCAACACCGCATTGATCACCACCGGGTCTTCTTTGTATTTGGTGGTCAATTCCACTCCAATGGTCACATGGCTGCCTTCCGAATCGTTGCTGACCGCTTTACCAATATCATGAAACAAACCGGCACGACGGGCTAACTGCACATCTAAACCCAACTCTGAAGCCATATTGCCTGCCAGCCAGGCAACTTCCTTGGAATGCTGCAAAATATTCTGACCATAACTACTGCGGTATTTTAACCTGCCCAGGTACGTACGCAATTCGGGATGCACATTTTGAATCCCCAATTCTTTCAACGTTTCTTCCGCCGCTCGCCGTACATTTTCGTCAACCTGACGTTGGGCTTTCTCTACCGCAACATCAATGGCCTTCGGATTGATATTCTTTTTCTTGATCAGCATCTCCATTGCCAGACGGGCAACTTCCCGCTTCACCGGGTCAAAACTGGACATCACCACCGTCTCAGGCGTATCATCTACTATCACCTTTACACCGGTTGCCGCTTCAAAGGCTTTGATGTTCCGCCCCTCCCGTCCGATAATCAATCCTTTCCAGTTGTCACTGGGTAAGGAAACTGATACCAGGGTGGATTCCATGGTGTATTCGGTTGCCATTCGCTCCATGGCAAATGCCATAATTTCCTTTGCCTCCCAGCGGGCACGGTCCAGCGCTTCTTTTTTGATATCGTTGATCATTTGTGAAGCTTCAGAGCGTGCTTGATTGAGCAACTGCTCCATTAACTTATGCTTTGCCTCTTCCCGATTCAAACCGCTTAATTCCTCCAGGCGACGTATCTCCTCCTGAATGATCTTCTCAACTTCCTGCTCACGAGCAGCTAATTGGCTCCGGAGTTGATCTATTTTGCGCTGTTGTTTGGAAAGCGTCATTTCTCGATTGCGGATACTGTTCTCGATTCGACGCAGTTCTTTTTCCTTGCGCCGAAGCTGTTCTTCCGAACGCCCGATTTCATTCTCCTTTTGTTTCAATTTCATCCGCAGTACTTCCCGCTCTTTTTGAACTTTTTCATTCGCTTTCACTCTGGCTTCCCGCTCAATGCGTTCCGCATTGCGCTTCGCCTGTTCCATAATCTCCCGGGCATCCTCCGCCGCATTTTTTCGCTGCTGATCCAGGATAAATTTATTAAGAAGTATGCCGATCACCAAACCGGCAAACAGGGCAATTCCGATGATAACCATATTCATTTTTTTGTTCCTCTTTTTGCGTCCATATCACTCTCCCGTAACGTTCCCCCGTCGCAGGAAAGTATCCAACAGGTTTTAGGTCCCTAACACATATATGGCTTGATGGCATTTTCTTCACTATCAAACACTCGGGTTCGCTTTCTGAAACAATATTTCCAAATTATATCGTTTCCATTAAAATATATAGGAACGAAAGCCTTGAGTAAACAAGTTTTTTTGAATAACACCAACTTTTTGTAGACAATCCGTGGAGGGGGAGATGTTATTCTGGGTACGGGGTTCAGGGTTTAGGATTTGGGGAGCAGTAAGATACTCAGACGGTGTCGGCTGGCTTTCGTATTCGTGCTCCATATCATTATATTTAACATCCGTTCGACATCAGAAAAATAGAACACGGATGGACCCGGATGACCGGGATTTTTCAGCGTATTGCCTTAAGAATTTAAAACGAACCTCACCCATCCCCCCTCCAAAGGAGCAGTACCCCGTTGGGGCGGTGCCCCGTTGTGGAAACGAGAAACAGTTAAAAATGATTGTTTTTTTCATAAACACTAACTTGACTGGTATTCATGAGAAAATCAGAAAGTGATAACCGTTTCAGATGCCTTTAATTGCGGATAGAAGCGAAGCTCTACCAATCGAGGCATTTGCCGTTTTTTTAACTTTTATAGGGGCGAATTATCTCTGATGTTTTACACCGGTTACCCGCTGTTTTCCGGAGACAAATGGATTGCCGGCAATAAAAAATCGCCAGGGGTGTTCCATCCCTTTGCGGATACCAATCCGGCTGGTTTGCGCGATTCGCTGTTCAGGAATCTGCTCTCCAGAGGTGATAAAAAGAAGATCGCCGCACAGGTCGGTGCCGTTCAGGGAGCGGTCCAATTGCAATGCCTGGCAGAGCTTGCCCGGTCCGTTGGTCAGGGAATGCACATCCGTGCGCTGTCGGAATGCTTTCATCTGTTCCACCCCTTGCAGCGGCTCCAGGGCTCGGATCAATACCGCTGCCGGAAAGCCTTCCGGTTCTGTCACCGCATTCAGGCAATTATACATTCCATAGATAAAGTAGATATACGCATACCCCGGCGGACCATACATGATCGAGGTGCGATTGGTATACCCACGTGCGGCATGGCATGCCGGATCGTCCTCTCCAATGTAGGCTTCAGTCTCCACAATCTTTCCAACAAGATAATCCTTCCCAAGGCGGCGTACCAGGTACGTGCCCAGCAGTTCCCGGGCAACCGTCTCGGTGGGGCGGTTATAAAAACTGCGGGGAAGTGGGGATAACAACGATTGTGCACCATGCTTTTTCACGGATAAATAATATAACGTTCCGATGTTCAACGCAAGCACCCGAACGTTTTTTCTCCATTCAATTTACAGGAAATCAAATATTTTTTGTAACTATTCAGCTTATGCCCGTTTGTGTCAATCCGGCTTTTCCGATGTTTTTCCGGAAAATGTCGGTCATAGACTCCCCCGGAGAATCTCATATTCGGCATTCTTCCGTGGTAGGAGATTCTCAGAGAGAGTCAATGACCGGTATTTTTCAGCGTATTGCCGTCATCATCCGAAACGAACCTCACCCATCCCCACCCCAACCCCGTTTTTTGGGGCGGGAGGGGTTGGGTGAGGTGAAAAAACAACCCCTGAACCATGAATAAGAACGAATGACATATAAAACATCAAATTTACAGGTAAAGCTGAATAGTTACAATTTTGTTAATGTTTCCGATGCATTGACGAAGATAGAATTCATAGTTTAATAAGTTTGAACTTTTATACAAGGAGGTATCATGATCCAACGGATTGGATATGGAATTCTGTTCTTTTCTGCATTCATGTTACAATTTGCTTTTGCTCAACTCAATGCTCCGGAGGTTGAAGAGGTGTATGGCGGAAAAATCAACTGGATGGATGCCGCCGCCCTCAATGGGGCCACCACCCGCCTTTATATCGCCACGGAAAGCGCCAACTCTTTGTTCTACACCCACATCGATCACTCCGTTACCCCGGCACAAATCGATACCTTTACAACCGTTCCCGATGTGGATAGTGATGACGGGTTCGGCAGTAACGTTAACAATTTTGCAGCTGACGGTGCCTCGGGACGGGTCTTCTTCATCAGCATGGGGAATCTTTACAGTGCCGACATTACCCCGGGGAGTTTGACAACCATCGAAAATGGTGGCGTCTTCACCGTCACATGTTACCAGGGCTGGTTGTTTTATCTGAAAGATGAGATGGGCAGCCTGAACCTTCACTTTGGCACCATCGATTCCCTTAGCGGGAGTTTCACAGAGGATGCCGGCAGTCCCCTGACAGTGACTTCCGGAATGCCCGGCGGCGGATTTTACACCCTGAAGGTCAATCCGGTCAATGACAGCCTTTATATTTTCCAGGGTGGTGCTCCGCCGGTCATCTTCAGCTCTTCCAATAGTTTTCAGAATTTGAATCCCACAACCTCGTTCCCCTCCCTGGATGTCAGCGGTCTGGGCAGCGGAATTGATTACCGGGCGTTTGGCATCGGACCGGACGGTCGATTGTTTGTCGGGGCAGTGCATGGGATGGAACCCCAGCATTTTAAGTTCATCGGATTTACCGACAACAATGGAATTACCTGGGATACACTGAACACCGGTGTGGGCGGAACATCCGGTCCCAACATTGCCTGCGCAGGCACTGATTCCTCATACTACGTTTACTTCGGGAGCGCCGTCAGCAATAATAAAGGAGAAGTCGGCACCTGGCAGTCCATTGCCTGGGGCTCTTTCGAAACCCATCCCAATGACGGCATGGTTGCAAGCGACCCCAATGATCCCTCCATGATTTTCCTGACCACGGATCAGGGCATCGGGGCTTCGGGAAACCATGGTGCGGATGTCTTTGAAATCGATGATGGGGTGGAAGCCGTACAGGTAAATGATTTTGAGATGAATGGGGCAAAATCCACTGCCTGGACTGCCTCAAAATCCGGTATTCGCCGGGTAACCAATTACGGAACTCCTTCCGAAAGCTGGGAAATTTTCTTTCCCAACGGCGACGGTTCTCCCTACTATTCCATTGCCATGGATACCAGTGATGCCAGTGGAAATACCGCCTATGCCGGGAATGTGCGGGTTTACAAAACCATGGACGGCGGCATAAACTGGATGCAGGTGTTTACGGTAGAAGATACTGCTTACCACTTTGATTTCTGGAGTTACATCTCCGCAATTAAAATCAGCCCGGAAGACCCGAACGTGGTCGTTGTTGGCGTTAATTCCCCTTCCATGGGAGTAAACGGCGGTCTGTTTTACAGCACCGACGGGGGCACCTCATGGTTTCATCTGGATACCACCCCGTACAATACGGAGGTTAAAGACTTTGCTTTTCAGGAAGACAGTAATGGCAACAGCTATGTTTATATTGCCTGTGAATATGTTAATGACGGCACGAACTCCTCCTATGGGGTAAAAACGGTGGTTCATGACACCAATGACGTGGTCACGTTTGTGAATGATATGCTCGGCACCGGCGGTACCCCCATCACCAATTTTGGTGCCAACAGTCTGGCGATGAATAGCAATGGGGATATTTATGCTGCCGGTAGAAAGGGCAGCAACGAAGAACCGCGGGTCTATGTGAAACCGGCGGATTCGACTCACTGGGAACTGCTGCCGACCGCTTCATTACCAGGCGTTGGGTCTGTATCGGCAATAACTATTGGGTTTGACAGCACCGGCGCGGAAGTGCCCTACATCGCCATCAACTCGGAAATTTACTACCTCCCTGCCGGGAGTAACACCTGGGTGCTGGCATATCAATACCCGGTGGGAAATCGCATTAATGTACTCTACTGGGATGATCTGCTGGTGGGCACCGGCACCGGTTTATACGGGCAATCGTTTCAGAATCCCACCGGTATTCCCCCGGTTGCGAATCCCGCGATAATTAAAAATATCAGATTGTTTCAGAATTACCCCAACCCGTTCAATCCCTCCACCACTATTGAATATCGCTTGCCCACCGCCGGAGAGGTAACCCTGAGAATCTATGACCTGACCGGCAGACTGGTTCGCACCCTGATTCAGCAGCATCAGCAAAGCGGTTTATATCGTATCACCTGGGATGGACGGAATTTGAGGGGAGAGCCGGTAGGCTCCGGTGTATACTTCTATCAGTTGAAGATGGGAGTGGAAATTCGGACCCGGAAAATGATTCTGGTTCGGTAGTATTATATGACCATAAGGAAGGATTAATTCGGCAATTTTCACCATACTTCGGGAAGATAAATTCCCGGAGTATGTTTTTTTTACAATCCGCACGATGAAAGACCCTCGAGAGCCGAATACGCTTTCCCAATCTCCCAATGTAATGAAAACGGTGCGACCATTTCCGCCTTTTTGGGGCGGCTTCCAAATATCACTCCTACAGGGTGAAATATGATAACCCGGAACAACGCTCCGGGGGCGAATGGCTCCACGAAAAACCAGCCCCAACGGGGCGAAAAAACTGGCAGAAGAGCGGAGAAGCGTCACTCATTCAACGGAGTAAAACCATTTTGCGGATATACCTATCTTCTCCCACCATTAACCGGTAGAAATACACCCCACTGGCAAAACGGCTGGCATCCCAGCGAACCCGGTGAATACCGGCGCGGAGATTGTCATCCAACAGGGTAGCCACCCGCTGCCCCAGGATATTAAAAATGTCCAGCCGGGCATGGGAACGATGCGGCAGGGTAAATTCAATTGTCGTGACCGGGTTAAAGGGGTTGGGGTAGTTCTGTGCCAGGGTGATTTCCAGGGGAAGGTGGGGTGATGGTTCATTTATCCCCACGGCTGTGGAATCCAACCGCAGAATGTAAACTCCGGTAAAATAATCCAGAGCAACAACTTTATTTCCCGGAAAAAACGGGTATATATCGACACAGCCAGCCCAGGTATGTTCATCAACCAGGTCCGTATCATAATACCCCACCTCCTGAGGATTACTCGGATCGCGGACATCAATAATCCTCATGCCCAGGTTATGGTGGGCTATAAACAGATAATCGCCTTTGACCATGCATTCTTCCACGGGTATATCCCATGCATTGGGATCGACAAT
>CAYYGL010000003.1:0-60859 GCA_964471235.1 uncultured Calditrichaceae bacterium
CCCCGGGGAGTACGAAAAACACCGTTCTCGGTATTCACGGTTAGAAATTCGATGATCCCACGTACCAGGGAAATAGCCGGCACATCGTCAAACAAACCCCAACGGCGGGCATTGACCAGAACCGATCGCAGCACATTGGCATTGACGACCAGGTCCGGCGTCTCCACGATTTCCGGGGCAAACCAGGAGCAGATCCCTCCTTTGGGTAACACGCCGGTGTAATTGACCGACCGTGAAATTTTTTTATTATTGGGAAACTGGTAATAATGAAGTATATCCCAGTACGGGGACGAAAGCAGTTCATGAATCCGCTGCAAGGATTCTTCCGTAAAGCCAACCTGTTTTACCTGTTCCATCATCTCCAACCAATCGGCAAGCATCTCCAAAATCACGAACGTGTCATCGGCATCGGGCTGAATGTTGATTAAATTGGTGTATTTCAGAAAACGTGCCCCGGAAGATTGGGGATTCAATCGAACCTCACTTACAGGAAAAAACTGAAAAACCGTCACCGGCTTACCCTGTAACTGCCAGGTGAGGCTGTTTTCTAAAACCGTCGAGACAATTTTGCTTAACACATCCTGCCAGAAAGTGCGTTCTTCGGAATGGAGGGAGGGGTCGGCTAACATTTTCCGGATGGTCCCGTAAAAATAAAAGTCGGTAAAAAAGGTATGGAAGCGGACAACATTCGAGCCGGTAGTTGGAACACTGTGAGAAAGCCCCTCCCGGTGAAGGGGTTTGAGAAATCGAAGTAGGCGCAGCGGATACATCAGCAGTGTTGTCAACCGTATAACCGAATCCGTACGGCTGATGATGAATTCCTTTAGATCCGATAAACGAAAGTCCGGATCCCCCTGAGGATACACCGCCGCATAACAAGGGAAATAGTGCCATTGCTGCCATTCCCGGGCAATCTGTTGGCGGAGTGTCTCTTTGAACCGGCGAATGGCTTTCAAATTGATATTCACATTCTCTACCCCTCAAAGTGGATCACGATTTCTCCCCGGCTGCCATCAACCGTTATCAGTTGTCCATCTCGAACTTTTGTGGTGATACCCGGCACACTGAAAACAGCCGGTTTGTGCATCTCGCGGGCTAAAATTGCCGTATGAGATAACATTCCGCCGACCTCGGTAACAATACCGCCGCAGATCGAGAACAATGGCGCCCAGCCGGGATCGGTGGCGGTGGTTACTATCACTTCGCCAGGCTGCAAAGAAGCGCCCGGGGCTCGCATCAATTTTGCCGGGCCCGTTATGGTGCCGCTGCTGACCGGTATCCCGGTAAGCCGTTCATCCGCCGCAGAAAACGGTATTGAACGAGTGGTACCGGTTTGCCCGGCTTTCAAAGATTGGTATCTCTTCATCCGATGTTGAACCTGGTCTTTCAGCTTCCAGGGGATTTTCCCACGGAGTAGTTGCTCTACCTCTGTCACCTGTAGAAAGAAAATCTCTTCGGTGGTGCCCAGGAGATGTTGTTGTACCAGAACCCGGGCGATTTGTAAATATAACCATCTAAGCTGCCCGAAACATTGCATTAGCAGGTGCTTGCTTTTTTCCCGCCATCCCCGGTAGAGAATAAACGCCTGAAAAAGACGTCGATTGAGCCACCCGGTGATCGGGGTGGCATTTTCTTGTTCCCTCCCCGGCGATTGCTTTGTGGAGAGATGTTCTTTCTGACGAGAATTCTTTTCTGACCGCCGGAGAAGTAAACTGCGGATAATACCGAGCACCATCGCCGGGTCTTCCGACCAGCGTGGGGAAGCCAATTCGAATTCATTAAACGCCCGATCCCCGGCTGCCCGGATAAATTCTTCCAATTGCCTCCGGAATTTCCTGCCGGCAGGGGTGTGGGAGAGTTTTTTCTCAAGTTGGTTAAGATCATTTTCTAAGAAAAGCTCTTTTAGTGCCCGGTTTTGTTGAATTGTATCCACTAATTCCTCAATACCCGATTCCCAATGGTCTCGCTCAACTGCCCCGTGGGGGTGGTGTGCCAGCAGTTCATCAAGTACCGTCGTTCGGTTGGCATGGGTTATTCGGGCAGCAAGGGCGCCGTAAGCGCACATTCCCAAAAAAGTCGTTTGCTGATGTACCCGAAACGCCCGGGCGGTAATACGTAACAGGGTTTGCAAGCCATCTGCCAGCCACTCCTCTTGAGAAGAAGTGGCTCCCTGCCACGCTTGAAATGAATGGTTCACCTCGTTAAAATGCCGGGTCAGTCGGCGCTCCAGCCAGGCAGGTGACAACAGACCAATCCAGACATAAACATTTTTTAACAGAATGGCAGGGAAACTCTCGCGCTGATGATGCTCTCGTAGTTGGGGCTTGACCTCACTCAAATCGCACCCGATGCCGCGGGTAAGAATTATTTCTGCCGGAATCCCCAATAGTGCCTGATAACTGTCCCACAGCATCTGTAAATCGATATGCGCCAGCCCGTGGTGCAACACTGCCATGCGGCTGGGTCGAACCGGGCGGGCGGGGTCTTCTTCCAATTCCAGGGTGCGCAGAAATGTTGACCAGGTTAGCGGGGTCACTACTTCCGGCATTATCTCACCGATGTTCGCCCGGGTTAACAGGCGTTCCGGGTTTACCGCTGAAGACAGGGCAGCCGTTGTGACCGGGCGAGCCTGTAAAATCCGGAAACGGCTGCCATCATAAGCAAACTCGATATCCGCTGCCTGATCCAGCAATTCTTCTATCCCAACGGCCATTTCCAACAAGGGTCGCCAGAAATTCTCTTCCCGACCGACTTCAGGGAAATCTGCGGTCAACCGTCGATCGATCATTTCCCGGCTGGATTTCTCAAATACCAGCCGGGTGGGTTCCTGTTGCCCGGACATCAGTTCATTTCCCAGGCCGGGAACCGCTTCCACAATTAGCTGATTGGGATTCCCGGTGACCGGGTGAACGCTGAAAACCACCCCGGCTAAGACCGGATTCACCATCTCCTGCACAATCAGCGCATAAACAAATGGTTCCGCTTGCCCCCCCATCCCCTTTTCGTATTGCTGAAGGGCACTTTGCCATGAAGAGCGTATTGCCCGAAACAGTTCCGATTCGTTTTGAACATTCAGTATGCTTTCGAATTGTCCGGCAAAAGACTGCTCACTGCCGTCTTCCCAGACGGCTGAGGAACGGACTGCAACGTTCCCGGTAGGCAAACACTGTTGACACAACTGTTGATACGCCCGGCGTATTGCCTGTTGCAGCTCTTCCCGAATTTCGGAATGATCGGGGCTGGTAAACGCTTCCGCATCCAGGATGATGCAAAACCCGGGGGGGACCGGGTAACCGGCTTGTATCAACCTGCCCAGGGTAAGGGCTTTGGCGCCGGCAACGGGCAAATCCCGCGGGATTTTGTCAAGTAATATCACCCGTTCAGAAGTTGCTTTGGGGATATTCAGGTCCATATTCGTTTCACCAAATTCCCTAAAAAACTGTTCATCACCACCTCTTTCCGAAACAGCCCCTTGTGGACAACCAACAGCAGGATGGGTAGCGCATACAGCCCGTTAAATTTTACCAGAAAAAGCGCCAGAAAGAGGGGCAGAATAATTGTCGGAAAGGGATGATGCAAGAATTGAAAAACGGTTTTACCGGTTTGAACAAAGGGATTTGGGTCATCTCCCTTGAAGAGTCTGTAAAGAGAATAAAGGTATGCGATTCCAAAAGCTGCCGGGAGAGCATAGAAAACCATCCCGTATTGCCCGGAAAGGCGCCAGGCAATAAAGGTCATTACAACCATGCCAAGCACCCGTTCGCTCTCCACCACTATCCGAAAAATTTTCCGGGAATGAGAATGGCCGGCAGAAACAGCAAAGGTGGTGGCGCCGGTTCGGGCATCGGCGTGGTAATCTTCCAACTGGTGATTCAAATCGGAAGCAATTCCCCGCAAGAAAATATAGAGTGTCAGTAGCACTACATCCAACGGTTCCCGGTAGTGAAAGGCAGCGAAAATCAGCAAAGTGGGCAGCACCCGCTGGGCAAACACCACATCCATTAATCCGATGAAACCGCGCTCCTTCAGACGAAAGGGCTTCAGGGAATAGACCGTCGCCAGTATCAGCCAGGTGAACCAGAGCAGGAGAAAGAAGGGTTGCGTGCAAAAGAACCAGACACTCATTAGCGCCAGGCTCAATACCGCTCCAAAGGAGAAAACAACAAACGAAAAAGGCTCCCCCTGAAACACATTGAGTTTTCCCTGGGCAGCATCCAACTCCTGATCGGCAAAGTCATTGATCAGGTAACCATACGACGTGGAACTCACACTGAGCAGATAAAAGAGCAGCAGGCTAAGCAGGAAGTTATTGGAAAAATCATGTGACCGCAGGGCGATGTAAAATGCCAGAAAGATGTGTTCAATAAACGAATTATAAGTAAAAACCGCCCAGTTTCGCCAGCCGAATGTCTTTTTCAGATAATTTGATAACATCATTGTTCATGCCCGTTGCTATTATGAGGGGCGGTTTCTGAACTGTCTTTCTGCGAAATCACAAACAGCCGCAGAGTGCCACGGACATCTTCAAACCGGTACTTCTTTTTTTCCGCAAAATGTCTTTCCAGGAAAGAAAGGATGGTTCCTTCCTTTTGGAGGTAGAAGTCCGCCGACAGACCGGTTTTGACTTCCTCGTGAAACCAGATACGGTGATAGGGAAAGGTGGGATTTAGCAAAACCCTTTCCAGATCGTTATCGGTGATCGCATTGGGTTTATTGCGAAACAAATCTTCATACAGCTTTCGGTTGATGTTATAAGGAGATTGGAGGCCGGCATAAAATTTAAAGCGGATAAAGTCTGCCGGGGGGATAATGAGGAGCACATCCCCGTCCTGCCAGTTCTTCGCAATAATTTGGCTCTTAGTTTTCCAATCCGATTCCTGGTAAGGTTCGGTAATTGCCTTTTGGGAAAGTTTGCCACTTGCCAGAAAAAATATCAGTAAAACTCCATAACCAATTGCTTTAAAAGGAATCGTGGATATTCCCCGAATGATTAACAGACAATAGGCAAACTGAAAGGGAACAAAATATCGTTTTACAAAGATGGGATGAAATTGGGATATTACCCAGAAAGAAACTACCGGCAACAGGTAAATCAGAACAATGAACCAATATTCGCTTTCCGTTCGGAGGGCAGGTGAAATTTTTTCTTCCCGCTGGAAGGCAGACAATAAAAAGATGAGGGTAATGGCATATCCGGCTAAAATTCGATTCGAACGACCTTTAATTATAAAAAAATTCAACTGGGTAATTTGCATCATTAAATCGTACTTGCTGGGTACTCCTTCCATCACACTAATCCAGCGAGGACTTAAGGTACCACCGGCGGTCAATTGTTTTGCCAGGAAAGGCAATCCCGCCAGAATCACTATCACATAAGGGAGTTGAACAACCAACCATTTTCGGAAATGTTTTTTTGTCAAGGTTTTTCGAAACATACTACTATAGATGCCAATTAGCCCCTGGGCAATGACAACAAAAATTCCGATGTAATGGGTTGCCAACATCAAGGCATTCACCAGCCCGTTAATCCAGAACCATTTCGAATTTTCCCCGGTAAGTATTTTGACGAACGAATAGACCGCCAGGAGCACCAACAATGTGTCCAGAGCATACATTCTTGCCACGGCGGAAAAAACGACCTGATCGGGCATGATGGCAAAGAAGAAGGTGCTTAATACAATATATGCAGTTTTTTTAAAGATGTGCTGAGCCAACCGCAGAAACACAAACAAGCTGATTACCGAGAAGAAGAAAGAGGGCAGACGAATCCACATTTCGGAATAAACGTATTTATTCCAGAAATGCATGAGCAGGTAAAACAGAGGGGGATGCTTATCCGTTGACAGCACATGTAATAATGATAGAAAATTCTTTTCACCCAGCCAGAAACTCCAGGCTTCATCAAAAGAGAGGGGACCGGCAAGTACCAATTTTACACCCCGCAGTACAATACCCAGACAGATGATACCGGCAATGGTATAAGGAACAGCCTTCTCTTTTCGCAACCAACCGTCAATTGCCATCTACTATCCTTACAAATTTCCTGGTGTTAATCCCACAGGTATCACATATTGCAAATGCAATCAACGAAATAATCGGATACAATTTATTTTATCAGGAGGGTTTTTATAACTTGTCTATACCGGTTGCCGAGTGTTGATCGGCTATTACCGGATGTAGATCTCGGGCTTTGGGAAGTTTCCCGGTTCACCACAAAGGTTACAAAATATATTCCGGATGCCAGCCGTTCCGCATTCCAGGAAACCGAAGATTTACCGGCGGGCAATCTTTTTTTAATAATTGTCATTACTCGTTGGCCGGTTACATTAAAGACGCTAATTTTCACATCAGCCGGGAAAGATAATTCCCATTGAATTCGCGCGAAGGAATTAAACGGGTTGGGGAAAACGGAAAAAAGGGTTTCCGAGGGTGCGGCTGATAATTCATTTTCAACCCCAGTGGTAGATTCCGGTGTAGCAGAAGCAAACGCGGGATCAGCATAATTGGGAATGGTATCAAAAGCGAATGCGGCATAATAGTATGTCGTGTTTGCATTCACAACGGTATCTACGAAAATCGTGTCCGTCCCCTGGTAAACCAGGTCGCCATCGGTCGGAAACCCCGGGAAATGATCCGTTCGTCTCATGATTCGGACTCCGGCATAATCTGCATTTGTCGGTGGCTGCCAACGCAGTTCAATTTGCCCGATGCCGGGCTGTGCGGTGAACCCGTTTACCGAATCGGGCGGCAGAAAATCCCCGAACAGTTCTTCGCTATGAAGCACAAATTCTGCCATGTGTACATAAGCAGAGTCGGTCAGTTCTGCTTCATAGTTGGCACGGATGGTCTCATTACTGGTGATGCGGCTGTCGGGCCAACTGGCAAACGGACCGCGGTCCCAGGGATCGCTGATATACACAAATGCTTTGATGCCCGCTTGAGAATGAATTTTATTAAAATACGGGATAAACCAGTTATTCCAGTTGGCGGGGTTGGTAGTACCGCCGTTGTGGATTGGATTAGACTCGCAAATCATCACCGGTTTGCCATGGGCAGCGGCATCGGAGAGAAAGCCATCAGCATTGTTGATTTGCGAAGTGGAAAAATAATTGATCCCCCACCAGTCTACATATTGATCCCCGGGATACCATGCCATATAATTGAACTGATTGGGATTGACCGTATTCCAAACCCAGGCGACATTGCGAACAAATTGCTGCTCAAAAACATTGTAAAGGTGTATCCAGATATTCACAAAATCCGCGGCGCTGACATTGGGATCGTTATGAATCCCACTGTTCCCCCATCCGAACTCGAATCCCGGTCGTACGAACACCGGGCCGTTGACTGCTTTGATTCGCTGGGCAATATCGATAATTCGATAATCCAGGGCGCCGCTTAAAATGTCCTGAACGGGAATATGAACCGTTCCATTGATCAAATAGGTGCTGTCAAACAGAGCGATTCCGACCAACAGGACGTACGGATTGCCATGCTGGGTGGTGATATTGATAAAATCGGTGTTGTCCAGGGAATTAAGGGCTGGATCGAGACTGGCATAAACGGAATAAATCACCGGAACTTGATTAACCCCGTTCTGGTATTCGCTTACATACTGCCAATTTTCGGCATCGCTGTAAAGGATGGAGACATATTGTCCCAGCCCGTGAATGACTCTTCCGGCGGGGGGTTCAAATTTTTCCCGGGAAAAGAGCGGCTGCCACAGAGTGCTCAGCAACCAGAAAACCAGAAAGCCGTTCAAAAACCGATGACGGCGCTGTTTAGATTGTGCTTCATCCATACCACTGCCTCCTCTAATATGCAGATAAAATCAGGCGCTTACCCCCGGACTTCTTTCTCCACGGGTACCGAATTTTTAGCATCGCGGTACAGATTTTTAGTGGTTCCGGAAATGTGCCAGATGTAAGGATTGTGATCCCGCAGATGGAAATTAATGGTGGCTTCGATTCGGCAAAACGCCTCAATCAGTATCATCCCGGTGACATAGAGCAAGTGGCGAGGGTGCCAGTCGATTGCCCGCCAGAGGTATTTTAATATCCGCCGGGATTGGTATGTAGAGACCCGGTAGTCTTTCGTGGCAAGCAGATGTTTATGCCCCAGCGCAATACGCTTCCGTTGTTTTATGTAATCTTTTACCGTCTCAGGACCCTTGTTCCGAACAATCGCTTCCGGTGCATAGCGAATCAAATAGCCTTTTTCGTTAAAGGTGGCTTCAATCGCGGCTTCATCCACCGCGGTATAGGAGGGAATCTTCTGGATCACGTTCAGAAAAGCAATCATCTCCCCACACTTGGGAGTTTCCAAAGACAGGTGATGATGTAATTCCCAGAGTTTATGCACACAATAGCCAATGAAGGTTTCGGTTGAGTTTACCGGGATGGGATGTGCACCTACCACCCCCACCCCGGGGGTACCAAAGGGTTTTACCAGCTCTTCAATGGTTTGTGGTTCCGGGATGGTATCGGCACTTTCCAGAACCACGATGTCTCCCACGGCATGTTTTAAGAAGATGTTGATTGCCGAGGCTTTCCCTCGCCGTTGTTCTTCCACAATCAGATGAATTTTCGGATTTCGCTGTTCAAATTCCCGCACTATCTGATCGGTGCGGTCGGTGGAGCCGGAGGAAACCACAATAATTTCCTCGATGACCCCGGAACTCAATCGCTGATTTTCCAGGGCTTCCAGGCAATTGGCGATATTATCTTCTTCATTATATGCCATCACCCCAACACTAATGCGGAAAAAACCGGGGGTGAGGGGATGGGTGAGTTTGCGAAACTTCACCGGCGTCAGTAATTCTTCGTATTCTTCAACAAAACGAGTGTAATCTTTTCTCAGAAACGTAATATGACGCAATATTTCCAGGAAGGGGGCATGATACCGCCATACTTTTAGTGCCGTTCCCCATCGATCACTGCCGCTTAATTTGGAAACCGAATATTCGGTATCCTTGAACACGAAGGAAACTTCCTTAACCCGTAAGCGCAAGGCATAAGCAAGATAGATCATGTGAATCTGAAATAGATACCCGCCGGCAGGTAAACTGTCCAGGTCAATCCGGCGCAGGAAAGATGCAGAGTAGACCCGAAAGCCCGAGGTAAAATCCCATATTGGCTTCACCATAATGTAAGCCACATACATGTTTGCCAGTTTACTCAGCAATAGTTTGCGGAACCGCCATCCTTCCACCCGCACCCCACGAATATAGCGGCTGGCTATCAGCAAGTCATAATCCCGGGCGAACTTTAACAATTTATTGAGATAAAACGGGGAATGGGAGAGATCCGCATCCATGGTAATAATGGGGTCGTAGCCCTCCTTCAAGGCGATTTTAAATCCCTCTTTAATGGCGGAACCAAGCCCGGCTTTCTTCTCCCGATGAATCACAATCATATTGCCCAAGTCGGATGCTAATTCCTCAGCCACTTCGCCGGTTCCGTCCGGTGAGTTATCATCAATTACCACAATTGCAAACTCCTGATCCAGTAAATTGATAATTCTAACCAGAGTCGGCAATTGTTCCGCCTCGTTATAAGTCGGCAATATGATACAGGGATTCACAAATAACCCGTTCTTTGATTTGGTTATGCAATAAATTTATTTATGACCATTATGCGTTCGATACGTGGTTCAGAACGTCCTCGTAACTATAAGAATAATGCCCCTGTATTTGTTTCCCGGTAAACTATTGACACTGACTTTTTGTTGTTGTGATAATGTCAAGTTTAAAATCTCAAAATTTTACCAAGTTGTTTGAGAACATCATAATGATTATCGAATCCTGACTCGACAACAATGAGAAAATTTGTTAATATATACGTATTCCCCGTTCAAGTGAAATAGAAACATATATCACCAGGCCCCGTTGCTATCCGAAGACCATACACAATGTAAATGAACACTATCTATAATCGGTGGTTATGTCAAATGATATTACCAAATGAACAATTTACAATAGAACTTATTCATAGTTAAGTGCTTTTATAACCTGAATCGTCCCCCTCCCGTTCCAAAAAACGGGGCACTCTCTCTCCGTGGTGTATTTACAATGAATTTTTACGATCATTCTATCCATTTGATTACCCACTAATTAAGTGGGAATATGGTCTAATATAAATTGTCCTCATTACAAACGAATTTCAAGCATTTTATTTAAAAAGAACAATTTTTACTTATTCGGAATTATTCAACCCTAAAGCCCCTTCCTCAGGGCTTTCTTACAAATTTATAAATTGCATATCGACGGTGATAGACCGGTGTTAAATACTTGAATCCGAATTTATCCACCCAGGTTAAATTTGATTCTTCCTGGCTCACTCTGGAAAATACCGGCGGAAGTTCCTGAATTGGTTTGTTTCTGGAACGATAAATTACCCATAAGGAATCCATCTGGTCGTAAGGGATATCGGGTACCCCAATACGACAGACCCGGCAAAATTTATCAAAAGGGGTAAAATCGAGCATATACGGTTCGTGATTCCGGATTGGGGCGTAGAAATAATCCGTGGCAAACGCAAAAATATCCTGGTAAATAATTGGCTGTTTCCCACCGCTATAAGGCGCCGGGTAATTATCTTCCAGGGCAGCCGATTGCAGAAAAAGGATCCCCGATATCACCATCACAACGGACATGACGATCTGCACCAGCTTAGATAAATAATGATACGATATAACCAGAACAAACGGCAACAACACAGCCATAAAGCGGGCAATGATTAAATCACGCCAGAAGAATTGATGCGCCCATAACAATATCCAGAACGCCCCTACAAAAGTGAGAGTTAACCGTATCTCCGGGGCGGAAATGTTAAGCGGCATCATTTTTATAAGCCGCGAATAGAACCATACCAGACCTAATAGTGCTGTGGGCATCACCTCGATTAGCTGAAGCCAACCCAATTTGAGCAATACTTCCAGAATAATGACTATCAAGATAAACAGAATAAAATCGTTCATTAAAATCACATGGCGATTACGTTCATCAAGGTCATGTTCTGACATTTTTTCTTCGGTTGAAAGAAACAGAATATCCGAAGATGAGATGAACGACAGATGACGTTTTAACGAAGACATCCAGTGAGAAAGAATCGGATTGGAAACATTTTTTTCGTAATGGTTCAATCGAACCAGGAATGCCCCCAGTAAGATAGCGGATAAACCAACAAACAGGAGTTCGATAAAACGGAATTGAAAAATCATCACAGAAAAGCGGTAAATCACTTCCTCGGACTGATGAATCACCTTCATAACCACCCGGGAAGTGTTTAACCCGTCAGTAACTGAAAGGTACACGGTAGTGGAAAGCCATAACAGCAAAAGGGAACTGAACATAATGATAAAGAATGATTTGATATATTTCGAGCGTCTCATGACAACCATCAAGATATAAGGGAGCAATAAGATAAAATTAAAATCCGCTAAAAATCCGCCGAGGGCAACCGCCAGAAAGATCCGGAAATCCTTTTTTTCTCCGGTATGGGCATATCTTTCCCCAAACCATACCAATAAGGCACTAAAAAGACAGACCAACCCCCACATCCGGGCTACCACAAAGGTATTCAACATAACCCCCGAGGCACTCAGTGCGAGGAAGAGATAGGGGGGAGTGTTGGAGGAGATGAGGAGTTTGGTTAACACAAGGAGGAATAATATTCCCACGCCGTAATTAAGCAATCGCAGAGCAACGATGTCATTGTGTATGCCAAATTGTTGAACGATTTTTTGGAGCAAGTGGAAAGGAGGCGGATGCCCGATACCGAATTCTTTCATTTGGAGAATTTGCCCAAAAGAAAAACGCTGGGCATATACCCAGGAAAAAAATTCATCCACGTGCACGCCTTTACTGAGAGCGGCTGTCCAGTAAAGGATGGAGAACAAAACGGCTGCCATTAAAAAATAGACCACCGGCTTTCGGTTGTTTGAAAAAAGCGATCTCAAGTGTAAAGGACCTTTGATGGTTAGGCAGATAAAAGCATCTCGGTGAAGGAAGCGATTAATGTTCCATTCCGGGGGCAAAGACTCCTTTCCCAAACCCCCAGAACCAGTAAACAAGTCCGATTTTTAACACAATCACTGCCATCGGATGACGAAACACAATTGCCGGATTTTTCTGGATGAATACCATTAGAGTGCGAAACAGTTTAACAGCCGGAAGTAGGGGACCGACGGTAAGAAAGAGAATTTTATTTCTGGCAATCGACGCTCCCGGGAGTGGCAGCACCTTTAACACGCGGGAGGTGATATGACCGATTTTTTTCTGATGCTGCAAAAATGTGCGGAAGTCACTGCGATGGGTATGTTTGACCCGAATATCCGGTGAGAATAGAATCCGATATCCGCTTTGGGTGACTTGATAGTTAAACACCAGGTCTTCCTGGGGATAATAGCGGGGATCGAAATAGCCGAGCTTTTCGAACACCCATCTTTTATAAGAAATATTTAGGGTGGGGATATGAGGTACAAACCCCCGGGGCTGCTGGGGAATGAATTCCCGAAATTCCCCCATATATCCCGCCCATCCCACATTATCATGGAGTGGATTCCCATTAATTGCCGCGCCGCCGATAGCAGCCACCTCAGGGAACTCCCGGTGTAGGGAGACGATTTTCTCCATCCATTCCCGGTCTGCTTCACAATCCGAATCGATGAACAAAATAATTTCTCCCCGGGACTCTTTTACCCCATGATTCCGGGCAGTACCCGGATCTGTTTTTCGCTCAAAATGAATCAACTGAACCTGCGGATAGCGAGTGGTTACAATCTCCGGTGTTTTATCCACCGAACTGTCAGCCAGGATTATCTCAAATTCACCCCGATAAGTTTGGGCATACAGGGCATCCAAACATTTCTCAATGGTTGATTGCGAATTATAAGATGGGATAATGACAGAAATCATGTCTACCGGTTTATGAAAATGAAGTAGCGGTGATGTCCCCAGAAATTTTTGATACAACGGGGAGCATGTTCCAACATTCCGTAGCGGAGAATTTCTCCTTCCATCCCCGGATTTTTCCCGGAGAAGAAATCAAGAATACACCATCCCGAGTGACCGGTTTCGTTTTTTCTTTTTGCAACAAGCCGTTTCGCCACCCAGTTTAGTTTTAAGCGGGCAAGCAAATCTTCCTTTTTCATGGGAATGTCCGGCCAGGGGGGAACATCGAAAATTCCTTGCTTCCATAACTGCCACCCCTCCCCGCTGAATGCCCTTTTCACAGTTTTCGGCTGGATATGGGAAAGATGTATTTGGGGCACATCCACTGCATATTTTTTACGCAGCAAATACCCCAGTCCCCGGGTGTTGGGAACACAAATCAGAATCACTTTTCCGGCGGTTTGTTTCACCCGATTCGCAAAGCGCTCCAGGTCTTTCACAAACCACAGGGCGGCAAAATTCCATACCAGGTCAAAAGCCCCGGGGGGAAATGGTAATTCCTCCGGATTGTGACACAGAACTTCAGCGGGCAGGTTTATCTTCTGCCAGGTTTTCCGGATGAGCTCGACCCGCTGCTCATTGTCATCCACAATTGTGACTCGCTTCCCCTGTTTTGCCCACCAAATGCTGTTAATGCCGCTGATGCCGGTCATCCCGAAAGCCGGCACTTCCAGGATGGTTTCAATATCTGCCTGCTCAGCTATCATTGAAAAAATGCCATGCAGCAAAAACCGTTCGTAGGTGGTGCCCAGCCCTTCATCTGGATTGGAAAAATAATCTTCCCAGGTGTCAAGAACCGGTAGAAACGGATTGATTGACTGGTGCTGATTCATGTTTGGGATATGCCTCTTTCAGGTATTGAGCGACACTTTCCAGGGTATCTGCCAGCGGGCAGGAACACAGTTTTTCGATGTAGGAGGTATCGTAATACCAGGAACGGGAAATTAATTTTAAACTAATATGGATGCCTTTGATATTGACAACATTGGTAAGCCCTTCTGCCACCCGGAAAAGGAAAGGAGGGGATAAAAACTTTCTGGGATATGGCGATCCGTAAAAATACTGATGAATCAAATCTACCAGGTCCGTTAAAGGAACCGGGGTTTTATCTGCCAGATTGAGAATAAAATCCTGGGGAAGCTCCTCGTGTTTCACTACTTTTTGGATAAACTCCCGGAGGATGTTTACATTCAAAAGATGAATCAATATATCCTGGTTTATTAACGGAAAGTAATGCTTCCGAACCATACTGATGAGTTTGGGTAAGAAACCATTATCTCCCATGCCATAAGTAATGGTAGGGCGGAAAATTACAAATGGAATTTTCCCTTTCAAGCGATGAACGATCAACTTTTCGGCTTTATACTTGGAAATATGGTAATTCCCTTCCGGATCGGCATAGGTCCAGGGGTCTGCCGGTAAGCGGCAGGGAATGGTGCCATAAACTCCCACGGTGCTACAATAGACAAAGCGAGTGATGTTATGGTGAAGAGAAAATTCCACCAATTTATGGGTACCGCGGACATTTACATCGTAATAATCCTTCCACCGCCCGTTGCCATCTCCACGGATGGCGGCAAAGTGAAGAATCATATCCGGTGCGAAGTTGTGATATTCCTGTAAAATCTCGGGTGCATCGAATCGACCGTTTAGCAAAGTTACCCGGGGGGAAGAATCGAATTCTTCACTCAATTTGTCAATACAACGCGATGGGGCGAGGATCGTATGACCATCCTCGATCAATCCTCCCAACACATGTCTGCCAATAAATCCGGAGGCGCCTGTGAGTATTATTTTTGCCATTGTGCAAGATCAGAATTTTCGCATTTGCAATTTGGTTCCTTTCATCTTTTCCCCAGGCTACCTTTTCTATCCGTCTTCAGAAATCAGTTGAATGCTTGCAACCGGAAAAACCACGACATCCAATCCCGGTTTCTGCAATAAAGTGGAAATTCTGTTCAGGAGTGCTTCCACATTATTGTGCAATTCATACCCGCTCCAAAACACCTGTTGAAAGGTGTCCGGCTGAATACCCGGCAAAAAGAAAAGAATGAGATGGTTCTTTAACAGCCGTTTTTCACGCGGGGGACGATACAATTTTCCACCGGGTCCGAATAAATCATGCACACCCAACCCCTTGGTACAAGCAGCACTGACCACGAAGATAGTTTCCTCATTCCAGAAAGGTTTTTGAGCAGATAATACGGGATTAAACGCCGTATCGATTTGCAGCAACTCCGTATCCTTGGGATACGCATTCAGCCATACCACATCGTAAGTTTCCCGGTTAAGGGAGACGGTGTATTGTTTCCGGGCAACATCCGTCAGGGCATAATAAGTGGAGAACAATTCTCCGGCTTGAATGTGAATGCATTCTCGTCCTTCCCCGCTCAAAAACCCAACAAAGTAATCTACCGGAATCTTCTGCATGAACTCATCTAATATCTTTCGAAATTTGTTTTCCCGAACGTTTCCGATTTTTCCCACAAATCCCATCAGTGCCATTTGATGGGTACGCCGGGTAACTTCGATATTGGATAAACCGGGCAGCACCATTTTGGGACCGCCGCTGAATCCTGCGAAGGGATGCGGCACCACCGCACTCATGATCACCCGAAAATCCGCCTCCATAAAATGCCGGTTTATTTTTATCGGGATCTTGCCCCATTCAATATCTACCGGGATCACGTCATGGTGATAATCATGATTATGCACCGAGACAAACGCGTGCTGAAATGGCGCTGTTCCAATCTTTTCTTCCAGTTCCGGGCGGTTTAAAGGTCGATGAGTGCCCAAACCTACCACGATCTTTAACTTCGGCACCGGGTCAAGCAGGCGCAGTTCTTTCAGAAATTGTTCAAAAAAGAAAGCGTAGCTGATGGGGCGGGTCAGGTCATCCACCGCAATGGCAATTTCCCCGGGATTGCGGTTTGCCACTTGGGCAATTAACCGACCGACCTCCCGGGCAATGGCATCTGTTTGAACCGGCTTTATTTCCGGCAGATGGGCTACCTCAATCTGCCAGTTCCGGGGATGATGAATTTCCTTATGTTCATCCCCATACCAGGCATTCCAGGGGAGGCGGAACGAGAGCGAATTCATTGTCATCTGTTGTACCGGTTAACAGGGGGTTTGCAAACTATTGTTGGCGACTCCGGATATAGGTAACCATCGCATTAATGGAATCAAAGTTTTCCGGCACCATGTCATCTTCTTCAACTGTTATGTTAAACTGAGTTTCAATAAACTCAATCAAATCCAGCATTTTAACCGAATCAATGAGTCCCATCTCCAGGAGAGAATCGTCATTCGTTAAATTCTCAAATTCATCCTTTAAACTATCTTCATACAAAAATTCTCGTAATTTGTCTTCCACAACTTTATCAGCCATAATGATTCCTTTCTGTTAACAACCGTTCAATCATCAGGATTCCCGGACATGCTCCCAGGTAACGTATTTAATACCTCTTAAATTATCTATCAAACCGAAGAGGGCAGCAAAATGGGAGGTGGTAAAATAATACGGAAAATACAGCCAAATCGGTAAATTTTCATTTTCACGGGCAAAGAAAGCGCCTATTATGGATAGGAGTACAAAGCCGGATTGCACCACCATAAAAGCATTGTAAAAAAACGATGGGGAGAACAATACGATAAAAAGATTGGAAACAAATAACATTCCGATTAAGAGCCAATTAAACCAGCGTAAAATTTTATGGGAAAACAATTCAAAGATAAATTTGAAATTTCTTCGGAACGTGAACAGTTTGATATACTTTTTGAATGAGCGGTAACTTCGGTTGACAATTCTTCTTTTTCGGGAAAATTCCTTATCAAAATCACCGGCAGCATTTTCATAACAAATCGCCCGGTTGTTAAAAAGCCCCAGATACCCTTTGGAAGCAATTATCAGAGGATTGGCAAAATCTCCGATATCATCCGCTTCCAGGTTTTGATAAAGGGAACGGCGGATGGCATAAATCGCACCATCGCCAACGCATACCGAATGAAATTGCGATTCCAATTCCTTCAGCATCGTTTCGTATCTCCAATACAGACTCTCATTTTCGACCGCGGCATTTTCACTGCTGTCATAATACAATGCTTTTCCCACGACATAGCCAACTCGTTCATCTCCAAAATATTTTACCAACTCCTGGAGGGCATTCTGTTCATAGATGGCATTGGCATCGGAGAACACCACCACCTCTCCCCGGGCTTCTGCTACCGCGCGATTCAACCCCAATGATTTCCCATAGCGCCGCGGTTGTCTAAGCAACCGGATTCGGGAATCCCGTTTTGTCCATTCATTAATAATTTTATCCGTGTTATCATCGGATGCATCGGATACCACCAAAATTTCATATTTTTCCGCAGGATAACTAAGCTCAACACTATTTTTCAACTTCTTGTCGATCACCTGCTCTTCATTATATGCCGAAATTATCAATGTTAAGGGAGGGAAATAGTTGTCCGATAGGGTTATCCGGTGACCATTACCTCTTAATTTAACGATCAAATACAAAATCAAGGGGTATAAAAAGTAACTGTAAAACAACAGAAACAGAGTCGCCCAGAACAGGATATATACAAATGTTAACATATCACCCCAGTGATTTTCGAAATGTTCACCATCACAGTATTCATTATCGGCTTTCACAAAAGTTTATATTAAAAATAATCGGTTAAAGCGAATCAATGAAACAAACCGATATCCACCTGGAGAGCCAACTTCTCTTCCAGAATAATGGAAAGTCACCGGTTCAAAGCGGTAACAGTGGAAAATGGCTGTTAAAAAACGGAATCCAATAGATGAAGACGGAAGTGGTTACTCCCAACACTGTTCATAGACTATTGATAATCATTCCAGCTTTTAATATGCAAATCTTTCAGGGATTTGTCTGTGACGGCTTCCACAAACCGTTGGGCAAGTTGAACCTCTGTGATGAGCGGAATTGCCATATCCACCGCTTTGCGGCGAATGATATAGTCATTGGTTAATTCTTCTTCCTGGTAATTTTTGGGAATATTGATCACCAGATCAATTTTGCGTTCGCTGAGGTATTCCAGCACATTGGGACTACCTTTTTCCAGCGGCCAGTGTAGTACCCGGGTATCAATCCCATATTGTTTCATGAATTCGGCGGTCCCTTTGGTGGCAAATAATTTTACCCCTCGTTCCTGTAACAGACGGGCGCCGGATACAAATTTCGCTTTGTCTTCCAGGGGACCGGTAGAGAGTAGCACACTGGAAATTTGGGTGGACATACCCACGGAGAGCATGGCTTTCAGAAATGCCTCTTCAAAATCATCTCCCAGGCAGGCAACCTCCCCGGTGGAACTCATCTCCACCCCCAGGGTCGGGTCGGCTCCTTCCAGCCGGGTAAAAGAAAATTGGGGAGCTTTAACGCCCACATATTCCAGGTCCAGGAATGATTTTTTCAGCGGTTCTACCGGTTCCTGCATAATCGCACGGGTGGCATGGCGGATAAAATTTTCTTTATAGACTTTGGAAACAAACGGAAAGCTGCGGGATGCCCGTAGATTGCATTCAATCACCTTCACCGAGTTATTTTTGGCGATAAACTGAATATTAAACGGACCGGTTACCGAAAGTGCCCGGGCAATTTTGCGGGCGATATTCCGCACCTGCCGGATCGTTTCGATATAGGTTCGCTGAGGCGGCAAGACCAGGGTAGCGTCGCCGGAATGCACCCCGGCATTCTCCACATGTTCCGAAATCGCATACCGAACCAACTTGCCATCCTGCGCCACACCGTCAAATTCAATCTCTTTGGCGTTTTCAATATATTTACTGATCACCACCGGGTATTCCGGAGAAACCTCGGCGGCTTTCTCTAAAAATTTCTCCAGGGCAGTATCATTGGGCGCCACTGCCATTGCCGAACCGCTTAACACGTACGATGGCCGGATCAAGACCGGGTAGTGATGTTCCCGGGCAAATGCTTTTGCTTCCTCAACCGAGGTCAACTCTTTCCAGAGGGGTTGATCGATGCCCAGTGCATCCAATAAACTGGAAAATTTGTGCCGGTCTTCTGCCTGATCAATTTTTTCCGGCGGCGTGCCCAATACCCGAAGACCCGCCTGATGGAGCCGCAATGCCAGGTTGTTGGGCACCTGCCCGCCCATGGAAATAATAATCCCCACCGGCGATTCTTTTTTGTAAATATCAAAGATGGTTTCAAAGGTTAGTTCTTCAAAATAGAGGCGATCACATTCATCAAAATCGGTGCTGACCGTCTCCGGGTTGTAATTGATCAGAATCGTGTCATACCCCAGTTCTTTCAGGGTCATCACGGCATTGACACAGCACCAGTCAAATTCTACCGAACTGCCGATACGATACACCCCGGACCCCAGCACCATCACCGATTGATTTTTCCGGGGCGAGATGTCGTTACTCTCCCCGTTGTAGGTCAAATATAAAAAATTCGAGCGCGCCGGGTATTCCGCCGCCAGGGTGTCTATTTGTTTCACACAGGGAAAAATGCCATAATTTTTCCGCAGGGTGCTGACCTTCATTTCATCAATTTCCAGAAAGCGGGCAATCTGAGAATCGGAAAACCCCAGTTGCTTTGCCTCTCGGAGGATGTTGCGAGGACACACGCCCCCGGCATACATCTTTAATTGTTCACCGGTTTTTACGATATTTTTAATTTTATGTAAAAACCAGCTATCAATATGACTCAACTTATGGATTTTTTCAATTGTATAGGATTGCTGCAACGCCTCGGCGATGGCAAACACCCGCTCATCCGTGGGGTGTTTCAGTTCATCTTCCAGATTGTCAAACTTAATCTGCTCATTGCCAACCAGCCCGTCCACCCCGATTTCCAACATCCGCAGCGCTTTTTGCAGGGCTTCTTCGAACTTCCTCCCGATGCCCATCACTTCCCCAACCGACTTCATCCCGGACCCCAGCTTCTTGGAGACCTTGTGAAATTTCTTCAAATCCCAGCGGGGAATTTTCACCACCACATAATCCAGCGCCGGCTCAAAACATGCCATGGTGGTATGGGTGATTTTATTTTTTAAATCCACCAGGCTGTAGCCCAGTGCCAATTTTGCGGCGATAAACGCCAGCGGGTAGCCGGTTGCTTTGGACGCCAGCGCCGAGCTGCGGGAGAGCCGGGCATTCACCTCGATTACCCGGAATTCATCGGAGTGAGGGTCGAGGGCATATTGAATATTGCATTCTCCCACCACCCCCAGGTGGCGAATTACATTAATGGCACATTCCCGCAGTTTATGGTATTCACGATTGGTCAAAGTCTGGCTGGGCGCCACGACAATGCTTTCCCCGGTATGGATGCCCATCGGGTCAAAATTTTCCATGTTACATACGGTAATACAGTTGTCATATTTATCCCGTACCACCTCGTATTCGATTTCTTTCCATCCCTCCAGGTACTCTTCCACCAGAATTTGAGAGGTGTAGGCAAAGGCTTTTTCTGCCAGCGTGCGGAGTTCCGTTTCATCGCTGCAGATTCCGGAGCCCAGACCGCCCAGGGCGTAAGCAATCCGCACCATTACCGGAAACCCGATCTGATGGGCAACGTTCACCGCCTCTTCCAGGGAATGCACCGCTTCGCTGCGAGGCACGGCAACGTCAATTTCCTCCAGGCGGGCGGCAAATGTCTCCCGGTTTTCGGTCTCTTCAATCACGGAAACCGGGGTGCCCAACACCTCCACCCGGTATTTATCCAGAACCCCGTCCCGCCAGAGTTGCAAGCCGCAGTTTAAAGCGGTTTGCCCGCCAAATCCCAGCATTATCCCCGTGGGACGTTCCTTCTCGATGACTTTTTCCACAAAATAGGGATTCACCGGCAGGAAGTAAACGTTATCCGCCAGGTGCTCGGATGTCTGGATGGTGGCAATGTTGGGATTGATCAAAATGGTGGTGATGTTTTCTTCTTTCAGGGCTTTAATTGCCTGACTGCCGCTGTAATCAAACTCCCCGGCTTCCCCAATTTTGAGCGCCGAACTGCCTAAAATGACTACTTTTTGTTG
Organism: uncultured Calditrichaceae bacterium; assembly: GCA_964471235.1. Classification (GTDB taxonomy): domain Bacteria; phylum Calditrichota; class Calditrichia; order RBG-13-44-9; family J075; genus CAYYGL01. The sequence goes on from CAYYGL010000003.1 coordinate 20,984, forward strand.
ACCGACCATGTAATTGATTACCTCTACTACAACAGTTGGATAAATTCATCAAATAAAAATTGGGTATCGACCGGACCGGGATGGGCTTCCGGATGGAACTGCACCGCAAAGAAGGGTTTATTCCGGTGGCGAATGCCCTCATTGGTTCCGTCGTTGGCATTGAAGAACCACGGTTCCCACTCTGCCGGCAGGGTGTTTTCATCCACTGCATAGCCATGGTTTTGAGAGGTGATAAAACAGCGGTTGCTTTTGACCCGGATGCAGGGCTGGTTCTGGCTGCGATGACCGTATTTGAGTTTGTAGGTCTGCGCCCCGGCAGCTAATGCCAGCAGTTGACTGCCCAGGCAAATACCAAAAATGGGGACATCATTGGCAATCAGTTGGCGAATGGTATCGGTCGTCTGAACACATTGGCGGGGATCGCCGGGACCGTTGGAGATCACCACCCCGTCAAATTTTTCCTTGCCGGGAGACCAATTCCACGGCACCCGCCGCACCCTCACCCCCCGCTTGACCAGCGAGCGAATGATATTGTTTTTGCAGCCGCAATCTATCAGCACCACAGTTTTATCGCCGCTGCCATAACTAAGCGGCTTCCGGCAGCTCACCCCGGCTACTAAATTTTCCTTGTTGGGATCATAAAATTCGATATGCTCTTCTTCAAAAATTAACTTGCCCAGCATGGCGCCTTTGGTGCGCAACAATTGGGTTAGCTTGCGGGTATCGATGCCGGAAATTGCCGGTATGTTATGGGCTTTCAGCCAGGCATCCAATGATTGCCGGGCAGACCAGTGGCTGAAATGATGGGATACCTCGGATACCACCAGCCCGGAAATTTGAATTTTGTCAGACTCGAACACCCGGGAAATCCCATTTTCCATTTCATCTGCCGGAATACCGTAATTCCCAATTAACGGATAGGTTAATACCAGGATTTGCCCGGCGTAGGATGGATCGGTCAATGTTTCCGGATAGCCGACCATGCCGGTATTAAAAACCACTTCCCCGGCAACCGAACGTTCCTTGCCGAAAGCTTTCCCATGAAAGACCGAACCATCTTCTAAAAATAAACGAGCATTCATTGACAATGGGGGGTAATGTGTGAATATTCATCCCGTTGGAGCACCGTCATCATTCGGCTCCGTCCGACAACAACATGAAAAAGCTCCTCCCTGTTCCGATGAGAGGAGCTTTTCATAATAGAATCCGTAATGCATTCCAAAAACTTTTTCCGACTGAGCCGTAACGGTTTTCCGGGCATTTTTAGAACAGGGTATAGATGAACGGTGCCAGGGCACTGCCTTGAGTTAGTACAATCAGGGCACCGAGCAAGAACAGTATCAACATAATGGGCAGCAGCCAATACTTTTTCCGATGTTTCAGGAACATCCAGAATTCCCCGATAATTGAAAACTTCCCCATGGTATCTCCTGTTTTTTAAGAAGGTTTCCGAAATGGAATATTTTATAAAAGTTCACATCCGTTAAAAATTTGAACGTCAGTTTTTTAATACTGGCGTTCCAGGGATTTGGGATCAAACGGTTTCCTCTCCCTTGGAATCCAGTAACTCTTTGCATTCGGGTCAATTTTTTCTTTTAGCGGGTCTTTGCCCAACAATCGCATCACCAATCCTGCCGGGGTAAACACCAGTCCGAAGACAATCCCCAGGATGACATGAGACATGATGAAGCCCATCACCACCGCAGAACTCATCCAGATAATATAAATCGGCTTGAGGACAATTGGCACTGCCAGACCCAGCAGCAAAAACGCCCCGGCAATGTATGCCACATATCGGGCACTTTCCAGTTGTTTCCAGAAAAGAACCCCGGCAACGATGAACAAAAACACCCCGATGGTAATGCCGAACTTTCGTAATTCTTTCCCGCTCGCCTTCCGGATAACCCGAATGATTTCTTCACGTATCATTTTTTACCCTTAGTCTAATTCGAATTCCTGTTGCCAGTCAATATCGTGCACCAGCTCTTTTTGTTCTTTTTTGTTCAGTAAATAATTTCCCATAATCAGGTAATCCATGTTGGTGCGCATAAAACAAAGGTAGGCATGTTCCGGTGTGCAGACGATTGGTTCCCCGCGCACATTAAAAGAGGTGTTGATGATGACCGGGCAGCCGGTTTTCTCGTAAAATGCTTTGATCATGGCATGGTAGCGGGGATTGTCGTTGGCATCCACGGTCTGGATGCGTGCCGAATAATCCACATGGGTTACTGCCGGTATTGAGGAGCGAATAATTTTCAACTTATCCAGCCCTATCTTCCCGTCTTCGGAAACCGGATTCCACAATTCTCTTTTTACCGGGGCAACCAGCAACATATACGGGCTGGGACGGTCAATTTCAAAGTAATCGGAGACATGCTCCACCAGCACCGAGGGAGCAAAGGGGCGGAAGCTCTCCCGGAATTTAATTTTCAGATTCATCACCGACTGCATTTCCGGGGAACGGGCATCGCCGATAATACTGCGGCTGCCCAGGGCACGCGGCCCGAACTCCATGCGTCCCTGGAACCAACCGACCACCTTTTCGGAAGCGATAAGATCCGCCACAACTTCCGGCACATCTTCCTCCGGTAATTTCTGAAAAGGCACATTCTGCTCCCTTAGAAAGGCTTCAATTTCCTCATTGGAAAATTCAGGACCTAAATAGGAGGCGTTTTGAATTTTGCTGGCGGTTTCCACTTCCCGGGGATGGTCTAAATATTGAAACCAGGTTAGAAGCGCCGCACCCAGTGCCCCACCGGCATCCCCGGCTGCCGGTTGAATCCAGATGTCATCAAAAGGACCATCGCGCAGAATCCGGCCATTGCCCACACAATTCAGGGCAACCCCGCCGGCTAACACCAGGTATTTCATCCCGGTCTCTTGATGCACATGCCGCGCCATTCGCAGCATAATCTCCTCGGTCACTTCCTGAACCGAACGGGCTAAATCCATTTCCCGTTGAGTAATTCTGGTTTCCGGTCGACGGGCCGGGCCTCCAAAGAGACTGGCAAATTTATCATTGGTCATGGTCAGACCGGCGCAATAGTTGAAATATTTCATGTTCATCTTAAAGGAACCGTCTTCCTTCAAATCAATCAGTTCCTTTAAAATGATATCCACATAGCGCGGCTCCCCGTAGGGCGCCAGCCCCATCAGTTTGTATTCGCCGGAATTCACTTTGAAGCCGGTAAAATACGTAAAGGCGGAATACAATAACCCCAGGGAATGGGGAAAGTGAAGTTCCGCCCACAATTCAATCTGGTTACCTTTCCCGATGCCATAGCTGGAAGTGGTCCACTCCCCCACCCCGTCGATGGTTAAAATGGCGGCTTCCGGAAACGGCGACGGGAAAAAAGCCGAGGCTGCATGGGATTCGTGATGTTCCGGAAACAAAATGGCAGCATCGCTGGATAACTCTTTGGCGATATACTCTTTCATCCACAATTTTTGCTTCAGCCAGAGCGGCATCGCCTTGAGAAATGATGTAAACCCCCGGGGCGCATAGGCTAAATAAGTTTGCAACAGCCGCTCAAATTTGATGAAGGGTTTATCATAAAATGCAATATAATCCAAATCTGCCGCCGTAATGCCCCCTTCCTTCAGGCAATACTCGATGGCGTGAGTGGGAAAGCGGAAATCGTGTTTTTTCCGGGTAAAGCGCTCTTCCTGCGCCGCAGCAGTAATAGCGCCGTCCTGCACCAGGCAGGCAGCACTATCGTGATAAAATGCAGATATTCCAAGGATATTCATCGTTACTCTTCAGTAATAGTTAGCGTCTGGTAAAATTGGGGTTAGAGAATCTCACTAAAGACGTCATTAAATGTGTTGCTTCGGACGGTTAATCCTACTCAAAATCTATCCTCGATGCAAGAAAAAAAGTGCGTTTCCGCACCGCTTGGTTACTACATAACTTGTCAGCTGGATAACGTGAGTAGCCACATGTTTTTACACCACTTCCCGTTCTTCACTAAGCTTTCGAGCATTCGTTAGCACAATATCGGCTTCTTGTAATGCAGCCTTAACCCGGGAGGACAGTAATGCTTCCAGTTCTCCAGGGCGATCAATTCTTCGGTCGGGATTGGTGTCCTCGCCTTCCACAACCCCTCCCCCGGGGTGGCACATAAGTTCCGTCACGCCCGGTGGAATTCGTTTTATCATCTTTAACAAAGCTGACTCTGTCAAGATACCGCTGTAAGCGGTACCAAAAAAATTGTCATTGGTAAAAAGGTTGTTTGCCAGAATTTTTCGTTTTGCCCGATTGGCAAAAATGCGTAGTCCCAGGTTTCCGGGAGTGAGTGCCTTGTTGAGTTTGTCGTAAGGACTCCGAATCCACTGAATTTTGTATTCTTTTGCCAGGGAGATCACCCGGTCGATTATTCCGGGTAAAATGTGAAGGTGCTGATGTCCGTCAAGGTGGGAAACATCAATTCCCGCGGACAGGATTTTTTCGATCTGCTTCCGAAGCTCAACGGCAACTTCCGAAATCTGTATACCACCTCTCAGAAAAAATTTCACGAAAGTTTTGTAATCGGAGTTCAATTTCCCGTGCTGATCCACTAACGAAGGCACCATCCGGGGATCACTTACCGGGTCACCGCCCACCAGCACCAGGTGTACACCAATTGCTAATGCCGGATAATGACGACTTAACTCGATCGCTTCTTCAAATGCATTGCCGTTTGCCATTAAGGAGGTAGCGGTCAGAATGCCTTCCCGGAACGCCCGGATGATTCCGCGATTCACAGAGGCATGCATTCCGAAATCATCAGCATTTACAATGACGTATTTCAATCTCGGTGTTTTTTTAATAAGTGAGAAATGAAAGAAACGTTTGGCGAACCGAGCGGGTGAATCTCAAGAATTCACTCGAAGTCGGGCTGGACGTCTATTTTCCCGGGGATTGGTGGCACCACCGGAAGTTTTTCCTTTTTGATGTTCAGGCTTTTGAGCGACAACCCTTCTTTAAACAACAAGATGATTCCAAACAATGTAATCGGAATGTACTGGGTCAAATTAAAAATTACCGATCCGTTCAGTATGTATCCTTTGGCAATGCTTGCCACGGTGTCCATGTTGACAAATAATCCAAAAGTGGTAATGAACACAAATTGAGTAACCCCAATATATCCCGGGGATGAGGGGATGACAATTGCCAACGCCAGCAGTATCACAGTGGTCATCGAGAACAAACCGATATTCAAGTCTACATACTGATGAATGGGAAAGGAATTCAGGATGATAAAAACCGTTGCCCCCATAAAAAGCCAGATAAAAATAGAGAGGAGCAGCACCGGGGTCATCAACGTCCAGTCTTTTAAAATATCCAGTCCAAAAATAAAGGCTTTCACTCTGGGTTTCACTTTGCCCCGGAGTTTTCCGGGAATTTTTTCCACCAGATTCAGGATAAATTTTCTCAGTTTGCTTTTTTCCGAGGCAAGGAGTGCCAGAAACACCAAGGCAGAAATGACCACTGCGGTAGCGGTGATGCTGCCGTATTGCAGCCAGGCAGGACCGTCAATAAAAAATAAGACCGAAACCAGAAGTATTACCAGGGTGACGCCGTCAAACAACCGTTCGATCAGAATCGTAGAGGTAACGGCAAAAAAGCTGATTTTGCCTTTTTTACTCAGCAAAAATGCGCGCACCAATTCACCGGCATGTGCGGGCAGCACATTGTTTGCCATAAAGCCAATCATGGTAATATTGAAGAGTTTGCCAATCGGCAGGGTCGTAATGGGTTTCAGAATATAGGACCATCGCCAGGCACGGAGGGCAATGGCTACCAGTGCCATCACCGAGACAATCACCACCACTCCCCAATTAATCTCATTGGTGGTTTGCAGGATGTCCTCCATCGATATTTTTTGAAAAGCGAAATAAAGGCAGGCGATGGTCACTGCCAAAGAGAGACCGATATGCAGCAAATTCTTAAGTTTATTGGAATTCATTATATATTCCTTCGTCATGCTGAATCAACAGCCGGTAAAGACATAAACGGTTCCTGGTCGGGGAAAGTTTAGTCATAAAATGGTTCGTTTAAGTTTTTGATTTTCCGTCTACCCGGACCCCACACGCACCACTGGGGTGTTCAATTATCGCCCTCCCTCATAACCAATAACATAAGGTTGTATCCCCAAAACCGTAAGGAAGATTAAAATTCTTGCATATAGTCGACAACGTATTGGGGACGCCGCTTGGCTTCAATAAACGTTTTCCCCAGGTATTCCCCGATGACCCCCAGGAACAGAAGCTGGATACCGGCTAAAAAGAAAAGGGAGGTTGCCAGGGTGGCAAACCCGGGAATCGGTTGTCCGAACATGAGTTTTTCAAACAGAATATATAAGGCGAACATGAAGCTAAACAGGGAGATAAACAACCCTACATAAATGGAGATTCGCAGCGGTTTGATGGAAATTGCCATCATACTATTGATGGCTAATTTGATCAGGGAGAACAGGGAGTACCTGGAATCTCCGTATTTTCGTTCCCGGGGGGTATAATCGATTTGGGTATATTTTAACCCGATCAAATCCAATATCCCTCTGCCGAAAAAAAAGCTCTCATTGAATAATTTCACCCGGTCCACTGCTTTGCGATTCAGCACTTTAAAATCAGTTAAATGAACTTCAAACCCACTTAAAAAATTCAGAAATTTGTTAAACCAACGGGAGGCAAACTTCCGGTATATGGGACCGAAATTATAGTCTTTCTTGACAATGTGAACGATGTCATATCCCTGTTCAAGATATTCCAGGGCTTCTAAAATTTTATCCGGTGGATGCTGCAAATCCGCATCCATAATGGAGCAGATCTCTCCCCGGGCATGGTCCATCCCACATTTAATCGCCAGGTCTTTCCCATGATTTCGGGAGAGGCGGATATAAGTCAGTGTCATCCCCTCTGGCTTTGGGATATTTTTGATTACCTGTTCTGTATGATCAAAACTGCCATCATCTACCAGGACAACATGTACCGAGAGGAACTTATTGGTTAGCTGCTGATGTATTTCCCGGATTAAGTCCGGAATATTTTCTTCTTCGTTATAAACGGGGATGATGATGTCGAGAGAGTATGAATATTTGGTTTTCGCCATGGAAATGAGAATATTCAATAGATTGACAATTTAAACAGTTTTACTTCCGGTAAGAGTATGATTTGAAATCTTCCCGGAAGAAATATTCACACCGGAAATAAATTTGTCTGCACATTGCTGTAGAGTCATCGGTATGATTGTATAACGATTTTGCAAGTACTGCATCAATTCGGCAACCTTTTTAAGAAATTGTTCCACATCTTTGCGAGTTTTATTATAAGGTGAAGCGCCGGGCAGTAGTTCGGAGGAATGGAACATCATGTTTAATACTCTTACTCCCTGCCCGATAACGGTATCGGCTAAGGCTTGCATTTCTTCTAATGTGGCATAAGATGGTCTTAACCAAACCAGGTCAATCCCCCAAATTTTTCGCAGCACTCTGCGGATGCCAATATCCGGAAAGTTGGGGTACCACTTTTTCACGATGGATGGAATAGGGCGGGTAAAATCCACAGTAAGAGGGATTTCAAGTATCCGGCTATTTCCATGTGTTTCGATATTGTGTTCATTTAGAAAGTAGGGGTTTAACTCTACCATTCCAAAAACAGGCTCCTCGGAACGATGATTATTTCGTAAGGGAACAATGCTGGTATCGATCGTATAGCCTAATTGCTCTAATACCGGCACAGTGCTTTCATCAAACCCATACCTGCCGGCACGGTAAGATTTGGGAGTGACTCCGATGATTTCGGTAATGATATTGGTTAAAACTTCCAGCTTATTCAATTGTAGTTTATTAGGCAGATTATTGGTATACGTATTGGGAATGGTTATTTCTTCTTCGTATGGGGGATTACACCAGGGATGGAGATGGGCACCGATCTCACAATCGCCAGTCTGCGCTAACGATCGGATGATATCAGCAGAAAAGTCATTGATGATTACCGGGTAATCAATTAAATACGTGGGGCGAATTTCCAGGTGTTGACAAAATTCCTGGAATGCCGGTAACTGGCGGATATTTTCTACTGTGCATTGCGGATGCCGATGAAACTTCCCTCCCCATAAGCCTTCTTCTTCCGTATCTATGGTCAACAGAAAAACGATTTCACGGTTCATAAAGGTATCCCGAAATCCAATTCGTTGATACGATATTTAATGTTACTTATTTCCGTAATTTTCTGGCTCAGGGGGTTTGAGGAATAGTCGCAGCAGTACCTTTCTTTATAATATTCTCAAAGATTCGTAATTTTTGATTATGAAACACTTCTTTAAACCCACTGCTGCGAAACATATTGAAAATGTGTTCATCCTCTCCCCAGAAGAGTACATAATCATAAGCCTTTTGAAATTTACTCATATCCATTTTATCTGCGGCTTCAGGATAAAAACGCGGTAAAATTTCATCCACCGGTTTGGTGTACTGAATCGGCGCCCTGCCGGTGACATAAGCAAAGCTTAATCCGGTTGCCCCTCCTTTATAGAAATTGTAATAATTGAACGCCCAACGCAATGGACGAATTTTACCAACAACATATTCTTCCAGATGTACCGGTAGCAGCTTTTTATTTTGTTCTACATAAGGTAATCCTGATAAATAAATCTCCAGCATTTGATTTGCCGTAATTAAATAATAAGCTGTAAAGCCATAGATGATAAGACTGACAACAACAGAAGTGGTCAAAAACATATCCCATTGCTTTCGGTGTGAGAAAGGCTTCGGAATCATCAATAACAACACAAAAATATAGGGTAACAGCCTGTTGTTTAGTTTGGGCCAACCAGCTACTTCAAACGGAAGAATAAAATACATAACCGACAACACAAAGAAGACAAACATAAAAGGATTGCGCTGGATAAACTCTGCTATTTTTTCTTTAAAGGAGTCATCCGGAACTTCTTTTTGGAGTACTCTCCAATCCTGGTAACCTGTTTTTGCTAATTGATAGAATAGAAACACCAATAATACCCAAAAGACGTATATTGCCCCATCCGAAACGCTATAATTCGACATCCGTAAATAATCTTTAATATTTTCAAAGAGGGGATGAAAACGAATCCAATAAGTTTTGCCCCCGGTAACCAGAGAATGAGAGCGTTGAAGGGTGAATATCAAATATTGCGTAAACAGTAACAAAGAGGGAATTGTTGCAATCAGAACTTTTTTAATCTGGGGTAATGAATTCTTTTGGGTTAGTAAGTACAATATGATAATCCCCAGAATCATAAAGAATGAAAAAAAATGGGTTACATAGGTGATCACGAAAAGTAATGCCAACGAGATAATCTCGCGGGTTCGAAGCAGGTTCTTATACTTGAAAAAGTACCCCAGAGTAAAAAAACTAAAAGCCAGCCCCATATAATAACTATCATATCCTTTAATAACATAATAGTTAAAGGTATAAGCATAAACAGCAAATCCATATAAAGTTTTACGCTGGTCAACATTATAAATTAAATAAAATACGCTGGCAGGTAACAATATCAAATTAATGCTAATAACAATTTTATAGGCGGTTAATAAAGGAATTATCAGGGAGAGGAGATAAACTATCGAATGGAAGACCAGGTTTGGTATCAATAGAAAAAAGAATTGGTAAAAGTCAGAATAATTGAACGCCGGATGAGAAAAATCCCGCATCATTTTAACGATTAAGATATAACCTGGACCATTTTGAGACGGAAAGTAAAGGTGAGACCACACTAATACCAGGTTAATTATCGTCAAAAGGGCGGCAACCCACAATAATAATTTTTTGTTCAAAATTCCTTGATGAGAAGACATAAATCCGCTTTATGTTTTTAAAACTTGTAATCAAGTGGTCCAGTCCAACGATGATGCTTTAGAACTCCATCCCCCGGGATTAAAGTATCTTACAGACACCCTGCCCTGCACGATAATGTAAAATTTCAGGGATGGTTAAAGATGATTTTTGAAAAGATAACGTTATATGAAATGTAAGAATGGGGATCGGTATATTAACGGGTAACTACCCGTAACAAGCTTTTGTTGGGGGGTTCCCCCCATCCCCTGGTAAATTTATTAATGAATATTTTGGGGAACTCCTGAAGCACGAGTGGATACCGTTCAAACAATAATCGAAGATTACAGGAGTTCGGAGATATTTGCTACCCTAAGAATACAACCGGGTTTTTTTAAGGAATATAAAGATAAAACGATAATGGCATAAAAACAACACCCGGACGGTATCATAAGCAATTTTTTGAAAAGTATGTTCGGAATTTTCCGGCAACACTTATTTTGTTATCCGTAGTCCCTGAGGCGTTTGGGGTGGAGTGACATCATTGGACTTTGAGATAGAAAAGGTGCCGGATCCGCTGTATTCGAAATACAGGACTCCGTCAGTATCCACCAGAGTGTTTACTCCGGGAACCGGGTTACCATCTACATTAACAAAATAAACGCCTGGTTCCAGTCCAGTAATAAAATGACGAACCGTTTTGTTGGTTGAAATTGTATAGCTCACGGCAGATGCTGGAGTAGCAGTGGTGTTAAAAAGTGCTACCCGGTCTTGATTTACGAATGCTCCGACAAACAGTCCGGTGTTTATAGCGTTCACAGAAGCCATATTGCTGAGAGTATTGGCATCCCCGATCTGAAGTACCGTTAAAAATTGAGAGGTATTGCTATTTGCCAGATCCTCTATCTCAAGCCGGTAACTACCGACTTGTATCCGTTGATAATCCTGCCCCATCGTGCCACTACGATATAAATCGTTTCCTTCGGCATCGGTGAACCAATAATAATTGGTGCCATTTTCACCTCCCCGGAGACGAAGCTCGTAATTTGCCGGTTCCAACACTTTGACAAACAACCGTCCATGCAAATTGGCATAATTATTTGTTACTTCCAGAATGCTTCCGTTCGTTGAAGTCCAGAATCCCGGTTGGACCTGGGTCCAGGAATCATCAATAAGATTTGGCTGATATGCGGTGTGCAGCATCCATCGACGTTTGATAGACGGGCTGGTCACATCCACATCATCAAAAATTACGACATATTCTTCATTATTGTAATTAGGGGCGTTGGGGTCCCGTATGTAAAGGAACTTGCGACGAATATCATTAACATAGTTTTCGCCTTTATATGCCCGGGTATAATCGTAATCGATATAATCAAATATATCCGGTTCAAAACGAAGGGCTTTCACATCTCCAATATGATTCAATCCGCCATTTTGATTGTAGGGATGATAAGGGGTATCGCCTTCTTTTCGATCCCCGGAATTATATTCGTAAAACAAATTGGGAATACTGGTATTGTAGACTCCAATCGTGTTATGGAAAATCGGATCCCCGGGGTTAAAATTTTTAGGCAGATTCCCGTAGCCGTCGGTACTGGATTTTTCATTTCCGGCATCGAGCGCCAGACCGCCATACTTATTAATCGTAAAAGCCCCTTCGTCATCATGCTTATGTCCCTTTACGGACCATTTGGGAGTATAAAAATTTATTTTAGTGGCATTCGTGGTAGTCAAATCACTTCGAAAAATGGCTTCCCCCAATCCAAAGCGGTAAGATTTGTTGATGCCTGCCTGAGAGGGGGTTTTTTTACTGACATCTTTTATCCCCCACAGAAACTTCCAGAATAGCCAGGTAGTCCGAATGGAACTGTTTTGTATGTAATCCTGAGAGAGTGCATATTGACTATCTTCCAGCAACCATCTGGCAAACCCGGCAATATTGGGATCGGTATTTTTTACATAATGAGCAACCATGCCAATGATTTTCTGAGAGAAGTCCTTGTCCCAACGTTCCATTGCCCAGGTATCATTGCGCTGGAGCCAAAACGTGCTTCGGCCATTATTACCGTCATTAATTTTGTAAGGCTGAGTTATAAAGAAGAAGCGTATCGGAATGGTTTTTAACCAATTGTAGGTGTTAATCAGATTTTCCCCGATTGCGGAACTCAAACCGGTAACCAGAAAAGCAAAGTGGTTAAAAGTCTGCCGTTGGTAGCCGGAACCTTCACTATGGGCGTTATACCCTTCATAAATATATTCTCCGTAGTCCAAAACTTTATCAAAACAAAACCATTGGATAGCATCTTTATACACATTCAAACTATCCTGAAAAGATTGTCCGATATCGCTATCTCCAAAAGCAGCTAAAGCCGGAAAAAAAGCAGCGGTATACCACATGGTATTCATACCATTCCCCAGGGCTTGAGCATGCCCCGGATAGGCATCTATTTTATATTGAGTCTGACGTAGATAAATGGAGGTACTTAAGATGAATTCTTTCTGGCTGGTGGTCAGATAATTTGTGCACCAGTCATATACGGTTGCCAATGCTACCGGAATATAGTTCCAATCATTATGGCCGTCAACCAATCCCTGGTTGCGTACCCGGTTATCTATTTCAACTGCATGCTCATAAGCTTTGGAGGCATATTCGGCAGCCGAGTGAGCAAAGGAATAACTATTGAAATAGCCGGAATGCACCGCATAGCTCAGGAAGGCATAATTGGAAGCATCCAGCATCAGATTGTGCCGGTCTTTACCAGATGCCGGTGCACTGTAATTCCCGTCAAGCGCGCCAATGTAGGTTTGAAAATTTGCGGATTCATAACTGTTGATATACGGTGCAATTTCATTCTGCAACTCACTATCGGTAAAGAAAACCCGGGGATGAATCCCGTTTGCCAACGGCGATCCGGGCGGCGGCGTATAAGTTTGAGCCCCGGCACTCCCCCATAGCACGAGGAGAAGTAACATGCTTATTCGATATTTAATCACTGTTTTTCCCATCTCTAAGTTTATGATGCTTATTCTCCTTATCGACATCTAATATGATTGAACAAAATTGGTGCCACAATTTCTTCAAAGCACAAAAAGGATTCATTTTCCGAAGTCAATTTTCTTGTAAAATTATTTTACAAGCATCTGATAAATGGTTCACTTTCCTGTGTGTTCTCTCCGAAGTTGTTCTGCCAACAGCACTACTTCCCGGGCGTTCTTTTCCCAGGTTCGTTTTGTGAGTACTTCCCGGGCAGCGGTTTTGCCAATCGTTTTTCGCCATTCGGCGTTCCGTATCACCTCCTGTAGTTTATCTCTTAAATCCGATTTATTCTTCGGTTTAAATAGAATTCCCGTCTCACCGGGTTTAATGATATCCCGAATGTTGGTCATATCCGGTGCCACAGTACACTTTCCCATTGCCATATATTCCAGAATCTTCATCGGGGAAGAGTAATACGTGACATGAGGACTAATCGCGACATCGAACATGGCGATGTGTTCCGGTACTTCCTGATGAGGAACCCTCCCGGTAAAAATCACTTGTTTCTCAATCCCCATCGAGCGAGCTTTTTCCTCCAGTTCCTCCTGGACCGGACCATCACCCACAAAAATCAACTTTAGATGATGCTCTGCCGGCTGTAACTCCTGAAATGCTTCTAGCAACATCTCTATATTGTGCCATTTTCTCAACACTCCCACAAAACCTAACACCGTATCATTGGCACGAATGTGATAACGCTCTCGGAATTTGCCATTATATTTCCCAGGATTAAACACATCCGGGTCGGTACCATTGGGCATCACCACAATTTTATCCGGATGAGTGCCATGTTCTATCAGATGATTTTTCAGTGCAGTGGAAACCACAATCACCCGATCGGCACCGTTGGTAATTTTAGTTTCAAAATACTGAATCAGACGGGGGAAATAGATTTTTTCCCAGACCCGCCGTTGGGTGGCATAGGGTGAATTGACTTCCAGAATGACCGGAATCCCCAATTTTTTCCCGGCTAAGATTGCCGAATAGTTATAACTAATATAGCGATCGTAAATCACATCCGCCTCAAACTGCCGCGCTGCCTTCAAAATCATCCGAAACCCGGTGACGTTATAGGCAACTTCAATTAGTTCAAAAACAAACCCGGGTAGAAAATTTTTTATCCAGGACCATCTGGATTCCGCCACTCGTTTTTGGGGATTGATCAGTTGCTCTTCACCAATCAATGATACCAGCTTTACCCGGTGCCCCAGGTGGCGCAGGGCTTTCACAATTTCCCGGATGTGAATCCCTTCCGCACCATCCCCCAATGTGCGATGGTGATAAATAAAATTCATACTCCCTATGCCCCTTTTACCAACTCGATTTCTTCAATGACCGTATCTTTAATGAAAGGCTTTTTCAAGTTCTTTTTGACCTCTTCCAGATTTTCCACCACATAGGTTAATTTATCAACCATATCTTGAATATTTTCATTTTCATAGGTAATTGTGCCTTCCGGGCGGGAGCCGTTTTCACTTGCCACCACCGGTATATTCAGACTCAGCGACTCCAGCACCGAACTGCTCACTCCATCTTTCACCGGCGTTCGCAAATACAATGTGGAACGGGTTAATGCCGTTAGGAACATATCATGGTCTAAATCTCCGGCGATATACACATGGTCCGAAAGTCCCAATTCTTTGATTTGCGCTTCAGTGGGCTCTTTACCGATATCATTCCCCACAATTAACAAAAAACTTTTCGGGTATTTTTTCCGAAACTCTGCATAGGCGCGGATCATGGAATCAATAAAAAATTCAGGACGAAAACATACATAACAAAAGATGACCGGATTTCTTTCCCGGAAGATTGCTTCCATACGATCCGGCAATTCCACCTTCTGAAACTGGAGATATTGTCGGCTGAAAGCAGGGATCGGGAATATCTTATTGCCGCGAATTCCATAAGTCATGATGTTTTCCTTCACCGCTTCATTATTACATACAATATATTTCGCGGCATGGAACAGATACCAATATACCGGAGTCAGTAATGGCGCTTTAAATTTGGGGAAATATAGCTGCACCGGTCCGGCATGGAATGTCAGCACCGGTCGTTTAAAGGTTAACAAACTGATGGTGGTAGACAGCAGGGCAAGCACAAACCCTTTCGGAGAATCCCCGTTCATGTGATGATGAATGGTGAATCCATTTAGACGATGTTTGATAACTTTTTTTACATAATCCAATCCGCTTAACACCGGGATAAAATCCCTTCCGGTTAAAAATCTGCCTTTCCCGATATTTAAAACCTGGCAGACATCCCCATTTTTCTCCATCTCCTGTTTCAGGAAGTAGACCCGCATTCCCCAGCCGGCGCGGGGCGGCGGATAAGAAGTGATATGTAATATTTTGGCGGGACGATGGTTTGAATTAGCCAATCTGTTCCTCCCAGTTCGTTTGCATATTCGAGTCAGAGGTAGTAGTAAAGTGGAGTAAAGAAAGTTTCTGCGGTGTATGGCGAATCAGCTTTATTCCGTGCTTTCTGGCATTGTCTGACCAGGTAAGATGCAACAACTCCCTTCCCCTATTATCATCTGCTGCGTTCACATCGGAACCAGGATTGCTCAGATGATATTCAAAGTGAGCCGAACGAAAAGATTCCGGGATTCCGAGTTGAGAGCTTGCTTTAACAGTATTCCCCCGGGAGGGAATAAACATCATATAAAACACCTGCGGGAGTGGTAAATCATTGTGGAAGCGAATCATTGGTGCCGGAACAGCCTGACGGTAAAGAGGAGAGATCCACCCTTCTTCCATCTTTTTCCCCCCTTCCAGGACTTCCCGTTTCATTTCTGCCCCCCAGGGAATCAGGCGCAACTGAACATCCTCTTGTTCAATCTCGATATATGGGTTCTGCATGGTTATCCGGGAAGGAGAAAGATGCAGGAAGGATTCGACCAAATGGCTGCCTTCCCCGTACACTTCATCGATGACCACCCAGATGTCCTGATTGATGAAGAAAAAATTTCGGTAATGCTTCGGTTGTCCGGGCAACTCGCGATACGCATCGTGAGTGCCGCGAATGTAAAACAGATTATCCCGATTGACCACCTTTAGCAATTGCGGTTCGGCAGCCTTGCTCCATTCCAAAATTCCGCCATGTGTTGCCTGGCTCATTCCGTCAATCACCAAACAATTGTGGGCGCGGGTTTCCCGAAAATATTGGTGCCATGATTTATCACCGCGATAGTTGTGAAACCCGGGGTCTATCACAAAATTCTTGCCGTAAGCGGTCAATTCAAAATTCAGGATATCCGCATGTCCGTGTGCCGCGGAAGGAGTATCGTCTCTAAAAACACCATCGGCAATCGGTCCGCAATCAAAACGGAAGTAATGAGCATCTGTCCCCCAACCGCTTCTGCCGACTGCATAACCGCTTTCCGGAAAGTAACGACACAACTCCGTTGGCGGGAGAGATTCCAGTTGCTGAAACCGCTGCCATCCCTCGGTCCCGAAGAGCCACAGGATATCCTCCCAGGGCTTCCCGGCAGCGAATTTTAATGCCGGGGAATTAAACAGAACCGCGCCGGTTGCTAAAAAATTACGGAAGTCCCAATTTTCCGGTTCGGTAAAATAAATTGAGCGGGCGTTGTCAATGTCGCCAATCCAGGGCGTTGATCCATCCGGTCGGATCAGGTGCATACTGAATTCTAAAATCTGTTTCAGATGGGTTAACATCTGCCCGGCAATCGACTCTCCGTTTTGCTGTTTGATGATGACCGGCATCAGGTAAAATCCGAGGGTGAAATAATGGTAAAAAGAGGCTTGCTCAACGGTCATTCCATCGGGGTGGAATTGTTTGGGGAGTTGGGTTTCCAGGATATTCCATCCGGTGAATTTCCATTTGGAGGCTGATGGTATTTCGGGAAAGAGGTAGCCAATCATAAACAACGCCGAGGCTTCCCCGATCAAATGATTATAGGGGCTGAAATAGAATGAAAGGTTCTCGGAGAGATATTTCCCATGTAAACAGAGTTGTTGAAGCATCCGGGTCAGAAACTCATCATCCACCCGTTTGGAATCGATCAGAAAATTCAATGCCCAAATCCAGGCATACGCCCGAACGGCAACTTCCAGGGCGCTGGTCCAATTTATCCCGATTTTATAAGGATTTTCTTCTACCCATTGATTAAACAGTTCGATCACTTTAATGGCATATTTTTCTTCCCTGGTGACCAAATAGGCTTTTGCCAAATCAATGAAAAACTGGTGGCGATTGACCTCCCACACATGTTTGATATCGGTTTTTCCGTCGTTATGGAATATGTTTACTTTGCGGTAAAAATTTCGTTTATAGGAATGACCGGTTACGGGATCGATGTGCCAGTCGATATGATTATGGAAGCTGAACGAACTGCCCAGCATGGTAAACCGATGCTCCAGAAATCCATCTGCCCTCCGCAGGCATTCCTCTACCTCCCTGCCAAAATGTTGTTGAAACAATTGCCGAACGTTTTCCCTTTCGGGAGTAAAAAAGAATTGGGGGCGCTCCGGGTTGTTCAAAAATTCTTCCCGGGTAACCGACGGCACCCGGTTTTTCACCCATTGTTCCGCTTCCCCTTCCCGGAATCGTCGTTCCTCAATGGCACCTCGAACCAACTTGTATAGGCGAACGGATATTTCCCTTGGTGTTTTATGACGTAGCTTTTGCAGCATCACTTTGTAACTGTTATGAGCTTAACATTAGTTTTGATAAATCAATTCGTAATTGCGGATCATCCGGTTCAGATCAAACTTTTCCAGCGCAATTTGCCGGGCATTTTCTCCCATCCTTTGACGCAAACTTTTATCTTGATACAATTTCCAGATGGCATCTGCGACGGCTTTATCATCATTCGAGGGAACCAGCAACCCGTTAACGCCGTGTTCAACAATTTCCGGATTCCCACCCACCTCGGTTACTACTGCCGGGAGCCCCATCGACTGGGATTCCAGCAATGCCAGCGATATTGCCTCTGACAGGGAAGTCAGGGCAAACACATGACAGGCAGCCAGCACATTCGCAACATCGTTACGCTTACCTAAAAACTTGATATAATCTTCAAGTTTGTTAGCAGTTAAGTACTCTGCCAATTGTTGACTGCTTTCTTCAGTGCGGATTAAACTGGCGCCAATATGATATAATTTGATGGTTGGGATTTTCTCTTTAAGTCTATTGATGGCTTTGAACAGACAGAGAAAATTCTTTACCGTCACCAATCTTCCGATGGTGCATATATTAAATTGGCCGGTAGTAGGAATATTGTTATCCGCAGCAACCCGGTCGCGTGAGAAAAAGCCGGTATCAATCCCATTATAAATAACTTTCACATTTCGGGCGCCCCATTCTTTTTCCAGATAGGCTTTGCCGGCTTTTGATACGGAAATAGTCCGGTCGCAGAAGCGAATTAGCCCCCATCGCAGAAATTTACGAATGCCTTGTTTCAGGGAACTGGCATACATCCGTTCATCGTATTCCAGACCATGTTGCACATGCACCAATTTGACACCCGGGAAGCGAATTTTGAGCAGCACACCGTCAACAAAGGTTCCCCAATTGTTTACATGAATGACTTGAATATTGTCCTGTTTGCACTGGCGAATCATCCGGGAGATCGCTGAGCGGTCATACCCGCTTTTTTTGTTGAAATTCCGCACCTGAACATCCGGCTTGAGGCGTTTTAAAAAATCCGCATCCGAAAAATATAATACATACAAAAACGGTTCAAAACGGGAACGGTCAAGATGATTCAACAATGTTAACACGTAATTTTCCACCCCGGCTGGGACAAAATAATTTACCAGGTAAGCAATTCTCATTTTATTATCAGGCATCGGTGGGCAGAGGGTGTTTAGCCAAGATTTCTTCAAACTGTTTCACCAAATGGGGCATGGAATAGCTCTCGAGTTTTTTCTCGTCCGGCAACAGGCGATGATTCTGCCCCGAGGTCAGGTATTCAAAAAAAGCAACGATGGCATCCAGGGACTGACAATCCGAAACATATCCGACGCGTAATTCCTCAATCATTTTCTGCCCAACGCTGGGAATTTCCAGCACTCCCCAGATCGGCTTATTCACCAGCAAATAATCAAAAAACTTCGCCGGTACCTGAACGGACGTTCCCGGTTGGAGGAGCAACAGCCAGTCGGCTTGTTTGCTTCTTTCCATCACCTCCTGATAGGGAAGGGAAGGTTGGAAAGATACCTGCTTTGTCAGGTGCAATTGTTCAATCAACTCGTGCAAGAACGAAAGGGATGGTGAGACGGACCCCACAAACGTAATTTCGATCTTTCCGGCTTGTTCGGGATGCTGTTTGGCATAAGCTGCCAATCCTTCCAATATCATTTGGGGATTACGCTTTTTGTATAAGGTGCCGGTATGGAGTATCCGGATTTTTTCGGAGGATTCCGGCTTGTAATCTTCAGGAGAATTTTCCCGATGATTACTGCGGATCTCCGGATCAAAACCATTGGGGATGACATATCCTTTGCGGTCTAATGAGCCAAACGATGCGTAATGACTCTCATAGAGATTCTTCAGGAATTCGGTGTTAAAGATCAGCACATCGGCTTGTTTGATAGTACGCCGTTCAAAGTGCCTGTCAAGGCGGCGGTAAAGTTTCTCAATCAGGGTTTCATTTTCTACATCCCACTGGCTTAATGCCCAGGGGTCCCGAAAATCCGCAATGTAGACAAACCGGGAAAATCGTCTTAAAAAATTTAAAGGGATATTTACCGAATGAGGGGGCGAACTTGCCAGAACGTACTCAATTTTATTCTCTTTTAAAATTTTTTTCAGTTGCCGGAGAACGGACAGGCTGAACCCGTTATACCGATCCGGATATTGCAACAAACCGGTGAGAAACTCTTTTACTTCATGGAAAAACCCACCTTTCTCTGGAACAGAAAGAATGGATTTCTCGGCAGGTTTCATAGCGCCGTCATTCCCGCTCTTTTTTTTCCGAGTTAACCATCTTTGTTTGATCCGCCCGCTTAAATTAAACAAATCCGGGGGATCGAATCGAATCACTTTAATTCCATCAGGAAGGTAAAATCCATAGTTGTTAGCAGAACCTTCAAACCACTTTTCCGTGAGGGTTAAGACAAAAATTTTCCAACCATCCCGACTCAGATATTTGATGAACTTCACCATTCGTTGGGTTCCCACACTGTCGGAAGGCGGGAAATGAGGTGTTATGAACAGAATATGTTTCATTTTGGTTGCAAGTCAATGGTTCCGATAATTTTATAATATACGAAGAACAGCGTTCCTAACCATCCTTTAGAATCTCAACAATCCTGTCAGCGGCATTACCATCCCACAATTCCGGTATCCTGCCCTTTTTCCACTTTCCGTCCAATAATTGCCAGGTAAGTTGCACGATCTTTTCGGTATCGGTACCGACAATTTCGTTGGTACCTTCGGAAACGGTCACCGGACGCTCGGTATTTTCTCTCAGGGTCATGCATGGGATGCCCAGATAAGTGGTCTCTTCCTGAATGCCCCCGGAATCCGTCATCACAAATTTACAATGACGCATCAACTGCATAAAATCCAGATACCCAACAGGGGCAATGAGTTGAAGATTCGGTAAAGATGCCAATCGCTTCTCCAATCCAAAATCTTTAATATTTTTTTCAGTCCGGGGATGAATCGGAAAGATTATCGGTAACCGGGATGACAATTGTTCAAAAGCGGAGATGATTTTGAGAAAATTCTCAGGGTTATCTACATTCGAAGGACGATGCAGTGTTACCAGCGCATATTCCTTAGGTTGCAGATGAAATTCTTTCAGCAACGGTGCTCCATCGTTTTTTTGCAAATAGTAAATCAAGGAGTCAATCATGACATTGCCCACGAAATGAATTTTATGCGGGTCGATACCTTCTTTAAGCAGATTTTCGGTGCCGCTTTTCTCAGTGGTGAACAAATATTCGGATAAAGCATCCGTAACGATCCGATTGATTTCCTCGGGCATACTTCGATCAAGACTTCGCAACCCCGCTTCGACATGGGCAACAGGAATTTCCAGTTTAGATGCGACCAGGCTGCAAGCAACGGTGGAGTTCACATCTCCCACCACCAGAACCAGGTCCGGCTTCATCTCCTGGCAAATTTTTTCGAATTCAATCATTATTTTTGCAGTCTGCACCGCATGGCTCCCGGACCCAACACCCAGATAAATATCCGGTTCCGGCAACTCCAGATCATCAAAAAACACTTTGCTCATCTGTTTATCATAGTGCTGCCCGGTATGCACCAATACCGGTTCAAAATCGTTAGGGTACTGCTTCATCGATCGGTGAATCGGGGCTATTTTCATAAAATTTGGGCGTGCACCAACAATATTTAAAACTCTTTTCATAACTTCCTTTCCGATTCCGTTTGGAGTGTCGACTAAATGTTCAAAATTTTCATAGATATCTTTTCAGGTTCTATGAAATTTATAAACTAGCACCATTCCATCCAGGCTGGTGTAAACAAGATTCTTCCGATACAACCGGGCAATTTTGCGTTCTTCCGGAGAACTGTTTTTGTATTCGGGAGAATAGGAAATAAACCAGATTGTTTTGCCGGGAAAAGTCAACAAGTTTAAAAGTTCCGATTCCGTTTTCAACAACCGGGCATTCGTCCATCGCTCTCTCTCTCCATATTGCATGGATATACTGGTAAACGTTTTACGGTTCATATTCCGATAAAAGTAATCCATCCGTTTCAGATAATATTCCACCGGGTAAATCGAAGTAATAATGATGTCCTCCGGAGACATTTGTCTGTTTACAAATTCTGCAGGAGTTCGAACCTCAAACCGACGAATCACATGCGCTGCCCTGGAGGAATTGATATTATAATTCATTCGAAAATTCACTTCCTTTGAATCAATATGCGTCAGATGAGCAAGGTTAAAATCTTCCGAAAACCACAAAAACAACCCAAGTAAAATCACCATAGATAATTGAGGTACCGTTCCTTTTGGCACGAACATTTCAACAATCCATTTCAAGGATTGTACAAAAAGAATTAACAACAACGGGTATAGGAAGAATGAATACCGGGTATTATGATATGGGGTGTTGAGGACACCAATTAACACATTATGAAAAAGGCCGACAAAAAACAGAAACCTGGCTCCCTCGTCGGAACGGTTATTTCGAATCAGCACATAAAATACTCCAAAAACAGTTATGATTCCGACGATAACACTAAATAATGGAATGGCTTCCCAGTATTCGCTAATTATTTTGTCATAAACCGGGGGGTAATCTATGAGAACAATGAGCAATTTTCGTAAGGTATGAGCCTGTTCCATTCCCGGAAAAAATGAATGCCAGGAGGTGGTTGTTAAGCCAAATACTATCCAAAAAACAAGATTGATGAGTATGGATACCATACTATATTTAAATGCCGACGTCTGAAAATCTTCATTTTTCAACCACCGGATAAAATACATCATCAAAAACAAATAGAAAATTACCCCGAACAGGTTAAGCAAAGAGAGCAGCATAAAAAGAACCGGTACAAATGCCTTGAGAAGGGGTAATTCCCTGCGTTTAAAAATATTATAGGTAAAGAAAATTGTTATGCCAAGCGGCAAAATGAATGAGACACTCCAAAATGAATTCCGGAAGATAGTGGTCAGAAAAAGATAAGGAAAATCGACTGGAGTTTGGCTAAGATTGGATAGGGATAAATTTGCCGGGAACGGATTCTTTACCCCCCAAAAACGGAAATTGGTTGACAGGAAAAAATATGCTATCCCCAGTAATAGCAAACTGAGGAGAAACCGTGGGAGGTGTTTTTTATATTCACCCCGATAAGCATAATAAACGAAAGGGAAAAAATTGAGAAGTACCAAAAAGAATGCGGCTTCGAATACCAGAATACTGAGAAAACTAATCAGGTAAAGCCATTTTTCAACTTTATGGTTTTTTTCCACAATAACCATATATAGAAACAGTATATACCATAAAAACAACATCTGGAAAGGAGCATACATTCGGGCATACCGTGCAATTTCAATTTCCCAGATGGATAAAGAAAACAATATGACACTTGCCACTGAAACGGTACGCCCACCGATTTTTTTAGCCAGGAGGTAGACGGCGGGGATAGTCAAGATGTTGGAGAGAACCGGTATAAGACGGAGAGCCAATTCATCCCGTATACCGAACGAAATTAAAGCGGCTGAGATGTATTGTTGAAATAAGCCGCGAGTATAGAATCCTCCTAATTCGAATGCTGGCAATCCACATCGGATAATATTATGGACAGATTTCCCGATGAAATATTCATCGGTAGATGCCAGGGGCCATTTCCCTAACCCTTTAAATCGGAAAAAAATCCCCAGGACAACCGAGAGGGTCATCACCAGGTACCAAAACAATTCAACCGACGAAAAGTCCTGTTTTATTCGTCTATACTTAATCATGAGGGAACCAGCAAAAAAGGATTATTCTCCCTATTCAACACGGTAAATTCCGGAATATTCTACCCGGTTGGTATTACGTTAGATGATGTTGTAACCATGAATTGGAGGAAACATGAATGTTTTCACCCCTGGTGGCAGGCATATTCTTTGGGACAAAAAACTTTATTAAGAAGAGGCACCGTCAGGCATTGGAGATCGAGCCTAATTCACAACTTGTTCTATAGTATATTCTTTGAGTTCTTTGGCATGGGTAAAAATAATAATTTCCCCGATTAACCCAATGGCAAGAATTTGAATGCCTACGACGAATAGCAGTAAACCCACCAGAACGATGGGTCTGTCCGCCAGCCCGATCCCCATAAACATGCGCTGGATAAAGAGTAAGATTAATAAGATGGCACCGAGGGCAAAAATAAATAGCCCGGTAAGACCAAAAAAGCGTAAGGGTTTTTTGGTAAACTTAATCAAAAAGAATACAGATAAGACATCCAGCAGGCGACGGACATAGACACCGGGTGCATACAATCTTTGGAAGGCATCTTCTTCAGATTGGGGAATATCAATTTCCCGCACCTTAAACCCATAGCGGCTTGCCCATAATGGTAAAAAACGATGCTGATCACCGTAAACCTGAATCTCTTCTAAAATCTTCCTCCGCATTAACCGCACACCGGAACCAAGATCTTTAAATTTGTAGCCGGTAATCTGTTTCACCAGAGCATGAAATATTCGGGATTGTAATTGATTAATAAAATTGTCTTTACGTGGATAGCGACGAGCAATTACCATATCATACCCGGTTATCGCATCCATTAACATGGGCAACTTATCAATGTGAATTTGTTGGTAAGCCGGCAGGGTTAAGATGTAATCACCGGAGGCATGGGCAAAACCGGCGGAGAGGGCGGTACTTTCTCCAAACCTTTTAGAGAGTTTTAAAATTTTAATGGGTTCACCCTGTTCTTTCAACGCCTGAAAAGCCATATACAGGTGAGGATAATCGCCATCTAAAACACAGATAAATTCGTAAGTTTTCCCAATAGTCTCCAAACTTTGCTTATAGGCGGGATAAAGTTCTGCTACATTATTAGTACGTTTTTTTTCCGTAATCGGAATGATTACCGAAATCTCAATTTTGCTACTCATAATGAACAACCTTTCGGCTTTCTCTTTCTTTTTTGATTTCTTTCACAATAGTTAAAAAAGGAAGTTGTTCCAACCTTAGATTCCCGGTTTTATAAATCAAATCACAAAGCATTCCTAAAGATAGCAGGAAAATACTATTCGCTCCGCACAGCAAGCTGACCCCCATCCAAACCACAACCGACTGCTCCGGGAAAAAAAACGTCCAGATAATGCTGACGAGGAATGCCATCAGACTAACCAGGGCAAATAAAAAAGCACCAATGCCAAACCCCCTTACCGGTCGAGAGGAGATGGAAATAATCGTTTTAATAGAGATTAAATCTAACAGTACTTTATAGATTCGTGAGAGACCATATTTGGAAGTGCCATATTTACGCGCATGATGGCGAACTTTGATCTCCGCTACTTTCGCCCCGGCAATAGATGCCATTGCCGGAATAAAGCGATGCATCTCGGAATATAAAGGCACATTTTTAATCACTTCCGCCCGATACGCTTTTAAGGAGCACCCATTGTCTTTTATCGGAACACCGGTAACCTTTCCAATTAACCAATTGGCAATTTTGGAAGGAATTTTACGCGTGATGAGTTTATCCTGCCGGTTAAAACGCCACCCCACAACAATGTCATATCCCTCTTGAATTTTCGCAAGGAAATGGGGGATATCTTCCGGGTCATTCTGCAAATCGCCATCCATTGTCACCAAAATCTGACCACGGGCATTGTCTATGCCGGCTGCCATCGCCGGGGTCTGCCCGTAATTACGCCGAAATTTGATTACCCGTAAAAAGGGATTTTGTAATGCCAGTGCTTTTGCTCGCTCAAAGGTGCTGTCGGAACTCCCGTCATCAACAAATATAATCTCATACTTTAACCCTAACGAAATCACCACTTTCATTAAGGCATCATAAAGGGGGTGGATTGATTCCTCTTCATTGTACAGCGGTACAACAATAGACACGTCTACTTCATGACTGTTAGTTGAATAGTGGTGATGTTGAACAGGCATTTTTTGAATGACTTTTCGTTTTCTTATTCGATCGCTTATAATCGGAATGTTGTTGGGATAAACAAGTTTTTACACAACTTACCAGCAAGATTATTTTTCCACAAAGTAACTTGGGAACCTCAGGCAATCGAAACATATCTTTTAAGCAGAAAAAGAACTCCTGTGGAGAGGATGCACTTGAGAGGAAGTTAACAAAATTTATTTTTTCGTAGCACTCTTAAATGACTATCTTAAAAAAGTCATTTTTTTGGTGGCAGAAAAATCACCCGCTTTAATTTTGTAAAAATAAACACCGGATTGCAACTGTGAGGCATCAAAAAGAATCCGGTGTATCCCCGCATCCTGCCGCTGATTGACTAAAGTGGAAACCTCCCTGCCTAACAAGTCATAAATTTTAATGTTTACTTTAAGTTCTACCGGCAGAGAATATGAAATAATCGTAGATGGATTAAAAGGGTTGGGATAATTCTGGAAAAGCTGAAATCGTACCGGGAGTTGCTCATTAAACGATTCTGCCTGGATGGGACCATGGGTGGTTATGTTTCCGTTAATATCCACATCCTGTAGTTCATAAAAATAGGTTTTGCCCGGAATAACGTAGGTGTCAATGTATTGATAATCGGTTGCCTGGTTGGTTGTTCCCTGTCCTCTCAAAGCAGGGTTACTTTCATACGAGGCTACCAGGATAAAATTTTTCTGCCCCTCCTCTTTGCGGAGGATACGAAAACCCAGGTTATTAATCTCACTTTCGGTCCGCCATCGCAACAGAACGCCTTCATCGACCAGTGTAGCAGAAAAAGAGGATAGAGTAATTGGGAGGGGGTCATCTCCCAGAACCGTGTCGATAACAAATTCTTTAAACGAAAGTGCCGGAATACCCCGGGAATTGCGCAGCCAGGGTCCCAGATAACTGGTGGTGGTATTGTTATAATACCGATTGGGAAGATAAGTTACCGAAACAGCGCTACTGGATTGAGTTAAGGCAAGTCTGACCTTGTTCCCAAAAACCTGCCCGGTAGAGACAATCGAAGTATCGATGCTCCCGGAAGAATTATGCAGATAAAAATAATCTTTTAAAAAGTAGGTGTTAGCGCCTATCGTCGTATCATTCTGCCAGACCATTAAATTGGCATTCCCAAATTCCAGAACCAGCACATCTTTTTGAGGGCTGGTAAAAAACGCCTTGGTAATATTCGGCGGGTCGACTTCTACGGTATCCGTAGCGTTATAAAAATCTCTCCGGATCTGGTTATAAACCCGGTTGGCGTATGTTTCATAGCCGTGTTGGTCAAAATGAGCATTATTAATCAGGGTACGTAAGGCATTTGCGGTCATAATTTCCGTTCCAGGGTCTGCTTGTGCTAATTGTCGTTGTCGTTCGCGGAGCAACCCCCCTTCGGTTCCGGCAGTACCGGAGGCATATCCGGCATATATCTGGGTAGTGTAAATTTTTTGGATATTTGCATAGTCTGTTCGCCAATCGGCACGAAGTGGCGGGAACTTATTTGCATACGTATTTGCCTGGACAACGCTGGAAGAATTGCTTTCTCCCTGCCACCAGATTAAGGCTTTTACATCAGGGCTCAGATTCGCATGTTGCACCCGATACAACAGTCGGCCATACACGGTGGTGAGATCCGTCGGATTGGCATCATTCCGTTGATGTTGTTTAATGTCAGTGCCACCGGGTGAGCCATTGATGATGCACACCGGGATTCCCTGATTGCTGGAAATCAAATCACCTAATTTAAGCCCCCAAATGCCCACTGCCAGATGAGAATTAATTGAATCGGCTTGTGCCAATCCCCACAAGGTATCCAGCGTGGTAGCAGCAATACCATTCCGATTTAAGCCGTTTCGATCCGTGGTAGTGCCAAAACTACGAACCCATTGGGACTGGTAAGAGGTGAATGTAGCATAAATATCCGCCTGGGCATTGGACTGCCCCTGAATCAAATACACATCTCCACAAACCACGCTGTCAATCAGGGCATCCTGGAAAGCGGTTCCACCCGTCCAAAATTTTATGATGAATTGGAATTCTACTGTGTCCGCATAAATTTTAGGACTAAGGGAGAAAGAAGCGACATTATTATTATATGTGAGGGTCTGAGAAAACTGTCTCCAGAAAATCCCGTTTCGTTTAATATCCACCGTGATGGAATCGAATCCGCCGCCGGTTTCGTTTCCTTTTATCTGAACGATTGCCGAATCATTATCGAAAGCATTACGAGGATACAACTGATACTTGGAAGGGATAGAGTCATACACTACGGTCTGAGCAAACAGAGTTCCCATAGTCATAATGACCATCAACAAATTCAATCTAAACCAAAAACGAAACTCCATCGTCTCTTTATTCCTCTTCTCGTTTTTGAGTTAATTATTGTTCCGTTTAATAGTAAATGATTTTACATATATTTATAGTGTATTGATACCCTCCCAATTTCTCCATAATCTAAAAAATATTATTATAAACTCTATTTCTTAAAAAACAAGTGATTTGTTTCGAATAATTCACAAAAAATTATTTAAGTTTTTTTGTGGGGCGTGCTATCAATGATGCTTATTTCGTAATATGCAAACCGGTAGGATTTGCCGGGGGAGTAAAATCACTGCCGGTGGAGAGGAAAATAACCCAATCGTCATTATCCGGCGGGGTAACCACATAATCTGTTCCACCGGAGAACGGACTGCCGGCAACCGGGGTTTCCGCGCCGGAGCGAGGGTCAAACCAGGTAGCAGTGTACCCACCGGTTAAGGAGGATAGTTTTAACGTGATATCTCCACCATTCCCCGGGTCCCAGCGATCATTAACTCCGGTTTTAAAATAGACCAACTTACTACCTGCCGGGTCCGCCAGACAGTAGCCATTGGAAACCAATGAAGGAGCAGGAATCATCGTTGCAAACGTATTGCCTAATTTCGTCTCCAGAAATGGATTTATCAATGTCAGCCACTGTTCAGATTCCAGGTCCTGGGGAAGACAGGGAAAATGGAAATATCCATCCTGACCGCATCCGCCACCATCACTGCGGATAAGCCCACCCAACCCACCAGCTAACAGGCATTTCCAGAAAGCCCGGCGAATATCTTCGGGCTGAAAATTCTTACTTTGATGACTGGGGCGGTTTTCTCCCCAGGCATCATCCATACTGACGGGAGTGCTCGCACTGAGAAAATGATTGGTCATCGTGTTAATAAATGCTTTCCGATCTCCCCAACTATTAAACGTTTGCCCAGACATAATAATATTCCCGGACCCGCCACCATGCCGACTGGAAATAGGATGCCCATACGGATCAAGATTGCGAATCTGTTGACCAAACCAATTTATATCAGACTGGCTTCGATATTCGCTCACATCAATTCCGGTGTTAAACCAAACCACCGGGAAACTGGCTAACCGGGCGATGGCATAGCGAATCACCAATGCCCCGGTTGCCGATTGCCCTCCCCATCCCGGCGCACCGGCCTGGTCCGAATAAAACATGATATG
Organism: uncultured Calditrichaceae bacterium; assembly: GCA_964471235.1. Taxonomy (GTDB): domain Bacteria; phylum Calditrichota; class Calditrichia; order RBG-13-44-9; family J075; genus CAYYGL01. The sequence continues at coordinate 49,884 of CAYYGL010000003.1, forward strand.
CCCCCCCAAACCATAATCGGTCAATACTTCCATTCGCTGTTCCATACGGTCCCAGATGGTCAGATCAAATTGGTGGTTCTGCCAGTTTCCCTGGAAAATAAAATCATGTCGTCCCCCAAATTGACCGGTCTCCTCGGTTAACCGGGTTTCCAGCATTTGAATATGATTGCTACTCATGAATGTTGCGGCGGCGGTTATGTCGTTGATATTGCCTGGCTCGCTAAAAAATTCCAATCTCAACGCAATGGGAATGACATAGGGACCATCGGTGAATTTCCATTTTCGCCCATCAATGGAGTCTGCCACCAACATGCCGGGGAGACCGGAAGGGACACAGTTCAGAGAACCGGTTACCCCGTCTAATTCCGGGTCGGTAGAAGAAGTTACATACGTCCATTGTCCTAACAGGGTGGGCATGAAGGCAATTTTCCATTCATCATTCCCATCATAATATCCTGGCAGGGTAATCACTGTACCGGATGCCGTATGGGTAAAGGTGCCATCCACCTCCAATTCAAACGGATTGCCACTGTAACTACTATTGGGCAGGGTAATCACATACCGCCGCCATTTACCGACATCCACCGCATAAAGAGATATTGTAAACAAGACCGTACAGAGAAACAGAAGAAATCCTACTTTTTTCATGGTAATTTTACCTTTAATTCTAATGATTCCCTAAAGAATGACAATAATTGTGCCACAACATAGAGTATCGCAAAAGGCTGTTTGACGAGTGTTTGCGGGTTTATTTCGAACATGGAATTGCTCATTGTGAATTTTTTAGACAAAAAACAAGCGGATAAGCATGAATCGCCATTTTACTTCCGGAATGCATACACAATTCCACCCAATACGCCTTGCAACATCAGGATGCCGTATTCTATCCAGGCAAATGCAATGGCTTCCGGTTTGGCAACCGCAAACGTCGCCAGGAAAAAAAAGAAAACATTTTCCCGCAGCCCAATGCCATTGATGGAAACCGGTATCATCATAATAAAAATGGAAAGAGGCACAATCAGGAAGAAATTGTAGAGTGGGATGTGAAATCCCAGGGCGCTGGATATCAGGAAATAATAGAATACCACATTCGCTTGCAGGAGCAGAGAGAGCCCCAGTGCTTTCAGCAATGCCATCTTTTGACCGCGAAAGGTCCAGAAAGCATCGATTAACTTCATCAACAGACGCTGGAGTTTGGCAGAAAAGGGGATGCGAATTTTCCCCACCCATTCGGCTAATTTACGGGAAGGCATAAAAATCAACCAGATAATGAACAGCATCCCAACAGCTGCAATGCTCACCCACAGGTTTAGATAAGGAACTCGCTGGGTAATACTTTTGGCAAAAAAAGCTGCAATAAAAGCGTATAAAATCAGCGCAGTAAGTCCCAGAAAGCGATCCACAAACACCACTGCCACCGCACCGGATTTGCTTTTGCCAAGTCGATAAGAATCGTACGCCCTCACTGTATCACCGCCCACAGTTGAGGGAAGAAAATTATTAAAAAACATTGCCACGATGTAAGATTTAATCAAAAACCATAAATTGGAGTCGACCTTATGAACTTTCAGCAGGGTTTTCCAGCGCAGGGCACTGACATAAAATCCCACAAAATGCAACGTAAAGGAAAGCAATAATAACGGTAAATATGCTTTCTTCATGGCAGCAAAAATTTCTGTGAAATTGGTTCCCCTCAGAATCAGGTAAATCAGAAAAGCGGAAATAAGGCTTTTGCCGACTGTGAGAAGAATTTGCTTCTTCCGGGAAGTAGGTACCGAACTTTCTTCTACCGCATTTTCAGTTGTTTGAGCCGCTTTATCCATTTATATCCATAAAAATTGGGTTGATTATTTCCGGGAACCAATCACTTTTGCCGGAACCCCGGCAACAATAGCATATTCCGGCACATCTTTAATCACCACTGCCCCGGCGCCAATGATACTGCCATTCCCCACGGTAACACCATCCACAATCCGCACCCCGACGCCCATCCAGACGTCATCACCGATGGTAATCCCTTTCGCCTCGCCGTCCTGCTTCATCATGGGAATATCCAGCCGCTGATACCCGGGATTGCCGGAGATAATCACCGTTTGGGCGCCAATAGTGATAAACGAGCCCAGGGTGACCGGGGCGCGGCTGGCGCGAATATAAGAATTAGGTCCGATTGAAAGATCATTGCCAACCGTTATCGCTGCCGCAGCACAGGAGAAAATGGTGTTCTTCCCCAGGAAAACCGAATCCCCCATGGTGATACGGGAATCGCTGCCCTTGGCGTCTAACACCACATTGCCATCGGCGACGAAATTATCCCCCACGGAGATTTGCCCCGGGCAGCGCAAGGTTAAATTCGCACCCAATATTGCCCCCCTGCCCATGCTGGCAAACAACTTTTTGTAAAACATTTTTCGAAGAAAAAAACCGACTGCGCCGGGTGTTTGGGAAAACAAAAAGGTGAGCAACTCATATTTTATCAACGCGCCCAGGGTATACTTGCCCACATAGATATCCTGGTATTTACGAATGATGGATTGGGATTGACTGGAAAGGGTATCGACGACGGTTTCGTGCTCATAGGATTGGCTGCTCATCCAAAACTCCCGGTTACCATTATACCGCTACTTTGTATTCATTCTGAAAGCGATCCTGCAACTCGTGGAAATCATTCCCCACAATATACAACTGGTGCCATACCTCCAGGTTGATCAACATCCACAACCGCACGTGATGATCCACCTGGTTGGTTCGATGTTCTTCGATCAACTTCTGCACTTCATCCCGTCGGAACAGCCCTTCGTTCACAAAATAGGAATTCATCAGAATTGAGTTCACAAACGGGTAAAGCTCACTGCGGAACCAGTACGCCACCGGAAACATAAACCCCTGCTTTTCCCGTTTCAGGATTTCCTCGGGAAGATGCTTTTCGGCAAACCGTCGCAGGATATATTTCAACCGTTTCCCTTTAATTTTCAAATTGCTGGGCACCTGCGCCATGAATTCCACCAGGGGATGATCCAGAAATGGCGATCGGGCTTCCAGGCTGTGCGCCATGTTCATCCGGTCGGTCAACATCAGGGTATGTTCGGTGAGACGGGTCATAAAATCGGCATAAAGCATCCGGTCAATCGGGTCATCTGCTTTGGCGCGGTTATATTGCTCCACAATAACCTGGTTGGAGTTCACATCTTTCAGACGATTCCACAAATCATCACTAAAGAGAGCTTGTTTTTGGAGGTGATTGAAGCGGAAGAATGCGGTTGCTTCGGCATAGCGTTCCCCGGCTTCATACTCGGATAATTGATCCATCCAGCGCAATTTTTGGGGCAGGCTTTTGTAAGTAAAACTATCCGAAAGCCCTAAAAAGAGCGGTCGCAGCAATTTGGTGCGGATAAAAGATGGGATGAGGTTGTAATAATCAATTAACCCGACACCGCGATAGCGGTCGAATCCGGCAAATAACTCATCGCCGCCGTCCCCGCCCAGCACCACCTTGACATGCCGGGCAGCTAACTGGGCTGCCTGAAACATACAGGCGGCAATGGGGTCGGAAGGTTCATCCAGGTGCCAGATCATCATGGGCAGCAATTTAATTAAGTTGGCATGCACCACTTCTTCCACGTGTTGAGTATGATATTTCTCCGCCACCATGCGGGCATAGGGCAATTCGTTAAAATCCTGTTCTTTCACCCCGATGGCAAATGTTTGGAATGACTGATTCATAATTTGCCCCATCAACGCCACCACGGTGCTGGTATCCATCCCGCCGCTTAAAAAGGCGCCCACCGGCACATCGCTAATCAGGTGCGACTCCACCGCCTCAAACAACTTTCCACCCACCCCTTCAATCAGATCATCCTCGGAAAGCCGCATCTTCCGGCGAAAATCCACATCCCAGTAGCGCTGCACATCTACCCGGTTGTTCCGAAATACCAGGTAATGCCCGGCGGGTAGTTTTTTGATGCCTTCAATCATGGTATGGGGAGCGGGAATAAATCGCAATGATAAGTAATGATGAACCGCTTCATAGTTGATGTTGCGCCTGACATTGTTGGCTGCCAGAATGGATTTGACCTCTGATCCGAATAGAAATTCATTGTCCCGGTGTAGGTAAAATAAGGGTTTCTGCCCGATGCGATCCCGTGCCATAAATAGCTGTTGCCGCTTTTCATCCCACAGGGCAAAGGCAAACATCCCGCTCAGTTTTTCCACACATCGTTCACCATATTCTTCATATAGATGCACAATCACTTCCGTATCGGTATGGGTTTTAAAACGATGCCCCTTTTCTTCCAGTTCTTTTTTTAGAACCGGGAAATTGTAGATTTCGCCGTTATAGACAATCCAGATGGTATCGTCTTCATTGCTAATCGGTTGTTTCCCACCATCCAGGTCGATGATGCTCAGGCGACGATGCCCCAATCCAATCGGGGGTTTGATATAGAATCCCTCGTCATCAGGACCGCGGTGCCGAATTACTTCCGCCATCCTCTTTATTTCCGGCAGACTAACTTCATGAGTACTAAACTTACCGCATATACCGCACATGCTATCCTCCGACTTCAAAGCCGAGCAGGCTTTTGAAGCAAGTTAGTGTGTTATCCAATTTCTTATATGTGATATCAATGTGCCAATTATTTTAGAATCGTAACAGACCCTTGAGAAGAAAAAACCGGTGTTGAGATAATGATCGGTATCCGGCACGGTCCAATAAGTAACTGGCGGTGCAATTTGTGATGTTATTCTGCGAAGGAATTGTAAATCCGCCGGGTCTTCTTTTGCGCCGTCAATGAACATGATTGGGATGTGCCCGGCTTCCGAGAGCTTCGCCAGGTAGTTTTCGATATCCAGCGGTTGATAAACCGCTTGCCAAAGGTCATAAGGTAATGGATATGATAATTGCATATCTTTTTGCCAGCGTTTTAAAAAATATTCCCGGTCCGGCGAGTTATCTTGAAAAAAGCGTTCCCGAAGCCGCCGCGGGGGACCAATCAACACCAGTTTTTTGATCCGCTTATCCCGTTGCATCGCTGCCAGGGCAACACCGGCGCCAAAGGAATGACCAATCAGGAAAATCCGGGAAGTGTCGGCCAAGGGTTGCTTACTGAGAAAATCAATGGCGTGAATGACATCCGCCGCAAAATTAAAATCTTTCGGTGAGGTTAATGCCGGAGGATCATCCGATTCTCCGTAACCACGCAAATCGATATTCAAGACCATGAAATTCATTTGCTGAAATTTGGCTGCCATTACCTGCATCAGGGGCAACTTTCTTCCGTTAAGTGAAGACCCATGCAGCAAGATGATACATGGGGAAGGAACACCGCTGGCAGGTGGATATAAATCCCCGGTAATGGTGAGTTGATCGGATTTAAAATGAACCTGAGTTGACCGATCCAGTTGAAGGCAATGCAGGGAAGAGAAGGAATGAACATTGGTTAAATATCTAAGTTGTTTGATTTCGTTGCGAAATGTATAAGACTGGCTGATGCCAACAACAGCTACCACCATCAGGATCAGGAAACCGAACCAAACAATTTTTTTGTGTCGCATTAAACTACCCGGAAAGATTTTCCAGCCACGTTTGACTTTCTTTTAAACCTTCCTCAAAAGTAAATCGGGGATTGAAATCCAACATTTTTCGGGCTTTACTGATATCGAAGGCATTGTTGGTGTCAAAGAACTCCAGGGTACGGCGTGAAATGGGAGGTTCTTTTCCTATTAACCCAAACACCGTTTCTGCGGTGGCGGCAATGGCAACCCCTACACGGTATGGCAGACTGACCACCGGCCCCGGGGTGCCCAGTGCCTGCACAAAACCATCCACCAATTCCCGGGTGGTAATGGCGCGCTCCCCGGCAATCAGAAATGTTTCCCCGACCGCCGCCTCGTGCTCCATGGCTAAACGGAATCCCTCTAACATATCGGCAATGTAAATGGGATGCCGCAGATTATCCCCCTTGCCAATCATTACAAAGCGCTTTTTCTTTAAGGTGCGATATAATTTTTGCGTGCGCGGACAGCCAGGTCCGTAAACCCAGGCCGGGCGGATGATCACCACCGGGAAATTGTTTTTAGCGGCGTATTCGTTGACCACCCCCTCACCGGCTAATTTGGTCTCCCCATAAATGGATTGAGGATGACATTCGCTCTCCTCGTTGGCTGGCAGGGTGGTCAGGTTGCCGTAGATTCCCACGGAACTGACGTGGATGTACCGGGAAACGCCTTTTTGTTGCGATAGTTTTAACAGCGGTTCCAGGCTGTGCACATTGATATCCCAGTATTCGGATTCTCCCAGGCTGATTTGCAGGTGGGCGCTGGCTAAATGAAAGACCACATCTACCTGCTCCAAAGCTTCTTCCATCAATGATTGCTTCCGAAAATCCCCGGTGAGCGCTTTAAAACGAGGTGGTTTGCCATCCACCGGCTGTTCCGGATAGTGGATATCCACTCCCACAACGGTATGCCCGTTATCCGCTAAAAAATTTGCCAGATGATAGCCGATGAACCCACCGGCGCCGGTGACTAAAATTTTCTTCATTTTCTCCTGTTGTTATTTTCTGCCTTCCACAATCACCACATACCCGCGGGTAAAAAAGAGCAGGTAGTCGAGACTGGAAATGATTTTAAAAAAGGGATAGATGAGGGAATACATTTTGTAAGTCTTCTCGACCGATCGAAGTTGCTCTTCCGTTGCCGGGGCAATGGTGCCCTCTTCCACCTCCACCTTACTTTTTTTAGCCAACACCATCACATACATAAAATTGATGCCCAGCTCCAGCATCTCGGTAAAAAAACGGGAGAAGGTTCTCTTACCGACCGGCTTAAAATTCGCCTGTTCCATAAAAGAATTTAACTCCCTGGCGCTGTAGCCGTCCACCACATGCCCGTATTTCTCCTTGGTCATTCCCACCATGTTTTTGATGATGTTGGCGATTTTGGTCTTCTGCCCGCCCGGCACAGTGATAATAACCCTGCCATTGGGTTTGGTGATTCGCTGCAACTCTTTGGTAAAGACCACCGGGTGCTCCATGTGCTCCAGGCAGTCAATGGAGATGACGATGTCGAAATAATCATCCGGATAGGGCAATTTGTCATAGGTCACGTGTTTCACCTCATCGCCCAGCAACTCCGACATCTCGGCAATGCTGGTATCTTCCAGGTCTGCCCAGGACCATTGCCCGCCCAGCGCCCGGAGATTGTAATTCATGGCGCCGTTGTTATCACCGGAGGTTACCAGCAAACATTTGTCCCCGGGCTTGATGGCGCCCAACATCTTTTTCAGGTTGTGCAATCTCAACTGCTTTTTCAGCGTTTTTCGAAACATTCTCAACTGCCAGGGAGTGTTATGACTCATATATCCAACCTCTGTTTGGTGTTACTTTAAGAGTTTGAAGAAATTTCGCAGATTCCGGTATTTTGAGTTCGGCAAAAAACCGCTACGAAGTAGCTCCTGCGGAGGAATGACAACTAATTGAGACTTACTCAGGGTTACGGATAAAATAACTTCCCAGCCTGCCCCGATGGGGAATTGGGAGATTTGACATTCAGCTTGTTGTGGCTAACGGAACTCATCCCCAGCCCCTCTTCTGGAAAGAGAGGGGAGTTTCTCCCCCTTCTCTTTTGCAAAAGAAGGGGGTTGGGGGGATGAGTTCCGAAAAAAGCAGACAAAATGCCAAAAAATGAAATCCGGAAATAATTAAATCAGCAGGCTTTAACAATTTATTTTTTCACCGTTTATTGGTGTAGTTTCCTGGTAAAATTTTTCCACTCGTTCAATTTCTTGTTGGCAGCGCTGCTCATCCCAGTCGAACAAGCGAGCAACTTGAGGCGCTAAGGTAACCGCCAACCGGGGCAAATTCCCCAGGTTGGTGCGCCGGACGATCAAGTCATCCAGATGAACCACTGCCTCTTCCCGGATAATCCGCTGCAATTCCTCAATCCATTCCCGGGGTAACTCCTGCATTTGGGAATTCAGGTTAAAGAGACCGCGAATCGGCTGCCGGGGCCGATGCTCCCGGTTTTTCTTTGCTGCCCCGGGATTGATTGTGGTAACCACCTTTTCGGCAACCAGCCGCGCCGTGGTAAATTTCACCCCGGAGACACTGTATAGCCCTTTGGGACCGCCGCTTTTCCCATGGTCCAGAATCACCTCTCTCACTGCCAATTGATTGGTGCCTTCGGTGCGGGCGGGCAGCAGCCCGGAGAAAATGTGCAAAATATCTTCCCGGCGTAAATTCAACCCGGGAACGGTATCATTAATATCCCGGATAAAATTCTCAATGGAGGCTTCCGAGGGCAGGGGCTGTTTTTCCACCCCGTTCCAGGGCTGATGGATGGTTCCGGCAAGCAGATAGCCATTCCAGGAGCGCAGGAAATAGACCTGGGCATCCGGTTTTTTGGGGGCTAATGCCAGGGCATAGTCGGAAAGCGGGGGATGGTCGAATAAGAGATTCCAGGCGATGGAACTGTGAAACAGTTTGGGGTAATCCTGGTGAAAGCGGGTGGCTAATTGCCGGCACCAGGGTCCGGCAGTATTCACCACCACCGGGGCGTGAAACTGATACTCACCACCGCCGGCGTGATCCATCGCGGCGACTCCTGATACCGCTGAACCGGCAGTAAGCAATTCGGTAACTTCCATGTAATTCACAGCCGTTGCGCCCAGGGAGACTGCCCAGCGCAGCATTTCCATTAGCAGCCGCTGGGAGTCGGGCATGGAAGCATCATACCAGATGGCACCGCCTTTCAACCCCCGCCCATCCACCATGGGGAAAAATTCCTTCACCCGCGCAGGTGGAATGACGTTCCCGCCCGGTAAGTTGTTTTCCCGGGGAACCGAACGATTTCGATGAAGCGAGAGAATGTCATTTATCATTAACGCAGTGCGAAGAATGGAAGGACGGAACAGCCCATTGCCATAGAGGGGCATCAGGCAGGGCAGGGGCTTTACCAATTCCGGAAAATGCTGTAGCAGCCAGCGCCGTTCGCCCACGGATTCAAAAAAGCGGTGCAAATCCATTTTTTGCAAATAGCGGAACCCGCCATGCACGATGCGCAGGCTGTTATAGCTGGTAGCGCCGCCGAAATCATCCCGTTCCAAAAGCAATGGACGGAGACCCCGTGCCGCTGCTTCCCTTGCCAGGGCAACGCCGTAAATGCCGCCGCCAACGATGATCACATCATAGGTTTTCTCGGCTGCTTCTGCCGGATCTCGCTTTATCATGACACCTCGATTCCGTTAACGGGGATCCAATACACTGTTCCGGGGCTGGGAAATCGGTGCTTCCAGCCATAATTTCTGCCAGGCATGAAAGACAATCAATGCCCATAGAATGTGGCTATGATTGGCAATCCCTTTCCGATGCTCCGCTTTCAATCGCTCGATCGTTTCAACCCGGAAGATTCCGTCAGCAGAAATTTTTTGCGGGGAGAGCAATTCATCCACCAGGGAGCGGAATTCATTGTTCAGCCAATGCTTGATGGGGATGCTGAAGCCTTCCTTGGGACGGTAAACACACTCCCGCGGTACATGGCGGGCAGCAACTTTTTTTAAAATTACTTTGGTCTCGTTGGAAGTCACTTTCAATGCTTCCGGCACCTGAAATGCCAATTCCACCACATCGGGTGCCAGGTAGGGTACCCGGGCTTCCAACGAGACGGCCATGGACATCCGGTCAACTTTGGTGAGGATGTTATCCACTAAGTAGCTCTTCACATCCACGTATAGACTGCGGTTGAGATGTCCGCGGTCACCGGCTTGTTGAAACAATTGGCTAATGTGTGCCGATGCCGGAACGGTCATTTCCGATAGAGCGGTTTCGGTAAACAATTGCCGGCGGGCAGCCTCCCCGAGGAACATCCGCCAGCGGGCATGGGATAATTCCGCAGGATGCTCTAACCCTTCCAGAAAGCGCTTGGCTTTGTTGATCAATCCCTTCTTCTTGGCAGTGGGGCGTAGGGAGTTGATGACCGGCTCAATCAGCAGGTGACGAAGGAAAGAAGGGATACGCCCATATTGCAGTGCCTTGTTCTCCGCCAGGTAGGTCTCGTACCCGCCGAACAACTCATCCCCGCCGTCACCGCTCAGCACCACCGTCACATACTGCCGCGCCAGTCGTGATACCAGGAAGGTGGGAAAAATGGAAAAATCGCCGATGGGATCATCCAGAAAATACATCAACTGCTCGTAAAGCTCCAGCACATCCGGTTTAATGATCTCATCTTTATGATCCACTTTTAGATGGTCGGCAACCTTGCGCGCCCATTGCAATTCGTTGTAGGTGGGATCATCAAACCCGATGCTGAAGGTCTGCGCTTCCCCCATGGAGGCAACAATTAACGAGGAATCCACCCCACCGGACAAAAAAGCGCCTAACGGCACATCGCTGATCAACTGCATTCGGGTGGAGGTGCGCACCTTCTCCTCCACCAGACTCTCCCATTCCGCGGGGGAACGGGGTGCCGTGGCATCGTCAGGCAATGGGATATCCCAATAACTCTGCGGTTGACAACCCGGCGATTGCAAATCAATGACCAGCATGGAAGCCGGTTCTAATTTGCGCACCGCTTTTAACAGGGTCGCCTGACCGGGCACGTATTCCCAGGTTAAAAACTCTCCCAGGGCATTCAGGTCCAGAGTGCGCTCCACCATCTCGCTTGCCAGGAGCGCTTTAATCTCCGAACCGAACACGATGTAATCATCCGTATAGGCATAATAAAAGGGTTTGATGCCGATATGATCCCGCACCAACAGCAGCCGCTGCTGCTGCCGGTCGTGCAGGGCAATGGCAAACATGCCGTTTAAATAGCCGGGGAATTGATCGCCGTATTCTTCGTAGGCGTGAACAATCACCTCGGTGTCGGTATTGGTTTTAAACTCATGCCCCCGGGCAGCGAGTTGTTTTCGTAATTCCGGGAAGTTATAAATCTCCCCGTTAAAGACTGTCCAGACCGATTGATCCTCGTTGTAAATCGGT
>CAYYGL010000004.1:0-45920 GCA_964471235.1 uncultured Calditrichaceae bacterium
GAGGAGGCAGCTTGAACCTCTCCAAACAATTTCAACTAACTATTGGATTATCTCCGTTGTACTGAATATTAAACAGATAGAATCAAAACTTTATAAACTAAGGTGTTGAAAAATGGATATTAAAGAACTTGATATAAGACCAAATATCGAACAAGACAATAAATTGAAGAATAAGTATGTTTTTTTCAATAAACTGATTACTGAATTAAAAAAAAAGGAAATACCTTCAGAGATAGTTATTTCAGTTAACCGAGATATTGAAGGGATTAATTCTTTTTCCGGTTCGAATAAAGACTTATTGAAACAATTGAGAAAAGCGGAGTCAAGCATATTGAATTTGATTGAGAAAGAACTTAAGCTCGTAACGATAAATCATTATCGTAATAGGTGGATGGCTTTAGGAATTGCATTTGGAGTTCCTTTTGGAGTAGTGTTTGGAGCAAGTTTAGGAAATATGGTATTTATAGGGATCGGAATACCAGTAGGAATGGCTATTGGTATTGCTGTTGGAACTGCTATGGATAAAAAAGCTAATGAAAATGGAAATCAGCTTAACGTAGAAGTTAAACGCTAAACAGAAAAAAACCGCATAAAACGTAGTTTATTCCAATCGTTAGGATTTAAGTTTTTGGTTTTTTGCGTATAACATTTTTGGCAGCTGATTGCGGGGCACGGATGCAATTTCCGGGGTTGGTGACTTTACAGGGTGTCTTGGAGATAGCAACTTCAGTGCCTTGAAAACCCGCAACGGCTGAAAAACACGTTATTAGTGGAGATTTGTCATGCTGGAAATATTACCATGTAGAGATTCGGATGAAATGGCTATCGCCCGAAAGCGGGAATTGGATATTTCGCGCTCTGTCGCGGCTGAGTTGGGCCTCTCGGCAGTCGAGGCAGCGCAAAAGGGCTATTATGTTTGGAAGGCTGGCAAGAAAGTTGATTGGGGTCGGTATGTGCAAGCAGCTTGCGCCGCTAAAGTGAGCATTCCGCCCGATGTCCCTCTCCCCAAACGAGAATTCATGTCTTTTTCGGCGGCACGCGTTCAAGTCGCTAACGAAACGACCTTAGGTGCGGCGCGGCGACTTGTGGACAGCGGGCGGAAGGTGATGGCGTTGAATTTTGCCAACGGCATACATCCGGGCGGGGGGTTCCTGCGCGGTGCCAGGGCTCAAGAGGAGGTGCTCTGCCGCTCCAGCGCTTTATATCTCACGTTGGTCGGCGATCCCATGTACGATGCCCATCGCAAACGACCGGAACCCGACTCGACTGATTGGGCTATCTATTCTCCGGATGTGCCTGTGTTTCGAACCGACGATGGCGCTGCGCTCGAGGAACCCTGGCTGTTAAGTTTCATTACATGTGCTGCGCCTTATGCTCCCGTCGTCGGCCAGCCGCGGTCGGGCGAACTGCTTGAGCGGCGCATCCACAGGGTACTGGCTATCGCCCGGGCCTATGGATACCCGGCACTGGTGCTTGGGGCATGGGGCTGTGGCGCTTTTGGCAATGATCCGCATCGAACGGCTCGTGACTTTCGACAAGTGCTGGAAACGGAATTCGACGGAGCCTTTTCCGATATTGTGTTCGCGATCGCCGATTGGTCTGCTGAGAGGCGTTTCCTCGGACCTTTCCGCAAGGTGTTCGCTCCGCAGGGAACATGAAGGAGACTAACGTCTTGTCAGATTCTGACCGAACAAGGCGTTTCATCCGACCGCTATTCCGCTGGCGCTCCTTCCCCGCAGGTGAGTTTCGGTTGTTAAAAGGTCCATTCCCCCCTGTCAGCAATAACTATTCAGTATGGTGCTGATATCAACATCCTCAGCACATCATCCCGGTCATTTATTGCAAATTGTAACGAATCTCCAGCGGCGACACAATAATATAACTTGGGAAAAGTGGTCTCAGACAGTATATTCATCCCGTCAGTAAAATTCCGTTAATACATTAACCGATAATGTTATACCGTCTATGATAAATAGCGAATACCGCATGCAGTTATTTCTACCCGCATAACGTTGCCACAATACAAGCATTTCTATACGGTTGCAACTTGAAACAGCAATGCTTAAATTGAATCCATGAAAGTAAAAGTATATCTTGACAACTGTGCTTTACAGCGGCCGTTGGACGACAAAAGCCAAATTCGGATTGCTCTTGAAGCTGAAGCCATTTTAGGATTTTTTACGTTTTGTGAACCGGAAAAGTTGAATTGGTTTCCTCTGACACGTTGGTCTTTGAAGCTCAAAATAATCCTAATTTAACCAGGAAACAATACGCTTTGGAGGTATTCGCTAAAGCAACGGAATTCATTGGGCTAAATGAGGAAATAGAGAAAAGGGCAAGGGAATTCAACGAAATAGGCATTAAGCCATTCGATGCCTTACATTTGGCCTCAGCGAAGAAGCGAAAGTAGATTATTTCTGAACTTGTGATGCCTATTTTTAAAGAAAGCAAAGAAATTAAAAAATGTTACAGTCAAAGTGGTTTTCCCCTTGAATGAATGCAGGAAATGAAAAATGATTGCTCAAACAAGACCTTTAAACGAAATCACAACTGAAGCAATCCATCTTTTGTGTAGAGAAATAGGTTTAGTAAACACCATAAGATCTATAAATCAGTAAGAAACCACATCTCTGGCAGCATAGCATGGGATGTGTAAACAGAGAACGCCAGCCGGTTTTTCAGGCAGGGTTAAGCAACGATGTGTCGAATAAATCGGGTAGTGAATGAAATTAATCGAAGAATTTTTAGAAAAAGAATCATCCGGCGGACTCCTATTAATAGTCGCGACTCTTCTGGCGCTCGGTTTAAGCAATACCTTCATGTCTCCATTTTATGAGTCTTTCTTGCACATTCCGGTAGAGATACGGATAGGTCCCCTCCATCTTGACAAGTCACTTTACCATTGGGTGAATGATGGTTTAATGGCAATTTTCTTTTTTTTAATTGGTCTTGAGGTTAAAAGAGAAATATTGGAAGGGCACCTGTCATCTTTAAGCCAAATTGCATTACCGGGAATTGCCGCCATCGGTGGGATGGTTGTTCCGGCAGTGATCTATTTGGCGTTTACCCGGGATAATCCGGTCGCAGCGAATGGTTGGGCAATCCCAACTGCCACCGATATCGCTTTTGCGTTGGGAATTCTTTCTTTACTGGGTAAGCGAGTTCCGCTATCCCTCAAAATATTTCTAATGGCATTGGCTATTATTGACGATTTAGGCGCAATCGTAATTATCGCATTGTTTTATACAACCGAACTCTCCCTGCTGTCCATCTCCGTTGCGTTAGTTTCATTAGCTGTTTTAATAGCCCTCAATATGTTCGGCGTCATTAAAAAGGCAGCTTTTTTTATTGTTGGTATCGTCTTATGGGTCAGTGTCCTGAAATCCGGGGTCCATGCAACTTTAGCCGGAGTCGCATTGGCATTCACAATCCCACTAACCGGTAAGGATGAAAATAAAGAATGGAAATCACCGCTTAAAGAAATCGAACATGATCTTCATTCCTGGGTTGCCTTTTTTATACTCCCATTATTTGCGTTCGTTAATGCCGGTGTTAATGTCACAAAAATTTCAATCGGTCAAATGTTTACTTCTGTGCCCCTGGGAATAATGCTTGGGTTATTTCTTGGGAAACAGCTGGGTGTATTCGGATTCAGCTTCATTGCAATAAAACTGAAACTTGCAAAATTACCGGAGGGGAGTAACTGGTTGCAGCTTTATGGGGTGTCCGTATTAACAGGTATTGGATTTACAATGAGTTTATTTATCGTTTCATTGGCGTTTGAAGATGATAGTCTTTTTCAATACACCGATAAACTGGCAATACTCGTCGGTTCATTACTGTCCGGAATCATCGGGTATTTGGTTCTCAAGGCAGGTAAAGCCAGAAAACCCGTTACCGGCAGGAATAAGTGAACTGTTTGGGTTCCCATGTAACGGGAGCTTGTTATTTTCCCCCCGGGGAGCTGTGATACAGTATCTTCCGGAGTTGGCTCATTCTTCCGGGAGACAATGCGTGAAGTTGCCAGCTCACAGGGTTGATTCTCTCAATAGTACCGCCCCCCTTGCTCAGGAGATGTTTGCGGGAGCGGAGCCGTATCTTTGCAGTGGCTTATCCCCCCGGGAGGGCGTTGCGATAACAAAGCACATCTCCCAATGCCGACGGCATCACGTTGTGACGGGATGGATACCCAAACCTGATAGCGAGGACGGCGGCGAGTTAGCCAATAAGTGGGGGGTACCATAAACCTAAGTGGGTTTTCCGGGTGTCTGTGCACCATTCATCGACGTCGGTGAAGCGGAAGCATTATGTATAAGCAATATTGAGCATAAAAGCTATGAAAAGAATTGAAGATTTAAGAACCTCAACGTATGTAGTTGTGCACACACAACAGTATGAGGATTTAAAGCAGCTTTGTCAAGATTTTGTGAACTTATATAGAGAACTGTTTGAAAATTCTCCAATATCTGCCTTTAAGGATGATAAAGGAAATATGTTTATGACCCTACCTGATGATATGGAGTTCGAGTATGTTGGAACATTCATAGACCACTTGAGGCATCCAATTGGACGGGATTCTTCCTTCTCTGGAATTGGATATGTAACTATACAGAAGGAGAATTTTTATAATCTTCCGAATCAAAGAGTAATGTTTTATTTGGATGATAGTTCTCCGGATGAACTTGTTTACTTTGTCACACAGGAAAATGAAACATACGAGTTTGAACTAGGGGCAGCGGATCCTCTTCGCAGGGTTGATTCGAAAAAGAAATATTTGAAAGAAGATATTCATGTAGAGAAATTAACGGAAGTTTTTGAGGTAACCCCTAATTTTGCTCCTTTGCCTAAACTACCATTTAAAGACAGGTTGAAATTTAACTTAAAAATGGTAGTGCTACTTGTAATGGCGATTGCTCTTTTGCTTATTTTACGACGATTTTTTGGATAATTTAGCTTCCACTTAAGGAAAGATAGAAATCGTTATGCGCTCCTGCTCCTTCGGAGGGAGGGTTGGGGTGGGGATGGGTGAGGTTCGTCCCAGATGATTATGGCAATACGCGGAAGAATACCGGTTATAGACTCTTTCGGAGAATCTACTACCACGGACAAAAGCCGGAATGACACAAGAGGGCACATAGCTGAATAGTTACTTCCGGCGAAAATATGATAAACCGTGGTCAGCCGTTCAGGTGCCGGAGTGGGTTCGTCAACACTCAAGGTGATGGTTCAACCTGTCCTGGCGATCCGGTCTGCCACTCATCCGCCGGTGGTTGACCAATACGCCGGGCACATCCCCCCGGGAGGGCGTTGCGATAACAAAGCACGTCTCCCAATGCCGACGGCATCACGTTGTGACGGGATGGATACCCAAACCTGATAGCGAGAACGGCGGCGAGTTAGCCAATAAGTGGGGGGTACCATAAACCTAAGTGGGCTTTCCGGGTGTCAGTGAAGTTCACGTTCGTCGAATAAGAGATATTTCGAGAGGCATACATGCGATTCAACATAGTGATGCTCGTTTTCGCTCAGGTTGTCATGCCGGTCGTTTTTCTCGCAAACCTTATCCAAAGCCAAACTGAAAGTCAAGTTGAACTGCTTCTTTCCACACTGGTGAGTGTTTCGTATATCGTGTTTATGTTCATCGTTGGACGATGGGACTGGTTCGGGTACAGCTTGCGGTTCATTTTGTTGATTATCCTTTGCATTGTCGTTTTCACAATGTGGTACAATGGGATTGAGCAACATGGGTGGAATGGCTTCGGAGAGGGCAATTGGGGAGAGAATGTCATCCGAATGGTTTTTTTTCTGACATTCGCCGTTCTGATCATCAAAGCAATCCGTGGCGTTCCGAGTCCTGCCAAGGCCATTGAGGTATTGTTTCCTTTGCACGACGGTACGTATTACGTTGCGCTTGGTGGCGGTGGCGCGGTAATCAACTACCTCCACAACCACAGTGCCCAATGTTTCGCATTGGATATTGTTAAGCTGAACAAGTTTGGCATTCGGGCATCTGGCATCTATCCGAAATCGCTTGCCCGGTATTTTATCTTCAATGATCCGGTCTTGAGCCCCGTCGAGGGGATTGTATTACGGTCCGTTGACGGATTGCCTGATTTAACGCCTCCCGAAAGAGACACCGATGCGCGAGCGGGAAATCATGTGGTTATCCAACCCATCGGCACGGAAGTGTACATTTTACTGGCGCACCTGAAGATGGGTAGTGTTCAAGTGCGGGAAGGTGATCTTGTCCAATTGGGGCAAATTATTGGGCGAGTTGGGAATTCCGGTAATACCACGGAGCCACACCTCCACATCCATTGTGCAACAATTGTCAATGATGATTTTACAGGCGGTGGGACGGGGATGCCGCTATGGTTCGAGGGACGGTTTCTTAAACGCAATAGTATTGTGAGCCTAAGGCCAGATCAAAAGTGACCTTAAATTATCAACGAACAAATTGCTCAATCGAAACGGCGGTTGAGCGCAGAATGTGAAAACCAAGTCACTGGCTACCGCCCGGATAGCAGGGACGTTATGTGCTAAAGGAACAGTGAGCATGTTGCATAAAAAGATATTCCTATTTTTTCTTACCTCCATGTTTTTGTTTGCCCATCAGGCTTATTGTCAAAAGAAGGGAGATTTAACTCTAAGTTTTAGTTTTGGGCTTTTAACAAAAGGTGGGATTACTTTGAAGTATTTTTTTGCAGATAGAGTGGGGCTGGAATTGTGTGCTGGCGCCATGCCACACATTTATAACTATGGTTTATATTTAAATTTCTATCCCCAAATAAAAGAAGAAAGAATTTATTATTTAGTAGGGGTCGGCAGATTTGGAGGTTTTTCACCTCTACCTTTTGATTCCGGGGATATTTTCAAAACACATCCCGATACTCTCTTTCTAAGAGGAGCCGATCTAACCGGCATCACTTTGGGTATGGGCTTTGAGAAACTTAAAGAAAAAAGAGATGAAAATGGCAAGTTGTTCTACAATAATTATTACGGTGCAGTCGGTCCTACCTATTTTTTTAGAAAAAAAACAAGATACATCAACAAGGAGAATGAGATAATATTTCGAGAGCCTGACAAAAAAAGGGGATGGTCCATGTTTTTTGAAGTTGGGTATGGGGCATTTTTTAAGTGACGGCAATATTAAACAATTAATTCGCACATCACCAGTTTGTACGGGGAGGAAGGCTGGCGGGTCATAAAGTCGTGTCACCTGCCGGATGAAACGGTGCAAACCATCCGCGATGCAGTTGCACATATACTCAGCAAAGGAGATGAATACAATGGATACAAGCGATACTAAATTCGTAGGATAAGATCGGATTTCTGGGTATATTCATTTTATGATTATCAGCGTTTCACGAAATTAATCAATGACAACCAATCATCAAGCATAAAAGGATAACCATGAAAGCAATCGTTTGTACTAAATACGGGGCGCCTGAAGTGCTTCAGCTTACCGATCTTCAAAAGCCGCTCCCCAAACATAATGAAGCGCTGGTAAGAATACATGCCACGTCGGTTACCGCAGCCCATTGTATGATGCGGAAGGGCAGGCCCTTCTTTGGCAGATTATTCCTGGGACTCACCAGACCCAAAGTCTCCATACCGGGAACGGATTTATCCGGAGAGATTGAAGCCACCGGTCCCGATGTAAAGCAATTTAAACCCGGAGATCAAATCATGGCAGCCACCGATGTGGGCGGCGGGTGTTATGCGGAATATATATGTCTCTCGGAAACGGACGTTCTGGTGAAAAAACCCGGCAATTTCAGCCATGATGAAGCTTGTGCAATCATCGATGGGGCTATGACGGCTCTGGTTTTTCTAAGAGACCATGGAAAAACTCGACCGGGGCAAAAGATCCTGATTAATGGTGCTTCCGGGGGGATCGGCGTCGCTGCGGTTCAACTCGCCAAATACTTTGGCGCTGAAGTGACGGGCGTTTGCAGTACAAATAATTTAGAGTTGGTGAAATCCCTGGGGGCAGACCAGGTCATTGATTATACCCGGGATGATTTCACCCGGGAGAAAAATGTCTACGATATCATTTTTGACACCGTGGGCAAGAGTTCGTTTAAACGATGTAAAAGTGCGCTGACTGCCAATGGCGTTTATCTCTCCCCGGTGCTTGATATGTCAATTCTTTTTCAAATGTTGTGGACATCAATATTGGGAAGCAAAAAAGTGAAATTTGCGGCAACCGGATTGAGGAAAGCGGAGGAAAAAATCAAAGACCTGAAATTTCTGAATAAACTCATGGAAGCAGGAAAACTCAAAGCCGTCATTGATCGAATCTATTCATTGGAAGAAATTACTGGGGCGCATCAATATGTGGAAACAGGACATAAAAAGGGCAACGTCGTTATTACGCTGAGCAGTAGTAATGCCGAATGATTAGAAGCAGCACATAACAACAAAAGCACGGAATGTAGATTGCTGAGTTAACATTCCTTGTGGTTAAAAAAGCAGTTTGCCAATGTCAACCCCAATAGGACTCTGTTGGAGGAAATTCCCGGATGCAATTAGTCATACGCCACAATGCCATCCCAATTCGGCGCAGGGCATTTCCAATAAATCTCCATTCGTCGGGATTGTCTTTCAGGACTGCTTGCCGTTTTCCGACAGTCTCTTCACATAAATTTCCCGGCAAATTTCTTCATCCAGGGCAAGGGTGGTTTCGCCAATCTGAACCACATAGGAAGGTCTTTTTTGCACCAGTTTTATCTTATGTCCGGGATAAAGACCATACTGGTGCAACTGCTTCCATCGTTTCTGGTAAGAGGGCAGCATATACACTATTCGAGCGCTTTCACCCACCGGAATGGCGGTCAGTTTTTGTACTACCGGGATCACTTCGTTGGTGTAGGAGAGGCAGCATTTTCCCGGGGGGATGGGGCGATTGTGAGGACATACCTTGGGGTGACCTAAAAAAGTACAAACACTTTCGGTAACTTCCGGGGAAATAATATGCTCGAAACTGCACGCTAATTGTTCATAAGTAGTCGGCGTGGCGTCAAACACATCCGCAAAAAGGCGTTCCGAAAGTCGATGCCGGCGGATGATTTTCTCAGCTAAATATTCCCCCTGAGCCGTAAACTCCACCACCTCCCCTAAAATTTTGACCAGCCCTTTTTCCTGCATCTCGGAAAGCGTCTTCTCAAAATCGTCAATTTCTTCCAGGGTACGGATATATTCTATTTCGAAATGGTTATCTTCCCGGGCTGTCCAGATGGTGCGGAGGATATGGTCAATATGGGTGTCGGGCATCTTCCGATTTCTCCTTTTGAGACCACTTTCTCAGTAATTTAACCAGTTTGCTTTCCGGGGGCATTTCATATCCGCAATTCGGGCAGCAGGTGATGTTACAGCCGTGATTCAACGGGCAGGTGGTACAGCGGGAGTTAACCCCTTCAGAGAATTTAAATCCGCACAATGGACACTGTATCATAATTGAATTCCTAACCAAATCAATATCCAATTTAAGATGCCGCTTACCAGCAGGGCAAACGGGATGATAAACGCCGACATCCGCAATGCTACTTTTATCCCCTGCTCTTTAATGATCATCAAAAGATTGGCAACGCAGGGCATAAACAAACTGATGGCAACCATGCTCACCAGGACCTGATTGTTGGAGAGCAGCCCTTGTTTACTGAGGGTAAAAAGCCCTGCAGCGCCATAATCCCGGCGTAAGAAACCGATTAAAAATGCATCGGTGGCTTTTTCCGGAAGCCCCAGCCAACCTTTAACAACCGGGCTGGCAGCCACCCGGATGGCGGAAAGCAAATCCAGTTTGTCGAATAAGAATAAAATCGCAGTGCCTAAGATAAACAGCGGAATCACTTCCTTGAGGTACCATTCAATGCGGGCAATGGTTTTATAGATAATGTTCATCAGGGATGGCCGCCGGAATGGTGGAAGTTCGATGATGAAATCGGAACGCTCCCCGGGTAAAATTTTGCTGGAGAGATAGCCCACCAGGAATAAAATTGCCACAATAATTCCGACCCAGATTAAGGTGCCGGCAAGGGGGAGCACGGTGGTCATGGCTAATAACACACCTAATTGGGCAGAACAGGGCACCCCCAGGGCAAGCAGTAATGTAACAATCAACCGCTCTTTGCGGGTCTCCAGGATACGGGTGGTCAGGGTTGCCATGGTATCGCAGCCCAGTCCCAGTACCATTGGCAAAACGGCTTTGCCGTTTAAGCCCATAAAGCGGAATGCCCGGTTCATCATCACCGCCAGGCGGGGCAGGTAGCCGGAATCTTCCAGAACGCTGAACATCAAAAAGAAAGTGGTCACAATAGGCAGCACAATGGCAAACCCATAGGAGAGCGCCATGGTAATCACGCCGTATTCCCCCACCAAAAAATCCCGTAAAAAGGCGATGGGAAGCACTTTATTAACTAACCAGATCGCCCCGGGATTGATATATTGACCGAAAACGGTATTTTCTAAAAAGTCAACCAGGGTACCGGCACCAAATACGCCTACAATCTCATACATTAAAAACAGTACCACCAGAAGAATGGGAATTCCCCAGATTGGGTGAACCGAGTAGGTGCCTAAAAAGCGGGAAATTCCATTGAAAACTTTATCATGCTTGTGGTAAACCTGTTCTAAAATTTCATTCACTTTTTGGATGCGGGTTCGGGAAATGATGGCTTCCGGGGACTCTCCCAGGCGAGCGGTCAGATTGTTGACGATTTCACTGATCCGAACAATCTCTTCCGAAGAGACCCGTTTATTCAGCCAATTCTTGAGAGTATGGTCTCCGGAAAGCAGCATTAAAGCAATAGCTCGTTTGGAGGGAGAGGAGTCGGGTAGATAAGATTCGATTTCGGTGACGGCGTTTTCTATCGGTTCCGGATAGGAAATGAAAAAATCTGTGGGCGGACTTTCCAACACCCGGGATAACAAATTCTCCAATCCGATTTTGCGAACGGCAATGGAACGATTAACGCTTATCCCCAGGATAGATTCCAGGGCTTCGATGTCAATTTCCACGCCGGCGGCTTTTGCTTCATCCATCATGTTCAGGTCTAAAACCAACGGTAGCCGGGTTTCTAAGAGCTGGATGGTCAGATAAAGGGTTCGATAAAGATTCTTACCATCCCCCACCTGGAGAACCGCACCAACTTCCTCGGAGAGAATAATATCTCTTGTGACCCGCTCATCTTCGGAATTGGGTAATAAGCTGTTTGCCCCGGGGGTATCAATTAATTGATACTCCTGCTCCTCGTATCTTACGGTACCCTGAAAAACATCAACCGTTGTTCCCGGGTAATTGGAAACAGTTACATATTGTCCGGTGAGATGACCAAAGATGACGCTCTTCCCAACATTGGGGCTGCCGACAAGAGCAATGCGGTTGGATTCTTCAACATCAAATTTGGGTTTTATCGATTGCCTGGCAGTATTTTTCCGGCTGCTTATTTTTTCCATAATTTATATTGAACAACGATTGCTATCTATGATAAATTGAATCACTCTCTATTTTTTCTTCTTTCTCTGTAAATTACTATATCGAAATATTTTCTCTATTTCAATAAGGGAAAGAATTAAGAATTACTATTGAATAGTAATTCTTACTTTTCTCGATGATGGTGGAGCAGGAAACGGTGGTAAATGAATGTGGCAGGAAAATAAACTTCTCCCTTTTTACGGAATACGGGGAAGAACATTACTCCAAAAGGAATGATGGATGGGAAACGACATTGCCGTCAAAAAGTGCTCGATTTTGTACAGAGGGGAAACTCTCGAAATGTGGTTAACAGGGGAGAGTGTGAAAAATGCGGTTCAGGTTCCGACAGCTTTAAAATTGGGAATCGTTCAGGAAAAATTTAAGCGGATTGATCGGATTGCCCTTGTAGTGAACTTCGTAATGAAGGTGAGAACTGGTTGCCAAGCCGGTACTCCCGACTTCACCGATTTTTTCACCCCGTTTCACGAATTGCCCTTTTCTCACATAAATTTTGTTCAGATGACCGTAATAAGTCTCAAATCCATATTTATGATTTATTTTTACCATTTTACCAAAACCGCCATTGTAACCGGCATAAATAACATAGCCGTCGGCAGTCGCAAAGACCGGTGTGCCGCGGTTGGTTGCCAAATCAACCCCTTTATGGAAATGGTATTTATGTAAAATCGGATGAAAACGGTTTCCAAAACCACTGGAAAGATAGGCATGGTGCACCGGTTTTATTGCCGGTAGATAGCGAATGGAATCCTGTCGTCGTTCCACTGTGGTTAATAGTCGCTCGTAACTGGCTTTTTCCAGACGGATTTCCCGTTGCAGGCGATCCAACGTTTCCAGATTTTTTATTAGCTTATCTCCCACAGCTAAATCCCGGAGTTGGTCGCGATTTTTCGACCCAATATCTGTCCCCCCAATCCCCACCTGTCGGACTTCTGCATTAATCGCGGGTAAATCCAGTATCGTTCTGATCTGATCATCCTTATTCTCAAGATGATTAATGTTCTCCCGCAGCACCGAAATTGTATTATCTATTTTCGCCAATTCATTTTGAAGCAGGTGGTTTTCTTTTTTTAATTGAGCAATTTTTGAATTTTGGGTAAAGTCCACCACAAAATCGATCGAATATTTAAGAATTATAACACTTAAAATTAAGAGCGTGAGAACAGTGAGAAGAATGGTAGGAAAAGAGAGTGGAATTTCTTTTATGTTAGATGTCTCAGAACTCTGGTAAACCAGTACCGTTTTCTTTTTCATTTATTTGCCTCAGTTTGATCAACTACGGTCAATTTCATAGCGCAAGTACGATAAAGGGCTATGAAGTTAACGAAAAACACAATTTTTGTCAATACCCCTATTAAATAAAATCAATTTTTTTGCAAATTTTATTCTCGACACATTTTGAGAAATTTTCAGCTCTTATACCGGAAGCGGTATATCCCATGGGGAGTTGCTGAAAAAGTTATATTGCTTGTGTGTGAGAAGATCATGAAGCTAAAAGAATTTATTGAAAGAGGGCTTTGATGCTGCCCCAGGTTCGAGCGAGACTGCTGATTTTGGGGATAACAGAGATGGATTCGGTAAGTTGAACGGTTCCGTCTTGATTACGAATCCGTAATCGATAGTAAAAGATTGTTTTGGAATCAGCGATGGTGTTATCCGTGAATTGATAGGAACTGTTGCTGCCTTTGGGCTGAAGTTCCCCTACTTTTATAAAATTTTTATTGTTAATGCTCCGTTCTACAATGAACATTGCCACATTCACTTCTTCACCGGTCTTCCATTTTAAAATAATTTTATTCTGGGAGGGCTCCCCGCTGAATTCCATGATGGTTGCATCAGCCAGTAAGATGCTAAAGAGGGTTAACAGGGCAAA
Organism: uncultured Calditrichaceae bacterium; assembly: GCA_964471235.1. Taxonomy (GTDB): domain Bacteria; phylum Calditrichota; class Calditrichia; order RBG-13-44-9; family J075; genus CAYYGL01. The sequence continues at coordinate 13,368 of CAYYGL010000004.1, forward strand.
AAATGTGTAACAGAGTTGTCTCATGGATTTTCTTATCTCGTAAAATTGCTTTCCAAGTTATGGTATTCACTTATAAAAATCAAGCCCGGTTTAAATTTTTTGTTCACTTACCATTCATCCTGCCGGAGAGGAAGCGGTTCATTTTTCCCATTTCATTTTCTGTTAAAAACGCCTCTCTTTTTTGGGGATGAGGGAGGGAGAGTTGCCGAGGACGATAAATTACGATTGCGGGTATCAAAGAATAATCGCGATATCAATTTAAAAATCGAACCCCAGCGAAAAATAGAACAAACTGCGGTGATGAATTACCCGGGCGTAGGTGAATTGAATCGGACCTAATAACGAGTTAACGGCAAAAGAGAAGGAAATGGAATGAAGAAAGTCCGATCGGCGAATTCGGTCATCCGGTCGTAACCAGGAGGCTCCCACGGCATAATGGGAGATCAGATAGGTTTCCATGGGGTGTAGCAGGGGAATCCGGTACCGGATTTCCACACCGGTATGAATAAACTGTCGTCCGAATTTTTCTCGTTCGAAAAGACCGGGGAAGTCCTTTTGCCCCCCAAAAAAGAAAAATTCGGAAAACGGTAGAGTCAGGTCCGCACTGCCGGCATATAAATAAGGATGGTAATTAAACTGTTTCAAAAGAGGGAAATAGCCCTCAATTCCAATAAAAATTTTGGTAAATTTGACAGTGCCCCCCAGGATAGATTGATTGCCGGTTTCCCAGTACCAGCGGTTGTAAATACCTTTATTGGGGAATGGTAAGCGGTCTCTTTTGTCTACCACAGAGCGAACTGCCAGCGAACGAAGTTCATACCCATCTTTGAAATGAAACCCGGGAATACCGGAAAAGACATCGATATTTTCTATCCGTAGTTCCGCAGAAATAAGCCCCAACCGTTCAATTTGCTGTCCGATGACAAATCTACCGCCTCTCCGAATGATCATATAATCTCCCTGACGAGTAAATTGACGATAGAAGCGGTCTTCCCGTTCTTGATAATAAAAGTTAAGTCGAGAAGTGAGATATGAATTGAACAATCGCACTGTATAAAATAACACCTCAGCCCGACGCCGGAAATCTCCCACTGCACCGAAGGCACTGGCTTTGATGGCGGTACCGGCAAAGTTGTCTGCCAGAAATTCTACAAATGCCTCGGTTCTTCTTTCCAGAGAAAAATGGGCACCCAGACGCGCTACATAATATTTCTTCTCCTTGACTTTGATAATCAACCGGTTGCGATCGTTCACTCGCTCCAGGTTGATCAGCACCCGGTCAAACAAATTGGTGGCATAGATGTTTTGAATCCCCCGGGTAACCAGGCTGGCTTGAAACAAATCTCCGGCTTTCAATGGAAATTCTCTCAGGATAACAAAATCCCTGGTCAGTCGATTGCCTTTAATCCGAATCTCATCAATGAAGCCTTCATCTAACGATACGGTTAATGTATGAGTGGTGCTGTCGTAATCAATGGTTTGAATTCGGGCTAAAGAGTGTCCCATCTGAACCAATTGATGCCGGAGGTGCCGTAAATCGGAAAATAATTGCTCGATGTTTAACAACTTTCCGGTATACCGGCGGGTTAACCGATTTATCAGGGAATCGGGCAAAATATGGTGGTGTCGAATCTTCATTTGGCGGATCACCGGGAATTTTTTACAAACATACCTCACCTGGCGATTCAGGGAATCCCCGGAGATAATTGCTCTCACATCCTCAAAATAACCACTTCGATAAAGCGTTTTGAGATCCCCGATCACATCTTTACCGGTTATCCGCCTGCCGGTGTTGATGTGCAATTCATTGTGAAGGCGTTGCAGCGTTGCAGAATTTAAACCGGCGCAGTGGAATGATGCCACAATGCCAAATTCCCGATCGTTGCTCAGGGAGGTGGTATCGTTTTCCTGAATCAGTCTGCGGATGGATTCGATATTCTGCAGGGCGCATTGGTACCCGCGCGCAATAATGGAATCCGCATCATCAAAACTGCCGGCTTTATAGGGGCTCAAATTCGGTCGAAGGAGGATATCTGCCTTCAATCGACTCTCTTCGGTGGGGGTTTGCATCATAATGGTGGTTACCTGGTCGGCAATTTCCCAGGGAGCGTTTATGTCGTTCCGGTTTCGGAGCGGAGAGCTGGCGTCTGCGGCGATTACCAGGGTTGCCCCTTCTTGCAGAGCAACATCCACCGGTAAATTATCCGTCACTCCGCCGTCTATCAACAACATGCTGTCAATTTCCACCGGGGCGAACAGCAGCGGAAACGCAATACTGGCGTTAATGGCTTCGGCAAGGTCGCCCCGGTCCAATACCACTTTTTGCCCGCTGATTAAATCCGTTGCCACCACCCGAAAAGGGATTCTAAGGTGGTTAAAATCGTTTGCTGCCTGAAATTTGGCGGTAATCAGGAGATTATAGATGGTTTGAAATATTTGTTGCCCCTGGGAAATAGAGGAAGGCACCACCGGCAGAACCCCTTCCAGGCGAAATTGTAGGAGGTGCCGCCGGGGGATGGATTTTTGTGCAAAAAACATCTGGGCGCGATGGGTCTCATCACTGAAGATGCTGTTCCAATCAATTTGAGAGATGATTTTGTGGATTTGATCAGCAGAGAACCCGGCGGCATAAAAACCGCCTACCACACTGCCAATACTGGTTCCCACAATTAAGTCCAGAGGGATATGGTTTTCCTCAAATGCTTTGAGGATGCCGATATGGGCAAGCCCCCGGGCGCCGCCGCCACTTAACACCAATGCAACCTTACGTTCCCGAATGGGATGGAATTCAAGATTGTGGAGGGGAAATTCGCTGGTGGTATCTTTCTTCAGAGTGATGTGTATTTCATCGGGGATTTCTCCCGCAAACAGCCCGGTGGTGCAAAACAGTCCGATTATCAGCCACTGCCAACAAAATGGAAATCGTTTGTATGGTGGTATTCGGAATATCTCCATCGGCTTTCAGTATGCCTCATTCCTATCAAGAACGGTGACAAGTCGGTTCGCGCGCGGTCAAGCACCGGTGCCCAAGTCCCGGATATTTTGTACCGCAGTTTAAACGATAGCGGCTACGCAAAAGAGTGGTCCCCTGGCAAGGGGTGGCTACTGATTTAGTTTCTCCTGCCCGGATAAAACCTCATAATAAGATTTAATAAATTCTTTATACTCCGTGGAATAGCCCTCTTTTAACGCCTTCAGCATTTCCTTCCGCAAGCGGTTTTCCCGTTCAACAATCTCTTTTCGTAATGCCGGGGGGGATTTGGTGGAAGCGACCTTCTCCCATTCCGCCCGCCGTTTATTGGAATGCTCTTTCTCCCGGATAGATTTTTGGGCATCCAGCATTCGGGATAAGATGCGTTGCTGTCTTTCAATCACCCGACGGTCAACCCGCTGTTTCTGTAGATCATCAATTACTTTTTGCATCTCCTCGCCTAACTCACCCAATCGTCCCAACACATCGCCCCGTTGCCCTTGCTGTTGGGTAAGCTGTTCCAGAGAGCGGCGAATCATCTCCTGCTGGGCTGCCAGCCGCGCCAGCATATCCGGGGTGGGCTGCATTTTCCCCTGGGACTGCTGTTGAAACAACCCCAGCGTTTGTTGGTTTAACTGCCCCTGCTGACCCGCCATCTGCTGTAATTGCTGCATGAACTCTTCCAACCCGGAAGCAGAACTGGATTGCGCCATCTGGCTCATGGAATTTTGTAAAGAGAGAATCGCCTGGTTCAGGTTCGCCATGGCTTTCTTCTGGGATTGCCCGGCTGCCCGGGGATTGCGATTTTCCAAACTATTTAATGCATCATCCATATTTTTCATCAGGGAAGACATGATTTGATTCATTTCCGGGGAAATAAAAAAGGTCTTTTTGGAAATATCAATTAAATTTTTGATGATATTGTTGGCGTTCTCCCGGAGCTGTGACTGTTGCCGGGCATCCTCTTTCAAGCGGTTGGATGCCATATCCATTTTTCGAGATTGTTTGCTTAGTTGTTCCTGTTTAAAAGACGCCCGCAGCATATCCTGCTGCACTTTCTGCATCTCCATCATTAATTCCTGTTTCTGCATTTGACTCATGCCCTGTTGAGCCTGTTGCATCATGCTTTGCAGCATTTGTAGTTGCTGCTCCAACTTCTGTCCGGATTGTTGGGCTTGCTCCATCTGTGCCTGCTGTAATTGCTGCATCATCGCCTGCATCTGCTCGGTTAGTTGTTGATTCTCCATAAATTCCTGTGACTGCTCCAGTTCTTTCGGAACATCTCCCAGGGTTTCCTCCATCTCCTTTTGCAGCTCTTTTAGGTTCTTCTCAAGAAAATTGGTGTCTTCTTTTAACTGCTTTTCCTGATTGGCTAATTGTTCCTGCTCTTTCCGTTCCAGGTTCTCTTTGTTCAGTTGCTCATTCACCTGGTTTTGTTGTTCTGCCAGCTTTTCCGCCATCTTCACCAACTCATCCATCTTTTGTTCCATACGAATCCGCTTAAACAACTCATAAGTGCGCTCGATACGCTGCTCAAAATCCTCCATGGAAAGTTGAAACTGCTCCATCGCCTGACGGATTTTTTCCATATCGGTCTGTTGTAACGCTTCCTGCAATTTTTGCATGGCTTCTTTCAACTCCGGGGTTGCCATATCCTGCAGCATCTTCTGCAATTCAAAATATTTTTCCAGGGTTTCCGGGCTTAACAAATCCTGATTGTTCAATTCATTAACCATTTCCTCCACTTCCTGACGAATCTCTTCCATTTTTTTTCGGGTTTCTTCCTGCTTGTGAAGTTGTTCCTGAATATCCTGTTTATGTTCCCAACTCAGTTCCTTTTCCCGTTTCAATTCCCGATTGATCTCTTCCAGTTTCTTTTTTACTTCCTCGGTATCCCTGGAAAGGTCTTCCATGTCTTCCACGTTTTCGCTCAATTGTTCGTTGGATTTCTCCAAAACTTCCATCAGAGAAGGCAGGCGGAGCACAAAAACCCGGCTTTTGGCAGATTTGGGTCCGCTGACCCGGTCGTTATCTTTTACCTCGGCATAGTATTCAATGTAGTCATCCGGTACCATGTAAAAGGGGGTAACGTCCAGCACAAAATCGGAAATCGCTCGGTTGGGGTCGATGGGATGGATGGGGAGTTGGATGGAGAAATCGGTGGTATCACCGGCGCCCCCGGCATGGATATGCTTTCCCTTCAAAAACAGCCCGCTGAATCCGAAATCATCCCGCACATTTATCAACATGGGTACTTTTAAATCATCTCCCAGATCGGTATCTTCGCCAGGGCGGGTAATCTCTACAAACGGAAATTCATCGTTCAGGGCAAATACAGCATATTTAATGGGTTGATAATTGGAGATGCTGTCTTTATCCCAAATCAACACCTGGTATTGACCGTCTTTTTCCACCCGGAACGTTCCCCGGGCGTGGTTTTCGGTAACGGTTAAAGGAACACGTGAGGAATCCTGAAATAACAATACCGCCCGGGATAATGTTTTGTTGGCTTCCACTTCAATATCCACCCAGGTGCCTTTAATTGCAGTTATTTCTCCGTTGTTGGGAGGCGCAAGGGTTACCGGTAACCGGGTATAGGAGGGATAGGTTAATTTCAATTGTAAATCCCGTACAAACGGCCGCTCCCGTACGATTACCCTGCCGGTATCGCTCAGAGCATGGCGGCGTCTGAAGGACCGCACATTCAAACCGGCTTCAAACCAGTAGGTAAATCCCTGTTTTACATGAGAAATTTCATAACGAAATGTCTTTGCCGGGGTTAATGGAACATCCAATCGTTTAACCCCAAGGGTATCCGGGGCATCTTCCGACGTGGCTTCCATCATCAGCCATACCCGGGAAGGAGTAACCCCCTCATACCGCCCATGTAAAACCACCGACTCGTTTTTCAGTACTGTTAAATCTCCACTCTCATTAAACAGCCTTACCGGCAGCGGATTGCGGAAAGAGGCATGGGGATAGAGCACTTTCAACATTGCCTGGCTGACAGAGGTGGGAAAAATGACCAGCAGGAGCAGGAATGTGCCTGCCAGGATTAACAGCCGAAAAGATGGGGAGCGTAAAACATCCCAGGAAATGATTTCCAGAAAATTGCAGTCACGAAATCTGCGATAAAGTTGTTTCAGAGAAAGTTCTTTCAGTGCCGGGTGGGAAACAATGCCTTCTTCATGGTAAATATTCAGAAAATTGATTAAGGTGTCATCCACCTCAGGGTTTTGTTTACCGATGGTTCGGGAAAGGGAGTAAATATCATTGCGAGCAGGTTTGAATGCCCCACGCAGTGCCGGTAGAAGATATGTCACCGCCCCGTAAAGGAAAAGTACACCAAGCAGCACCCAAAAACTCATCCGGATGGGTACCGGAAGCTCAAAAAAGAGTTCCAGTGCCACAAAGAACAAAAACAGTAGTCCGGCGCGTAACGAAAGCCGGAGAAAGTCCCGAGTGGCTTGCAGCAGGTAAAATCGACGGGCTACTCGGAGCAATTTCCGATATGTAGCACGATACAGGTTCTCTATGGATGGCTGGTTCATTTAACATCCTTTCATCGTTCCGAGACAAAGAAGAGGGCTTACACCACCTGCCGGTTATCGTTCAGTGCGCTTACCACTGCTCAACTCAACGGTGTCAGATGCCCTTCGTGTTACTGTAACAATGCCCAAAGAATGATATTGGTTCCCATTTGCAGGGCAGCCCGATGAATTTCCGGTGGGTCATGGTGGATGTCCGGGTCTTCACAGCCGTCGCTGATGTCGGTGTTAAAACTGTAAAACACCACCATTCGTCCCTCGTAAAAGAGCGCCAGCCCTTTCGGAGGACCGCCGTCATGTTTGTGTACTTTGGGCAATCCGTTGGGAAATTGATAATGGATATGATAAATTGGATGGGAAAAGGGAACTTCCACCCACTCCAACTCCGGGAAAACCTTTTTCATCTCCCGTCGAAAATATACATCCATCCCGTAATCATCGTCCGCCCAAAGAAACCCGCCTCGCAGCAGGTATTCCCGAAGCCGGGCAACTTCTTCATCATTAAATTTGATATTGCCATGCCCGGCAATGTAAGCGATGGGATATTTAAAAAAATCCCGATCCAAAATGCTCAGGGTGATTTCTTTTTCGGAGGTCTTTGCAGTGGTCTTTTCCCTCATAAACCGGAAAAGATTGACAAACGTAGTACGGTTACCGTACCAATCGCCACCACCGCCATATTTGATACGCATTACCGTAATGGGCGTTTGACCCATACCAAAATGGGGGAAGAGCAAACAGGTGAGAAGTACCAGACCGAACCAATAGTGTTTATTCATGCGTCAATTCGAGAAGATTAATTTAACGTTCTAAAATCAAATAAGTTTAAGATGATATTGGCGTAAAATCAACTCGAATTGTTGCGAAAGGTCTCTTTTATCGAGCTTTCTGGTAACGATATTTAATGGCAAACTCTCGTCTTCTTTTGCGGCTGCCCAGCCCCAATTTGGTTAAAACGGAACGCACACCGAACCAGCCTAATTTTGTAAAACCGAACTCGGGTGAATTCAATTGTTTGTTGATTTTATATGCGCCAATATCCGGATTCTGGGCAACAATAAACCGAATTTTATCCTCGGCTGACATATTCACCAATTCCAGAGGATTGGGTTTACTGGATGCCGCTGCTTCCTCCGGTACCTGTCCAATCGGTGCTTGTGCTTTTTCATTGGTGCTCGGCGCATGGCTTTCAACGGTACGCACGGTGGGCTCCTGAGAACGGTTTTCCATACCGAAGGGACGGTGAGGGGACGGCGAGGGAGCCGGCTCCGGCATCATCTCCACGTATTGGGATTCTTCAAACTTCCGCACGGCTTCTTCAATAGAATCATAAACTTCCAGAATGTGGTGGAATTCCAGCAATTCAAAAATTTCATATACATCCGGGATCATCCGCACCAACTTTAAATCCCCATTATTCTCCCGTATCGCTTTGATCTCACTGATAAAAATTCCCCAGCCGGCACTGCTGATGTAATCCACATTGCCCAAATCAATTATAATCTGAAACCGACCCTGCCGGAGCAGATTCGTTAATGCCCGTTCCACTTCCGAAGAGGTGGTCGTATCAATGTACCCGCCAACTTTAATGACAGAAATCTGACCCCTGTTACCCACCACCTGGGTTGATACTTGAATGCCTTCCATTCATTCCTCCATCAAATTATCATCCATTACCAAAGATAAACATTTCATTTTTTTACTCTCATACATAATCGAAACAAGCAAAATATGTTTATGAAAAGGATTTTCGTTTTTTTCCCTGAATTTAAATCAATCGTACCTATTCAGTCACAGCGTCCACAGAATTTTCAGAAACGGAATTCAAGGGAAAAGCCGGAAATAAGGCAATCATGTCTGCAAAATTTCTTGTTTTCCCCTTTTTTTGATAAATTTTTTCATATTCTCAATGACCTCTGTGCGCTCTATGGCAAGACAACTGAATAGTTCCAATCAATCTATGATTGTTTATCGTCCTTCTCCTGTTCTTCAGAGACATCCAGGTCTTCTTTCATCTCCTCATTCACCGGGGCAGGGTGGTTGTGAGAATCCTCGTTATGTGGCGGATTTTTTAATTTGCTTTCCGTTTCAGCCGGTTTTCCGATAATTGGCAATCGTTTCCCCCGGGACGAGATTAACTTCTCCTTGCTGCGGGATTCCTGGGTTATTTTCGGCATAAATGGCAAATCCGGTAGTTTTTCGTCGGAAGTGCTGTACCCCCCCACCATTACTTGACCGTCTAAAGTTAATAAGGGGGTGCCCGGTGGTTTAAGGCGTTGTTTACCGCCTCGTTTCACAAATGCAATTCGTCTTTCTTTGGTGTTTAATTTTGCCCGTTTCAACTCCTCGTATATCAATAATGGCGATACTTCCGTGTACCCGTATTTTTCCGTATTCAACAAGTCGCTTATTTTCTTGGGACCAAACTCCGGATGCTGGCGGATGATATCGTACATCTTGGTTTTTACTTCGATGCTCAAATGACGAAGTCCCAAGTTGGTATAACCATGAAGCATTTCCCTTAACAAATCATACCCTCCTTCCTGGTAAATCCGTCGATACCGATAGAAGGTGGTGGGAGATAGCCCTGCTTCTTTACAAGCCTCCGCTACAGTGACACCAGAATTGGTTTGAACGCTTTCGAATAACTGCTTAAATTGGTTCACTTTAACATCGACCGCTGCCATGTTTTCTTTAATGGCAACAATGGTGATATCATCATTCTGTTCAAACCCTCCGGTAAAGCCCAGGATTTCATCTTTCACATTTTTTACAAAATCTACAACATCCAGATGACCATATTTTCGGATGGCGGCCAGGAAGCGTTCTTCTCCGAACAATTCCCGTTTGGGATTCATGGCTTCGGTAATGCCGTCCGTATAAAGCACCAGAATATCGTCGGGATGAAGGCGAATGCGGTCTGCCTGGAGTCGCTCGCCAAACAGGCTGATATCGGGCAGGGTAATCCCAACCGGGAAACCGGATGGATTCAGATAATAGGTTTCTTTACTTTTCCCACGAAAGAGGATCATCGGATTATGCCCGGCGCTGGCAAACCAGACCATGCGCTCCCGGGAATCCAGAATTACATACATCATGGTTACAAACATGCCTTTTCGGATGTCATCGGTAACAAAGGCATTTACCCGGGTTAAAATATCCGCCGGATTTTTATTCCCCCGCGCTTCCAGCCGCAAAGAGGTGCGAATCATGGTCATCACCAGGGACCCCGGTACCCCTTTACCGGATACGTCCGCCACACAAATCCCGATGCTGTGGTCATCGACTTCCATAAAATCGAACAAATCACCGCCCACTTCTTTGGCGGATTGATAATAGGAGGCAATATCATACCCGATGACATCCGGGAAATCATCCGGCAGCAGCATTTGCTGAATTTCCTGGGCTACCTGCAATTCCTTCTGCATGCGCTGCTGCTCAATCACACTGAGTTGAGCTTCCCGAAATTTATTGGTCATCTCACTGAATGCCTGGGCAATTTCCCCCAACTCATCACCGGAATATATATCAATTTCATCCTGATCCACCTGCCCGCGTCCCACCTTACGAACCCAGTCGGCAAGCTTATGAAACGGCTCTGTTATCCGGGTCACTAAAAATGCCAATCCCACGGTTCCCAAAATCAAAATTATCAATAGAAAAGTGCCCCATTTCTTTTTCTCCTGAAACACCTTTGCCCGGATATAGGTCTCATCGATTTGCAAAAGGGCATAACCGATAGGTGTATTATCAACCGCATCTAACTGGATAGGTGATACAAAGTAATAGGATATACTGTCATTCTGCCGGGTTCGGTAGATAGTCAGGTCTTTCGCTTTTTTGACAGGTTTCATGTGTTGAACGTCCAACCGGGTATGAATGAGATCCGCACTGAAGGGGGAAACGGCAATCACATCAAAATTATTCCCGGTGAGTATCGCCCTTCGGATCATTGCTTCATGACTTTCCCGAATGGAAAGCGCATTTTCATTCAACAACAAGAGTTGCTCTTTACGAATGTGTTCCCAGTTGGTGCGGGCAAAGTTACGGGTAAGGGCGGATGCTTCCGTATAAATCCCGTTTCGAATACTCTTATCAATTGTGGTGTCTAAAAAGAAATAGGCGCCGATCGTTACCAGAATCATAATTGCGGAGGTGATGAAAAAGAAGCGGCGTCGCAGAGAAAGGGAGTCCCACCATAAGCTGAATTTCGGCTGCTCTACTTCTTCCCGCATTTTGGTAAGTCGGAGTTCATTCCCGTTATGGGTGATATTATATTGAATATCATCCATTAACTTGCGCATCATCAAGATGCCCAGCCCGCCTTTTTTGCCGATCTGAACATATTTGTTTAAATCGGGATTTTTTACCTGGCGGGGATCAAAGCTTTTTCCCTGGTCTATGATGATAATAGTGAGGCTTAATCGACGGATGATGCCGCGAATGGTAATTTTACCATCTTTGACATCCAGATACCCATGGCGAATGATATTGGTACACGCTTCATCGACCACCAACTTAAACGAATTGATGATCTTGTCGGAAATCTTATACTTCTTGCCGATTTTTTCAATATAATCCCGTACCTCTTTCAGGTGTGCCATCGAGGCGGGAATGACAAGTTCTTCTTTTGAAACGTGTTTAAACATAACCTTCCGCAAATTTTATTAGCAAAAATAGGTCTTTCATCGCCATTTTTCAAATTTTTTTAAACATTTCCTAAAAGATTCTGTTACCACCCCGATGAAACAGGGCGGTCGAATCCCCTTCTTCATTTCTGCTATTTATTCTCGTTCGTTCGTTTTATCCGTTCTTCCGCTGTACTAATGGCATCCTGAAGTTCCTTGTTGTAAGGATATTTCCGGGCAATTTTCTTCCAGATTTCCAGCGCTTTCTCATATCGTCCTGCCAGAAAATGCTCGGTGCCAACCAGGTACTGACGCTGTGATTCCGGATCCAATTGCTGTTCTTTCTCGCCGCTTAATCGACCCTTGGCAATTTCCAGATAACGTTTCATCGCTTCGTTCGCCGGGTCTAATTTTAATCCTTCTTCAAACGTCTCTTTTGCCTTTTCATATTGACCCAATTCCAGATATGCCAGCCCGGTTACCGTGATCTGCTGAATTTTAATGCGATTGGTAAGATTGTTGATCTGTTCTTTCAACTGGGTATCGCGTGGGGATAGCACCAACGCCTCGCTTAATAAGCGCAACGCTTCGGAGTAATTCCCCTGCTGGAATTGGTTGCGTGCCGCGGTTAAGAATTTCCGCACCTCGGCGTTTAACCGCCGTTCCGTCACCCGGATGGCTTCCCGGATAATCGAGTCTTGCGGAGCCCGTTCCAGCGCCTGGTTAAACTCTATCAAGGCATCGGTAAACTGATTGTTTTGCAAAAATACATGACCTTGCTTAAAGTGCAGCTCCACAAATTTACGATCCTCTTCCGCCAATTCTTTATTGACGGCTTTGGAAATGGCTTCTTCCTGCTGTTGTTCAAACTGCTCGTTAATCAGGTTGCGGGTACTGTCAAACAGGGCTTTGGCTTCTTTATTAAAAGCATCATCCACAATCACCTGTTGGAATTCCGAATAAGCGTCAAAATAGCGGGCTTCGTTCAAATATTCTTTACCCCGTTTCAGGTGTTCGGCAATGCGCCGCTGCCGGTCTTTTTCCCGGGTCTGGGCAATCAATTCCTTTTCCCGCTCCAGCCTTCGCTTTTCTGCCAATGCAATCTTTTCTGCCCGTGACATCCCCAGATTAAACGTGATTGAAAAACGATGTGAGGGTGGGAATTCGCTCTCATTGCTCAGAGTGCCAAAGGAATAATCAATCTGCACAAATTTGTAAATTATCCCGGCGCCAAACGCGGGGAAACTCTTATCAAACCCGGCGCGAATGGTTGCCAGTTTATTAAAGCTGTATTCACTGCCAAAATGAATGGCACCCCCTTCAAACTCACCTTTTACATAATCTATCAGAATGTTCAACTTACCACTATTGCCCAGATGCAGGGATTTCATGATACCAAACGTCATGCGATTCGCAATGGGATCATCATTCGGTCCCAATTTCAGACGTTCTTTGATCAGGTTCTGGAAATGGAAACCGAGGGAAAGGTCCCTCAGCAAAGGAGATTGGAATGGGGAGTGATACATCAATCCGCCGTCCAGTCCGAATGCACTGGTGACATTGTTATAAAAGGGAAAATCCTGGCGCTGCACTTTAAAAGTGATCCCGGCGCTTAAATGAAAAGGAATCTTTTTGGCATAGGAAATATAAATTTCACTTAAATCATAATTTCCATTATCACTTAATTCTATGTTGGAAATATCTTTCACCGAGATGCCATCTACCCCGATACGGGAATAACCGACCCCGAGGGTACCGAATTGCAGGGTTGGGTACACGAACCCGATAAAATCATAACTGGCTCCCTGAACAACCAACGGGGTATGGAAAAGGTTTAGTGACATGCGGGGCACATATTCCAATCCAGCCGGATTCCAGAAGACTGCCGAGGGATCATCTGCCAGAGCCACATAAGCCCGCCCCAGGGAAAATGCCCGGGCGCTGGCACCTATCTCATGTAAAATTGCCTGGGTGCCATAAATACCTTCCTGAGCTATTATCTTTCCTCCAAACAATATCAGAACGAGCGTCAGGAAGAAGCACTTTACCGTTCGGTTTACCATATTGAATTTTGCCATAACAAACTCTCAAGTTGATTTTGTTATCTAAAAATGCCTCACAAAGGCAATTTCCATCTAAAATATCGCCGGAAACCTTGACAAAAAAATTTTTCTGTCCATCATCAGACCGTTAACTTTATGGCTGCACTCTGCAGAAATCCATTGAACATCTCCCCGAACTTATTCTTTAACGATCAATATGATGTCTGCCTTGTATGGACAGAGGGGTCCTGACACCAGAATGATAGTGCCCATGTTCCTATTTGATGAACACCACCTTGGTTTTAAATACTTCACTCTGTCCGCTTCGGTAGCGGATTCTCAGCACCGCTACATAAACTCCGTTTACGACATACCGTCCCCGGCCGTTTTTACCATCCCACAACAGCTCGTTTCCGGTATGAGAGCCTTTTGCCAGATTGTCAATAACGCCGCTGCTCCAGACCAGCCCACCCAGGAGGGTATAGATTCGGAGATCCACCTCCCCGTCTTCTTTCATCAGGAAGGTAAAGCGGGTCGTGCCGCGCGGGGCGCCGGGAATTTTGGTATCCAACCCAAACGGATTGGGATAGTTGCCGAAGAATTTCGCCGGATCGGGTGAAAGCACCGTCAGGGGTTCCGAGGTGAATTTTGAGAAAAACCCCTGTAACGGCACGCCGTTAAAATCCACCACTTCTACCGGAATGATATCGCCTTCCACAATCTGAAAAGCGTCCATATCCTCCAGGCGCATCAGGAATTTCCGGTTGAGTGTTTTATCGGCTAAGTCAATTAAAATCATTAAACTGTCGGTCTCACCGGCAACCGAGGTATCCGGTGGGTTGATGTGCAGGGTAAACGGATTGGAAGCGGTATCCATGGCAACCTCGCCAAGGATATCCCGAACACTGATTTTTGCCAGTTGGTTAAAATAATAGCTTGCCCGCACCAGTCGTACCCGGTTAATCAAATTCCGATAATCCACCACCAGACTGTCGCCCGGGTCTTCCCGCACCGACAGGGTAAGCCCTCGCACAAAAATTTTATCAAATGCATTGGGATTTCGAACGATAAGCCCGTAAACCGGAACGTTCGGAGTACCCTGCACAAAGTTATTGGAGGCGCGTTCCACGGCAAAGGTATCTACCTGGAGGCGGTTGGAAACCAGGTTCACCACCACGGTCACCGAGTCATTTAGCAGTGCCACCGGCTGCTGAGTGTTCTCATCAATCGGTAGTTGGATAAATCCGATGCCCAATATGGCGCTGTTGATGTTAATGTCCGGTGCCCGCAGCCGCCAGCTTACATTCACAATATTGGGGATGTTGTCAAATACTTTAATCGAGTCATTATCCACAAATTGGAATGAGTGAGATGGATCATAGAGCCGCACCCTGGTATTTCCGGAAATGCCGGCAGCACCCTGCCGTTCGATTCGGGCGCGTATGGTAAATTCTTTGTTCCTGGAAATTTGTCGGGTGGTGATGGTAGCACCGGATGCCAGCCGCAGGTCTAATTTTGCTTCCTGTTGAATGGTGATCAGAGTATCCAACGATTGTACCACGGTGACCGTATCGTTAAACTGGTCATTGCCGGATACGTCAATATGGAGATTCTCGGTGAGGGTGCCCTGGCTGATAGCGGGGGGCGCCAGAATGGTCCAGCTTACGGTGGTGTTTTGCCCGAAATACTTGACCGAATCTGCCGGGTTGGTGTAACTGAACCCCGGGGGCAGCACTAATTGCGCCGAGCGATTGATGACGTTACTTGGCGACTGAATGGTGAGCGCCACCTCACCACTCTGGTGGGTAGACCAGGTAAGGGGAAGCTGCACATCGGAAATGTTGATGGTGGGGCGTTCGGCAATAAAGATGGTGGTATGGTTTGTTCCAACCACTGTGTCCGCCGGGGTAAGGGCATTGCTGTCCAGGGGAACTGCGGTAATTTGAACCCGGATGTAAGATGAATCAATGATGCCGCTCAATTGGGAATACAAGCGGGATAATTCCGTTTCCACTTCCTGCTGCCGTTGTTTCAGTTCGTTTCGTCTGGTATCCAGGACTTCGCCTTCTACCATCGCTTTCTGCAACTTCAGCCGCCGGGTTTCCCGTATAATTCGGGTGGTCTCATGTTGCAGGGTTTTGATTCTCTTCTTCAAGGAAGCCATCTTGGGATTGTTAATCGCCCGGAAATGCCAGACCACCGGCTGATCGATGGTGAAATCCTGCTCGGGGAGGCTGCCCTGGATCAGTTGCAGACTATCGCCAAAACTTACCTTCACTTTCGCCGGGGAACCGGGCAAAACACCCACCTCACCAAGATTGCTGATCACCGCCTGGTAAACAAATTCCTGTCCAAAACTCACGGTGTTGTCTATCGCACCACCGGTAATTTGGCTACTCAATACCAACGCAGCCCTTTGTTTTACTCTTAAATACAATTGCTGTGTCGCTGTTAACACCTGCCCGTTTACCTGGGACGTGCCCCGCACCTTCACGGTAAGTTGGGTAAAGCCCACGGTCACACTGTCCGGAATGGGTAAGTTCCAGCTTACCGAGTCGTTTACGATTGGGGCCGTCAAGGAATCGATCGTGAAAATTGACGGCAGCAGCAGAGTAGCATTCTGGTTGGTAAATGTTCCCTGGAACTGGGTCTTTGCCACTACCCGGATGGTCTGGCGGGTAGATGCCGTCAGACTGTCGGTACCGGGGGTGTTCAAATAGGCTTCGGTAATACTCACCGTTCCCACATCTACCACATTGACGGTCACACTGTCCTGTCCCTTCAGGGTAAACACCGAACTATCGGGGTAATTATGTTCATCATAAGACAGGCTGTCGATGATGGTGGCAATGATCGGGTAGGCACCGAAAGGTGCATCGATTTTACTTTGCATTTGCCAGGAAACGGTTGCTTGTTTATTCACCAGTTTTACCGGCTGGATATTGGTAGCCGGATTTAGTAGTTGAAACGCAGCCGGATCGGCATCCAACTGCACATAAACCGTATCACCCGGTTCCACGTCAGCGTCGCCGCTATTGACAAGTTGCCCCTGCAAATTAAACACCTGGTTCCGGGCAACCGGCTGGATATCGGTTGCAAGATTGTCGATGCTCAGGGTCGCCTTTTTCTCCACGGTAATGTTCAATGATGCCAGACCATCCTGGATGGTTGCCCGTCGGTTGCTGTTTTCATCATAGGTGGCGGAATCCAACCGCACCTGGATAAGCGGCTGCACTGCCGGTATGGTGTCCGGGGCAATCACCCGAACAACGGCGGCGTTTGATAGACCGGTTAATAAGGTAATCGGTTGCGATTCGCCCGGGTTGCGCCCTTCGATGGTAAAATCCGGAGGCACGATTACCGTGGCAAAGTTCAAACTATCCGGATCAACCCCGGCTTCGCCAATGTTATCCACCCATATCCGAACCTCGAAAGTCTGGGAGGTGCTAATCGTTCCCAGGCGTGCCCCGGGCGGATCGGCTATTTCGGCATGGATCACCATCCGTGCCTGATCCACCACCTGTACGATATGATCCAGGCTGTCGGAGATGGGCTGCTGGGAATTTCCATCCCGGGCAGTGGCTTTTACTTGCAATACATATTGCTGAATCAGCATGCTTTCTTTCCCGGAGGCTTCTCCGGGTAATCCGCTGCCATGCTCCAACTCGCTTTGCATTCCGCCGCGGGCATTTTCCAGCAGAGAACGGTTTATGTTCAGAGACGCCGGTTGATTTCTGCGCCCCGGCAGTTTGTTTAGTGCAGATAATCCGGCATTATTATCCACTGCAATGTTCCAATGGGCGCTGTCCCCGGAAATGCGTTTATCCAGGCTGTCCACCGCCAGGAAGCCGGGCGGCAGTACAATGAAAGCCCGGCGATTTTGCGGTGCTACATTCCCGATAAAATTAAAGCGTGCCCGCAAACGGAATTGTTGACCGCTGGAAAGGGTATCATCGGTTGCTCCGGGGGGCGCTGTCAATTGAATGGAAGCTACCTGAATGGCTGCTACCGGCACTGTTTGCACCGCAACATCCGCCTGACTGTTCGCCGTGTCCACCGGAGTGTTGGTGTTCAGATCCGTCGGCAGGGAAGGATAATTGATGGTAATGATGTCGGATGCACCAACGGTGGTATCCAGCGCTACCACCTGCCAACTGCCGGACAGGGAAGTAGGTGAGATGGTGATTTGCGAATCGGGATTTGCAGCATCCAGGGTATAATTCGATGGCAGGTTAATTTCCACCCGCCCGCTGTCAAAAGGGCTTTCCCCGGTCGTGGTAATGGTAAAACGGATGGTAAATACCTGACCGATGGAATAAAGACTGTCTCCGGAAGCAACGGCGGAAAGCGTTAAACGAGTGGGTTCCTGTACGGTCACATTTTCGATATTATCCAGCGGCTGGTCAATTGTAACCGGGGTGCCGGAGGTTACCGAAATTGCCTGACGCAGCACCGCGCGGTAACTGATGGTTTCACTGATAGTGCCGGCCGTGAACGAGTAGTTCGTTTGTAAGGTGCCGCCAGAAGGGAGAACCGCGGTCAGGGTATCCAGCAGGATGCTGACTTCATTTGCCAGCAGTTCCACCACAATCTGGTGTAAATCATCGCTCCCGGTATTGCGCAGCTTCAGTGCCAGATCATAAGCCTGTCCGTAATTAACGGTATGGTTGGCAGCATTCGGCACATTCACAAGGGTGAGGCTGTCTATCAAGATACTGGAGGGCTGGAGAACCCGCACGCTGTCAAATACTGCGTTGTTACTAAATTGTTTACTATCGTTCGGTTTCCGGGTGTCATTGTAAGTCAGGTTAATGCGTGCTTTTACCAGCCCGGTATCGATTGCCTGGGAAACATTGAAGCGGCGGATAAAGATCGAGGTATCTCCGCCCGCCAGGTTGAATGGAATGGGATGAGATTGAGAAACGGCTATCCACTGGTTGGTAATCGATGAATCGGTGGCAGTGACAAATTCACTGGCTGCCTGGGTCAAAGAAGCCGGGGATGTGCCGCTGTTCCTCAGGTAATAGCGCACCGCCACATTGGTTTGCCCGGCAATAATGGTGGTCGGTAGCACATCGATGGAATCCACTGTAAGGCGGGCTTCATCAATGACCCGCACCTGGTTCGGAGCGCTGGTGGTAAATCCTTTAAATATATCCCCATTGGGCAGGGTGCCCTTCAGGGTAAAATCAACCGGGTATAAGCCGGAAAGGAACGCCGTATCCACGCTGGCAAGGCTAAAGCTTACCACACTGCTGTCCGGGATGGTATCCGTAGTGCCCACGATGGTGAAGTTCCCGTTCACAAATGCCTGGTATAAATGACCATTCCCGTCAGTGAATTGCAGAAAGGAACTGTCCGGATTTACCAGCAGGGAAGTGTTCCCGCTATTTAAGAAAGTAGCCTGAAAGGAAACGCCTTCTCCCTGCACCACGGTATCCGGCGTGATGCTGGTGTTCAGGTAACTCAGTGTTACCCCACTGACGATGGTGAAAATGGTAGAATTATCAAAAATATTGATGGTATTGCCATTCAAATCTATGTTGACAGTCATTCGCACATCACCGGTTCGGGTAATGGGCACGTTAAAATACCATTGAAGATTTACCCCGTTTGCCCCGGTAGGTGGAATCTGGGTGAGGGTATCCAATCGAACCGGTATAATCCCCAACACTTGACCATTATCCACGTAAGTGAATGTTAACGTCGCCGCATCAATGGTAGAGGTCAAACTGTTGTTGATTACTTTAACAAAGACATTGATGCTGTCCTGCCCGGGGAACACCTGCCCATCGGGATCGTCCAGGGTCACCTGGTTGATAAAAATATCTCCCCCGATGTTGATATTGGTCTGGGTGTTTAAAACTTGACTGTAGCTTTGTTGAAAGACCGTGCCTTCTGCATCAAGAAATAACCGAAACGTTCCGGATTTGGTCATCACCACTTTTTGGGAAAATACCAATGCGGTATCGCCGCCCGCCATCCGCAGGGTCGATAGGTTGGTATCAATCGGAGCGATGACGACCGTGGTTGGATCCCCCACTTTTTCCAGCCGCAGTTGGGTGGCACTGTTGAGGATCAGGGTTCCGCCGCCGTTATTGAAAACCCGAATCGAGACCTGGGCGGTGTCGCCTAAATTATAGGAAGAGGTGGAAAGCAAGGTATCGAAACTGATATTCGCCGGTTTTACCACCGTTAATATTGAAAGGCTGTCTCTCTGTGTGGTCAAACTTCCCCCGCTGTTAACATCGGTTCCCTGTAACGTTGCACCGAAGTGGATAAGGCTGTCGGGATTGGTCAATACCAAATTGGGCACATTCACCAGATAGAGCACATCGATGCTGTCATGTTGCTGTAAGGTAAACGGGAAGCCAATGGTTTGCAGGCTGGCGGAAAAATTGGAATTGTGCTGGATTAAATTCGAGCTGATCAACTTAGCGGCTGCTTCACCGGTATTCTTCCCGGTTATGGTAATGGCAACATTGTTCTGCCCGGTGACGGCAGAATCGGGATTGATAACCATGCGGGTAATTGACAACCGTGCCCGTTGCTGCACGGTGAGGGTATCCGAAGCGCCGGCAGCCGCCGGTAAGTTAAAGGCACTGTTGTCGTTTAAGTCCTTATAGAAAACCGTAGCGGCAAAGATATATTGACCGCTCAGGGCAGTGGCTCGAACCCCCAGGTTATAATTAAAGTTCAAGCTCGAGTTATTGGCAAGATTAACCGGCAGGCTGAACTGGGGCACAAAGGTGATGTTGGATGAATCGTTCACCAGGCCGTTCACAACCAGTTGAATGCTATCAATTTTTGCAGTTGCCGTGGGAGTACTGCCGCCCGTGTTGTTCACCTGGAAGCTTAAAATCAGATTGTTTTCCCCGGTACTGGCGGTATCGGCATTGATGCTCAATTGTGGCACTGCAATGATCGGTCGCTGCTGAACACTCCAACTTCCGGTGGTATTGGCACTGGTGACCGAATCTGGAACCCCGGATACCAGATCGGTAAAAAAGGCTTTGGCATCCAGAATGTCATTTCCGGTGGTTGCCGCGGGGTCCACATCCACCAGGAGCCTCAGCGTATCCTGAATTCCGGGGGGCACAATCAAACCCACATTCCCGGTATCCGATCGGGTATAATTGATATTCCCGTTCCGAAATACCAGGGTGGAAGAATCGATTCGGGTAGAGGAACCACCAAAGTTCTTAAAAATGATGTTTACCGGAATGCTTTGCTGCCCCTGGCTGACAGTCGACTGGGAAGGAACCACCGACAGGATTTGCACATCCGAGGGACCTTCAATTGTCCAGTTATATGAGGAAGTTCCGGTAATCAATGTACTGCTGATGGAATCGGTTCCGCTTGCCGCAATCCCGATGGAATCGACGCCGGTGGCGGAATTGGGAAAAACATCAATCGTGAAATGATAAGTTTGATTTTCTCCCGGGGCGATGTTCGGGAAGGCTGCCGGTGGGGTTACCTGGTAAAGACCGATGGTCGGTTGGAATGTAATGGTATCCATTAAAGCGGTGATCTCACCGGTGTTGGAAACCGTTACCGAAACCGGGATACTGGTCTGTCCGGCAGTCACCTGCGCCGGGTGGGTGATGTTCGTTATCTGTAACACAGCTTTGCGTAACACCGTAACCGATTTCAAAGCAGAGACCACGTTCCGGTGGGCAATAAACGGATCGTGCCAGTAAACATCTACCGAGTAATTTACCAGCCCGCTAAAAGTAGTATCCACCAGGGGAGAGACCAACAAGTGCAGGGTATTGTTTGCCGGAATATTATTGTTAATTGTCTGACGAAAATTGAAGGTGGAAATCACTACCGAATCAATGACGGCAACGGCATTGTTGGCGCCGTTGTTGCGCAAAAAGATATCCACCGGGATGTTCATATCCTGGGAGATCGTGCCTGGTGCCAGGGTGGAATCTATCACCACCAGCGCAGAATCGAATACGGAAATGGCGTTGCTGATCAGGGTATCGGAACGGGTAAAACCGTTTTCCTGGTAGTTGTTGGCAAACAGGTTTGCCGGCAGCACTCCCGGGGTAAAGTTGTTAACCGTTACTGTTGGAAAAGTCAGGCTGACGGTGCTATTCCCCGCAACGAATTGCGTGTGCCCCAGAGCCGTTTGCACCATGTCGGCATCACTGTTGTCCTTTAGTTGCAGGATGGTGCCCGTGGCGGAGAGGGTGAGGTTTGCCTGCCCGGTGTTTTGCACGGTCGCCACAAAACTTACCGTCTCCCCGTTGCTCACGCTATCCGGGGCGATACTCTGCAGAATCAGGTTGCCGGGTGTCACCAGCTGCCATACATCTACCGTATCGGCATTCAAATCGCTCAGCACGTTTCCGGAAGTTAAATCCGAGCCGTAGACTTCCCCATCAATGACGACATGGGATTGGGGGGTGTTTCCGGCAGGAACGGTAACAGGAAAGTTCACCAGCATGGTCCCGCCGCTGGTGAGAAAAATTGGTGGGGTAAAAGTGGTATCACCGAACTGATAAATCCCACTGGTAAACGTCAATTTTAACGAATCTACTTTGACGGTGCTGGAACCGAAATTTTTCACCCGAGCCGCAACGGTGACACTGTCCGAACCAATGGAAACGGAATCAAACGGGCTGACCACTGACAGTAGCCGTAAGTCTCCGGGGGTTACCACACTGATGCTGTCGATTTCACTCACCGTCGCCGCCGAATCGGAAACGGCAATACCGGTGTTAGATTCCACGCCGGAGATTTTTGCCGTAACCGCGTAACTTCCCAATGGAGCGTTATCCAGCACACTGATGGTGAAAAATGCGGTATCGGAAAGGCCGCCGGCTAAGGGGTCGCTGCCCAGGGAATCCAGGTTCTGGAAGAAATTGGCGGTAGTGCCGTTAAAATAGAGCTGGCTCCCTGAGGGGGTAATATCCACCGCTGCCTGTCCGGGATTCCGGAAAAATACCTCTACCGGAATGTTGCCCTGCCCGGGAACGGCCTGTGTCACTGCGGTTCGCACACTATCCACCACGATTTGCCCTTTCTGCTGAATCACCATTGTTGCCGGGGTAAGGCTGGTATCGGCAAAGGTGCGCGAATCGGTTTGATCGAGACCGGTAGCAATCATGTTCACATTGAGGAGACCCAGGAACGTTGCCGGGTCTGCAATGCTGAGAGAGAACTGCACCTGAACCGAGTCGCCGCCGGGCACAGTTGGCAGGGGCACCGGGTTTTGCAGCACCGCAGTGATATCGCCGGCGCCCTGATCAAAACTCAATTGTAACGCAGTGATGTCCGCAGCAGAAGTGTTGCTGTTGCCGTTTACCAGCGTGGCAGTAACGGAAATGCCGCTCTGCCCCTCGCTGACCGTATCCGGTGAAATGACGATCGGCGTAAAAGTAAAATTCGCAGGTATCAAGACGTTAACCGTATCGCTCACCAGTGCCCCGGTATGGGAGAAAACCGTGCCCGAGGTCATGTCGGT
Organism: uncultured Calditrichaceae bacterium; assembly: GCA_964471235.1. GTDB lineage: Bacteria > Calditrichota > Calditrichia > RBG-13-44-9 > J075 > CAYYGL01. Next base: position 36,032 of record CAYYGL010000004.1, read on the forward strand.
TGCCGTATAAGAAGCATCCACCCCCACTGTTCCCGGCGATGTGGTATCTGCCACCGTCAGGGTAAAGGAAAAATTTTGAGCGCCATTGGGTGGGATGGTGCCCGGTATGGTATTCAGATTCTGGGAAATTCCGCCCCGGCTCATCACCAAAAAGAGGCTATCAATCCAAACCGTGCTCTGTGACAAGTTTTGCAGCCGCACAACAGCAGAAATGCCGGTTTGACCCTGATTCACATTGACCGGAATGATGCTGACAAACTGAATTTGCACATTCTGGCTGTCCGGTGCTGTCAGGATGGTCAGGGTGTCCAGGTCATTGGCTTGCACATCGCTATAGATTTTGCCGGAAAAAGAGTCGGCATAGGAGATGGCAACATCCACCGGGTCGATGCCAATTGTGGCGTTGTTTGCCACGGTGATGTCATAGACGAACTTGCGAGTTGCCAGTTCCTTCAGGGTATCCGGCAGAGTGGGGGAGACCAGGGTGATGGTATGGGGATTATTAAATTGTACTGAAACATCACCATTATTGATGATTGCCGGTGCCTGCCCGTCATTTCGTATCGAAAAAGTAAAGCGTACCCCGGATTGACCCGGCACCACTGTTTTCGGTGAAAGGGTATCGCTGTTGGCGATTAGGGTTAATTGGGAACGACTGAGCACCTGGTAGACATCAAAATTTGCCGGTGAGCTTTGATAGAGGTGGCTGGAATTGTTGTCGGTAAAGCTGTATTGCACCCGCGCCGTATCCACCCCGGTGGGATATGTCTGGCTCAGGGAATGTACAAATTCAATCACCTGGGTGCTGGAATCCCCTTTCAGGGTGATGGGAAACAATCCCAACGAAGCACTGGAAGGGGTAATAGCGGAAAGCTGGGTTGTAGACAGGGTGATGCTGTCCGGTTTGGAAATGACCGCCGGGGCATTTAGCGCCCCGCTGTTGAGTAACACCAGCCGGGTGATCACCGAATCCTGATTTTGAGATGTGGTGTCCGGCACAACATTTAGCAGCGACACGATCACATTGGGTGGATTTTGCACCCGGAACGAATCACTGAGCACCAGAGTGGTATCCAACAAAGCGCCGTTTTCCGTACCGTATAACCGGAGTTGGGCAGGATAGGGTACCGCATTGGCGAGGGAAGTTATCCCATGTGCCGCAAAGGTTGCGGTGATGGCATCCGGCGGACCAACGCCCGGCGGTACCGAATACCCCTGGGAAAGGGGAATCACATCGCTTCCAAAGGTAAGAACGGAGCTGTCCGGGTTTAATACCGCAGTGAACTGACCGGTGTTCAACAATTGCATTTGCAAGGAAAACGTATCCCCGTTGGTTACCGTAGTCGGAGAAATCGATTGCAGACTTAACAGAGCATTACTCTTGATAGTGTAAATTAAGGGTGAGGTGGCGGAACCTGCAAATACCGTTAACCCGTTTTGATCCGTTCCGGTTAACTGGGCATTGATCGTGTCGCTTCCCAATGCCGCATTAATTGGTACGATTGCTTGAAAAACAAATTGGTTGTTCACACTATTGGGAAGGAGGGTGCCAAAGGATGCCGGTGGAATGAAATTCGCCGGTGGGATCTGGGTTGCCGACAATGTAAGGGTATTTACCGTGACAGTATCGGGTCCCAGATTATTCACAAATACGGTGACCAGGAACGTGTCTCCGCGAGCTACGTTGGTTGTGGTGGCTGTCAACTGGGTGATTTCGACCTTAAAAATGGAGAGAACATTTGACGGTAAAAAGACGCTCCCGGAAAGTAACGAATCCGCTCCGCTTCCTTTAACAAATACTTCCGGTGCATAGCCGGTATTGGTGAAGTTACTGTTGATCACGGCAGAATCGAAATTCAGGGTTCCGGCACTGAGTGCGGGGATGGTGACGGCACCATGCAAAGCGGCTGAAAAAGTATGTAATCCGTCATTGAACCGAAAGCGAGTGGATGCGGTATCCAGGATGACCGGGAAAGGAGAATTGTTCTGTAATTGCACCTGAAAAGCCACTGTATCGCCGGGAGAGGCAGCCACCGGGAGAAGACTTCCGTTTACATAGCTTAAATGGAAGATGTGCAAATTCAGAGTATCTGTACCGGGAATCAACGCCCGGAAGAAACTGCGGCTGCTGTCTACATCGGTCTTGACCACGTTGGTAACCTGACCGTTACTGTTCGTTGTCAGTTGAGAAGATTCGAACAGCACATTGTAGCCGGGCAGGGATTGAAATTTTACGGAGGCACCGGATACCTTATTCCCATGAATGTCTTGCACTTGCAAGACCGTGGTCACATTTTCCCCACTCACCGCCGCGATGGAGTCGTTTGGCAATTTGCGCATGGTAACCAGGGAAAGGGTAGCCGGTAACCCGGGAAGCGCCGTGGCGGTTACCGTATCGCTTACCACGGTAGGGCTGCTCTGGAGGGAGGCAGTCAGTTGCTGAGTTCCGGCAAGAGAGCCCAGGGTCCAGGCGGTTGCAACCACCCCGGAAGCATTGCTGGCCGCGGTGGTGGGATTCACCGATCCCTGGAGCGGGTTAAATACCACGGTTTGATTGGAAACAATATTGGAGAACCGGTCGGCAACTTTAAACTTAATGGAATCTATCAGGGTATGGTTAATCGTATCGCTCTGGGAATTTCCAAAAATTACCGTTATCTGACTGGCGGTATCTGCCTGAGCAATGCCATAAAAATCTACAAAATTAGGAGTTGTGGTGGCAGTAGAAGCTCGTACGATGTAGGTGCCGGCTTTGGTCCCCAAATGAAGCCGGGTAACGGCATTCCCGTTTTTGTTGGTTGTATCGGAAAACACCGAAAGGGTCTGATTGCTGGCGCCAACCGGAAAAGATATGATAGACCAACTGACAATTACCCCGGGGACCGGGTTTGCCAGCGAGTCTAGCACCAGCACCTTAAAGTCGAAGGTTAAATCGGTATCCACCGTGCCGATACCGGTATCCGGTTGAACGGCACTCAATGTGGTCGCCGTTCCGGAAGTAACCAGGGCATAATATTTTACGGTATCGGGTCGGGTCGTTTCGGCAACGAAGATTGCCAGGCTGTCGGTCGTTGGTGTGGAATGCACCGTCCAGGCGGTAGAGGCAATCCCCAGGGCGTTGGTAGTGGCGGTTGCCGGGGAAACGCTGCCGCCTCCCTGGGGGACAAAGTGCACAGTGTGATTGGGCACCGGGTTACCAAATGCATCCAGCACCTGGATTTCAATATCGTTGGGCACCCGGGAGTTTACCGGCGCTGCCTGGCTGTCTAATGCTGCAAATTTTACCAGTGAATCCGCCGTTCCTGCCAGCACCGTAATGGTAGAAGTGATGTCTGTTAAACTTCCCCCATTTTGAGTCGCCCGCACCACGGCACTACCCACGGAATCCACCGTTAGCAGATTAAATGTTGAGGGATTCGCCTGGGAGAAAAAACCGATTGAAGCGCCTTCCAGTGACCAGTTGGATGTAACGGTGGAAATAAAGTTGTTATCGCTATCATATCCCCCCACAAACAAGGTGGTATCGAGCCCGGCATGTAACGTAACCGTATCCACTTCGATGCCGCTTCCGGTGGCATTGTTTTGAATTCGAACATCCGCTAACGCCCCGGGCTGGATGGTGATCAGCGCTGTCGTGTCATCTTTCACCCCCACACCGGTCTGGGTGAAAATTCTGCCCGATTGCACGGTAGAAGGGTTAAAGACAATGGAGGAAGCCGGCCCGGCAGGAACCCCGGTTAACCCGATGCTGCCCCAGGTTACCGTAGTGTCACTGATGAAATTCCCCTGGGCATCATAACCTGCGGCGTACAAAGTGATGGTGGTATCGGCAGTGATGGTCAACGGCAGGGAGTTATAAGCGATGCCCCCGTTGTTTGCTGCATTACGGATTACAATCGAATCGATCGCACTGCCATTCACCGTAAACAACCCGGTTTGATCGGAAATTGTCGTATCACTGACTGCTTTAGTGGTGACCACCCCGGAACCGGTTTGAAGAGCCGTGAATGTAACCTGCCGGGCGCCGTTCAGGGTCGGTAGCCCATTGTTAAATTGCCCCAGGGAGGAATTATTGAGCGTCCAATTGCTGGAAACGGTGGCGATGCGGTTATTGTCAGCATCATATCCCACGGCAAACATGGTTAGTGTTTGCCCGGCAGTGAAAGTACGATTTCCAACTTCGGTTGCAGCGTTTAGACTATCCGTTTGGATTTTCAGGGATGCCAGTGCCCCGGTGGTAATGGTAAGGACCCCGGTAGTATCTTTGATGATTTTCGGAGTCGTGGGAATGGAAACGAACAAACGCCCGCTACCCAGAGAATCGGGATCGAAAGTGAGAGAGGCTCCGGTAAAAGGAAAGGTGACCGGTGGAGTCGGCTGAAGATTTCCGGATGCCAACTTCCACACCGATGAATCGATATCATTGATGTAATTGCCGTTGCGATCGTAGCCGGCGGCATAAAGCACCATAATGGCTGTAGAAGAGAAAGTGCTGTCAAAATTACTCAGCAAAATCCCTTTATTACCGGCTTGAGAGCGGAGCCGCAATTCTGCCAGGCTGGCGGGTAAAATCTGAATGCTGTTCGATACCCCCTGGCGGCTGGGGTCGCTTACCAGAGATGCCTGGGCAACAAAACTTCCGGCAGTTAAATCGCGAACGTCAACAGTATCCAGTGAATCGCTGCTGAATGTGAATGTGGTGGTCGGAATTGTACCCCCGGGGAGAAAAAATTGTGCCGTGGCGCTGCCAATAGCAGACATCTGGTATTGTTGAGAATTCAGTACCCCGTTGCCATATACATCCAGGGCTTTGATTTGTATCTGTATCCGGCTTCCGGCAGTATCGGGAACAGTGCTTAACAGGGTTAGCTGGAAATTGCTAATCGGTCCTGCCTTGAGGGGAATCAAAATGGTATCCAACACCGAAGTGCCGTAACTCACCTGAATACTGTCTCGTAAAAAGCTGGTTAAAGTGGAAGCGCGATAGCTTGCCTCGGCTATTCCATTGGTGTTGGTACGATCAAAAAGGGTATCCAACTGGTTGAGGTTAAAACGGCTGTCACCATTCAATAAACGAAAAAGCACCAGGCTGTCGGGATGAATATTTCCATAAATATCCTGCAATTTTACACTGAGTAATCTTGACGTCCCCACTGTGATGGAATCGATTGCCGATAGAACCACGAAATGATTCGGGGCAGCCGGTTGCACGGTGATGGAAGGGCTTTGCTTACTGGCAGTGCCGCTTAAGTTTTGCGCCAGCACAAAGAAGGTTTCTGCCACGGTATCGGTTACAGTAAAATTCACCGAACTCTGGTTCACGAAAGTGAGAGTATCATTGGGGGAAAACGTAACGCCGGTGCCGGAAAGGCTGGTGAGCACCACCTTCTGGGAATTAACCACCGGGTTTCCGTTGGTATCTACGGCGGTCAGGGTAAAAGCAACTCCGCTTCCGGCAGTGGTGGTCTGGGATGTTGCCGGATTGAATTGGTAACTGGAGACAGCATTCGCCTGGAGGGGAAGAATGATGGTGGTGGAAAGTGCCCCAATAGAGACCTGGATGGTATCGCCCACAAAACTGGTTAAACTGCTGGCGGTAAAAGTGGCTTCTCCCACCCCGGAAGTGTTGGTTAAGACGATGATGGAATCCAGACCATTACTAAAGGTGCCATCGCCGGCACTGATTTTTTTGAATTTCAGGGAACTGTCCGGATGCACATTGCCGTATTGGTCTTCCACCCGAACCTGCAAGAGCCGGGAAGTGCCCACGGTAATCGGTGCGGTGGAGGAGAGCGTCACCAGGCTTGCCGGGGCAGCCGGTTGCACGGTGATGGAAGGGCTTTGCTTACTGGCAGTGCCGCTTAAGTTTTGCGCCAGCACAAAGAAGGTTTCTGCCACGGTATCGGTTACAGTAAAATTCACCGAACTCTGGTTCACGAAAGTGAGAGTATCATTGGGGGAAAACGTAACGCCGGTGCCGGAAAGGCTGGTGAGCACCACCTTCTGGGAATTAACCACCGGGTTTCCGTTGGTATCTACGGCGGTCAGGGTAAAAGCAACTCCGCTTCCGGCAGTGGTGGTCTGGGATGTTGCCGGATTGAATTGGTAACTGGAGACAGCATTCGCCTGGAGGGGAAGAATGATGGTGGTGGAAAGTGCCCCAATAGAGACCTGGATGGTATCGCCCACAAAACTGGTTAAACTGCTGGCGGTAAAAGTGGCTTCTCCCACCCCGGAAGTGTTGGTTAAGACGATGATGGAATCCAGACCATTACTAAAGGTGCCATCGCCGGCACTGATTTTTTTGAATTTCAGGGAACTGTCCGGATGCACATTGCCGTATTGGTCTTCCACCCGAACCTGCAAGAGCCGGGAAGTGCCCACGGTAATTGGTGCGGTGGAGGAGAGCGTTACCAGGCTTGCCGGGGCAGCCGGTTTGATCTTCTGAATACCGCTTAATCCGGTTGCATTCGTGTTGAGAACATTCTCCGCCAGTACCCGAAAATTCTCCACAACTGTATCGGAGATGGAAAACATAATTGTATCACTATTATTAAATGCCACGGGTGTGCCCCGGCTAAAAACCACTGTATTACTGCCAATTGCGGAAAGATTCACACTTTCAGTGTTTGTTACCGGATTGTTATATTGATCAAGGGCCTGGAGGGTAAAGGTTTTGCTTGCCCCTGCCAGAAAGGAATCCACCCCGGTCGGAGTAAACACATAATGATCAATTGAATTGGCTACTATCGAGAATTCTTTTTGGGTCAAGACACCCTGAGAGGGATGTAACTCGGCATATAAGTCCGTGCGAAAATGAAAAATACCGGGTGAAGTGGGAATATTTTCCTGGAACACAATGGAAATCGAATCACGGACCGCAAACGCGGTGGTACGAATGAACAAACTATCGGTGGCGTTGTCATAATACCAGGTGGCATGAGGACCTTCCAACCCCAATTGTTTGGGAGAAAGCAAGGTATCCAGGATGAAAAACGGTTGCCCATCCACCACCACGGACGTTACGGTGATGGGGTCTGTCACGGCGGTGTTAATTTCATTTTTGATGCGTAAAACATCTGCTTTACCCATCCGTTCCAGGGAATCTGCTAAGAGCTGAAACTGAACATTGTTAACCGTATAACGAAACGATTGAGGACTGGTACCGGGAGCCACTACAATTGGAGTTAGCGTTGAAGTGGCAAGTAAATTATCGGAGGGATAAAACAGTACCGCTAACCCCTGGCTTAAAGAAGCCGTGTTAACGGAGTATTGCAGGCTGTCAAAAGTAGCGGCTTCGAATTTCAATCCGATGGTTGCACTGCTGCCGCGTTCTTCGGCGGTTAATCCTCCCAACTCCAAATATTGGAACTTGATTAAATTCGTCGTCTCGTAGAGAACAATTTCAAAAGTTAACGGACCTACCGAACCGCCCGGGATAAGCAAACTTATATTTTGATACTCAATAACCGCTTTGCGGTAGGGTTTGACGCCTTTTACCTCAAAATAAACGTTCCCAAAAGTGCCCACGCTCAAAGAATCCCAAAAAACCGCAATAACCGAATCTAAAACACCGGTTCGATTTAAGTTGTTGTTGGAAGGGAAACTGGTGGCACCATAATTGTGAAAAGTGATATACCCGTTGTCACTCACGTAAAAAGTACTATAAGAGCGGTTATAAAAATTGAATGAAAAATCAACCGGCAACGTCACGGTATACATGGTATCGGGGTCCGGGGCTGTGGAAAGCAGTGTTGCCCCGGGATCAGCCGAGATTTCTATCCAAGCAAAGAGTACATCTTGGCTGTCTGCCCAGGTGAAACCCTTGGTGGAAGGTTGCCCCTTGTTTGCCCAAATGAGGTTTGTCCCCACTAAAAGTATGATGATACAGAAAGAAAAGAGTTGGTATCCCACCCGTTTCATACGCTATTTCGCTCCTTTTATCTCTATGTTCACTTGACTCACCGGTGATGAATTGGTCGGGATCGTCGCCGGATACGTTGAAGTTTGGTATACTGTTAAAGAGAGTTGACCTTCTGTAAATTGCAAAGGAGAAATCAATAACCGTAGTTGATCGCCGGCGGAAAGGCGTTTAAGAAATGGTTCGATCGCCAGGGATAAAACACCGGTCGTTTTATCGTAATACCAATGAATTCCCCTGTTGCCAGATGACATCAGTGTTGCACTATTGCGCAGCCATAATTTTTCACCATTCAGGTAGGCATGGGTAAGAACCAACTGGTGCCCGCCGGTATCTTGTACTGCCAGCACCTTTCCTGTACCGGATAACTGCTGGTTATTGATAATAATCTCTATGCCTTTAGACAAATCGCTACGGTCGATTGACTTCCGTTGCTGGGCAACCCCACTACCTATCAGCAACATCAGTAATAAAAAGATGCCTTTATAAGCTGAAATCGAAATTTCAGGATATAGCTGTTTCATAATAACTCTTCCATGTAATTTAAAACTGGTTTGAAAAATGAATTGGGATGGTGAAAAAATCCGAGTTTGAGAAGAGGTAACGTCTGGTGACAAAAAAAAATTATTACCCCCGAAATAAATAGGATGTTGAATTAAACATCGGATTCCTGAAATCTTATACTGCTTTTTGGGAAAGATCATGACTAACCACTTTGGAGACCCTTGGGTAAAACTGAACTGTAAAAGTTATTGGAAGTTCCCCCTCGCTATGGTGATAGCTATCACAAGAAATCCTTATGAAAGCCTTATTCCTATTGGTTTGCCTGGATTCCTCGCTTTTGGCACCCCTCACCGGTATAATGATTGCAATACGTTTTCTTTTCGCTTTAGGAACCAGCTCGTATAAGCTATTCGCGATCCATCTCGAAAACATCCTTTTGTTCTGGTTTTGCAAGTTACTTCCGGCGAGACAACCATATTGTTTTTTTGAACCGGGGTGGATTAAACAATGGTCTTAATCAATGCCAGGAATTCCCTGCCATCGTTTTCAACAAGGCGTAAGTTTTTCATAGCTTTATCAAAATTGGGATTAATCCGGGTGGCATCCCGGAAGTTATCCAGCCCTCTCAAAAAATAATAACGGCATTGCATCAGATGGATTAATGCCAGGTAATGCCAGAGGTCCGGATAGGATGGATTTTGATGTAACTCCTGAGTTATTTTTTCTTCATAACTATCCAGGACGACAGATGACATCTCCTCGTCACTGAAGAAAAGGCGGAGGTAAAATTTGAACCCGATAATTTCCGGCGGGGTGCGGTTGAGGTAATTTTTCTCGCGAAACTCATGCACCAGGTTAAATGCTTTCCGAAACGAGTGTTCGGTCAATGCTTTGCTGATCAGGGCACTCTGGTGGCGTTCCTCTATTTTTCCGAGGTTGTTAATCTTTTTTAATAATAGTTTGAGGAAATTTATACTCTTCTGAAGTTCTTCCGGGCGCTCTTTTTTTTCTAATAGAAAAATACGCCGCAGAATGGATTCGCACAGGTTGAAATAAACTTCGATGTAACTATTGTTATATTTTAATGCTTCTTTAAAATATTTAAAGGCGCTCTGGTAATTCTTTTTTGCCATCATGATCAAACCCAGCAAGTTAAAGAGGTCCGGGTATGTCACATTCTGTCGCTGGATATTGATCAGCACTTCGTAAGCTTTGTTGTAGCGTTTTTGCAAATAATAACACTTACTTAAATATACATAACTGCTATAGCGGCGGGGCTCCAGTTGAATGGCCTGCCGCAAATGCTTTTCAGCCTTCTCAAAAATGTGCATATATAAAAACACCAGCCCAATCTTTTCATGGGCGGAAGCCTGTTTTTCTTTAAAAAGGCGGTCGGATATATCAAATAAAGAATCGATTTCTTCAATGATGGATTGATGAAACTGATCCACCACCGTTCGCAAA